>CAYOBX010000319.1:0-7107 GCA_964402245.1 uncultured Saprospiraceae bacterium | reverse complement strand
GGTTAATAGTTAATTTTCAGCCATAAGAACTTTACGTGGAGCATACACCCGAACCGCCTTTTCTAATATCAATTTCTTATCTAAAGTCATAGGTTTTAATTCCCGATTAACGAATAATTCCATTTGATCTGTATTATGGGGTTCTCCGATCTCTGCACAAGTACCATAGGCATTGACAGATTCTAATTGCAGCCCCTCTTTCCCAAATCTTGCTAGTAAAATATAGGATTCTCCCACTACTCCTTTAAATCGTCCGTCCTCATCATCTTTACTATACATAGCTGCTAATACATCTGGTCCGCCTCCCAGAGGCAAACTGACATCACCACGTATATGTCGTTGCACTGTACCCAAAGGAATTGCTAGTTGTCCATACTCTTTTACCAATTTTTGGCTGCCACGCGTGATTGCTTGTACACAGTCAGCTTCCGTAATGGAATAGCCTTTATTATAAAGAAAATCCTCTTTCAATTGTTCTATTAAGGCATTCAATGAAAAAATAAATAATGCGGCTGTGGTATTATTTACTTCTGTATCTCTATCCCAATTGTTCAGTAATTGGATCGCTTCTTTGATAGCAGGATATTTATCGGCGGGTAGTTGTAGCATTAATTCCAAATTCTTCATATAGGGAGAAGTCAATTTGGATGGGTAATGCGTATCGTATTTAATCTTTTTAAAAGTCGCATAATCTATGGAATCATGCTGGCTCATTAGTTCCATAAATCTAGCACTACGGTTATTTTCAATACCCGTCTTTTGATACCCCATCGTCTTATTATCTTCATCTTCGATTGGATTATCCGATAGTCCACTAGAAGAAAAAGGGGTATTATTTGTATTGAACACATATCCAGATGCTGGATTTAAAACCTGTGGCAAACTATCTATTGGAAAATAAGCATCTGTCCATAAGGTAGCAGAGGTATCGCCTGGAAGCGTTCCTTTCCAATCATATTTAGGATTTCTAATTGGTAATTTACCGTTACTCAAATAATAAATATTATCCTCCTTATCTGCATAAACGATATTTGTAGATACAATTTCTTGCATATCTAAAGCAGCTTTAAATTCTTCAAAATTGTTAGCCTTATTCATGGCAAACCATTGCTCTGCTGAGCCTATTCCTTGAGCAACTAAGAACCGCCAAGCAAAAAATCCCTTATCTGTTTCAAAGGTAGGTCCATATTTACTTTCATAGATGGTTTGTCGAATAGGAATTTTAATAGGGCCTAAAATTTTCATCCATGCCCAATAAGGCTTTTCTATTAAAGGAATCCATTCTCCGTCAAAACGATACATTCCTTCTTTATCAGGATGCATAACTAGTTGATATACATCGGAAAAGTCTGCATGATTAACGGTATGTGCCCAACCTAAATTTTCATTTACTCCATGAAAGATACAGCTACCTCCAGGAAAAGTACCTCCTAAAATATTAAGTCCTTCCTCACTGGCAAGATGTGCCTCATACCAAGAATACCACCCCTCTAATGGTTGATGGGAATTGATCGCGAGATAAGTATAATCATCTGTAGTTTTCCGATTACTTATGGCTATGGCATTGGACCCTTTTGGCAAATCTGAACTAAAACCCTCTGCTACCCTACCCTCTAATATATTGACAAGGTCTTTACCTGCTCCCGAAATTTCTACATTTCCTAATAAATAACCAATCAATAAATCCTTCTCTATCAATGGAAATAAATCGGGTAATAATAACTCTTCTGGATGCAGACTAGCATAGGCATTGGCCCCTTCCACAAAAGCAGCTAAATATTTTTTAAAATGTGGATTAGTGATTTGAGGCGCATATTTATCCGCAATTTCAGATAAACCCATGAACTGTACCCCAAAATCTATGGTCAATCCATCTTTGCCTTTTACTTCTCCTAGTCGCCCTCTTCCTGCAATCATCTGTTCTTGCATCGTTACAAAATCATCTTCACATTGTGCCCAGGCTAGGCCATAGGCTACTTCTGCATCTGTGGGTGCGAATATGTGGGGTACCCCCCATTGGTCTCTGGCTATTTTTATGTTGGAATAGTCTTCGCTAGGGGGGATGGATTGATTGCAGGCGTTGAGAAGGAAGAATAGGATTAGTAGGCTTGGTAGGCGGTAGAACATTGGTTGTTTTTTCTCCATGACTATCGTCATGGGTTACAGGATCTCTCCATGACTATCGTCATGGGTTACAGGATGTCGTCCCGTTGGGACTTAGGATCGTCGAGGTTTGGAACTTTTGTCTACATCACTCACGACCTATAAAATCCGTGTTATCCGTGTGACTACGAAGTAGTTCCGTGTTGAATTATGTCGCTTAGGCAAAATTGAATGATAACATTATCCCTCCACAGAAGAAAATTCCACACTCTCCTCTATGGTTCGTCGAAACCTAACTTGCACTTGATATTTTTTACTAAAGCTAGAAATCACAGGCGAAAACATCAGGTCCATTAGATTTGCAGCCTCTTGCTTGGCTTGGTCCATTACATCACTGTCTATGGCATCTTTCCGAAATTCTGTTCTTAATAGATTAAAATTCCTGTTAAAATCTTCGTCTTGTAATTCTCGCATCCAACCCACTTCTAACTTATCTACTTTTGGATATACTTCGTGAGAAAGGATTTGAGGCTCAGGTAAAGTAACCGTTACAATTTTCCGTTTGTCATCTAAACTTAAATCAAAATATTCATCTAATTTAAAACCAACTTTTAGAATACTAATAGCTGATACTTCTATATCTGTAGTGGAGACATCCACTCCCCAAACTTTCGTTTTAAGAGACTTACTCAATCCTTTACGATCTCTTATTTCCATAGTGGCTAACTCTGCAACTGCTTTTTCAACCTTTTCTTCAAGCAATCCTTTGGCTTTTGCAAAATCTTCTATAGCGGCCTTCTCTTTTAACCGCTTAATGGTGGGGCCCAGCCCCTCTTGTAAAGCAATTCCACAGGGCGTATCTATTCGATTCCCTTTAGCAGTCATCGCAGTAGAGCCTGCTTGTAACATCCCCATAATCACTACATTTACAAAGGAGCAGGTATATTTAGAGGCAATTTCATTTAAGGTCTCAACTGCACTGGCGGATTCATTTTGATACCATAATTGAGTATTATTATCAGAGGTATCTCTTAATGCTACAAAGTCTTTATAGTATAATTCTTTATAATAATCGTGGTGTTTTTGATATTCTGTTTCCAGATTAGCCTTTATATTTCGACTAAGGTCCATCCTATTTGCCACATGGTTCAGTAGCGATAGATTGAAGGAATAAATTAATTGGTCAAAATCTCTGCGGTAACGCTGTGGATTTGACAGAATGACCATAGCATCTTCTTCATTCACAGGAGAGCGATAATCGGAAGGAATATAAGTAATCTGCATTTCTTCGGGGATATGGGTCATATCAGGATCACCCGTAGAAAAGCTGGTTAAATCTGATAGGCTCGGCATTCCAAAGCCCGTTTTAAAGTATTTTACCAATACCATTGAGGCAATACTAAACAAAACAAAGATCACTGCCCATCGACCAATACTACTTGAAGTTCTCCTTTTTGGAGGTTCATAATTTTCCGACATGCGTTTATTGATTTAGAGTCACGTTTTAAGAAGTCAGATGTCAGATCGTTCCACTTAGCTTCCGCTAAGGGAACTGTCAGATGTCAGACGTAGGATGTTGACCTTGTGACGTTGCTGACCGTCATAAGTCATCTAACAATGTTATTGTTCGTATTCCAAATATCTAATTATGTGACTAATATTTGATTCTATTTAATAGACTTGTTATTCTTTAAGAAATGCTTCTATGAAATTTGATTTTTTTCGATAGTTTGTCTTAAATAGTGATAGGCAAGCAGTAGCTTTGATATAGTTTTTTTTGAGGCAGTAATTTTATTAGGCATTTTTGCAAAAATGCCTAATAAAATTGCTGCCTCAAAAGTAATATATTAAACATACTTATTGCCGAGTATTGAGACAAAGCTCCATATAATTTCATTAGAATTTACTATAGCCCTAAAATAAAAAAAAATCCGCTGGTAGGCGGATCTTTTTTTATTTTTAACTAGAATTTCATTAAATGTCGAGCTTCTAAAGAAGCTAGAACATCATAAGGTCAACATCATAAATCTGACCTCTGACAGCAGAGCGGTCTGACCTCTGACTTCTCTTTTATACAATCATCATGGCATCTCCATAAGAGAAGAAACGATATTTTTCTTTGATCGCCTCTTCATAGGCACTCAATATCAAATCTCGTCCACCAAATGCACAAGCCATAATTGCTAAACTAGATTTAGGCAAATGAAAATTCGTAATCATTGTGTTAGCAATAGTAAATTCAAAAGGAGGATAGATAAATAGATTCGTCCATCCTTCTGCTAATTTTAAATTATTATTGGCAGATACAGCAGATTCAATAGACCGCATAGAAGTCGTACCTACTGCACAAATTTTACGATTGTCCTTTAAGGCCTTATTTACCTTAGCTACTGCATCCTCTTGTATTTTGAAATACTCTGCATCCATTTTATGCTTCGACAAATCTTCTACATCTATCGAACGAAAAGTACCCAAGCCCGTATGCAATGTTAGCTCTGCAAAATTAACACCTTTCAATTCCAAGCGTTTCAATAATTCTTTACTGAAGTGTAAACCAGCACTAGGTGCTGCCACTGCCCCCATTTCCTTTGCATACAGGGTTTGAAATCGTTCTCTATCAGATGGCTCTACTTCTCTATCAATTAATTGCGGTAAAGGCGTATTGCCTAATTTATGTAAATCTCTAAAAAATGCTTCTTCCGTATCTTCATATAAAAACCGGATCGTTCTTCCTCTCGAAGTCGTATTATCCACTACTTCCGCTACTAAGATATCGTTATTCTCCTTATCACTAAAGTATAGTTTATTTCCTACTCTAATTTTTCTTGCTGGATCTACTAATACATCCCACAGTTTTTGGTCTCGATTTAGTTCTCTTAATAAGAAAACTTCAATCTTTGCACCAGTTTTTTCTTTTCTACCAAATAAACGAGCTGGAAAAACCTTTGTATTATTAAGGATCATCACATCCTCCTCTTCAAAATGATTCAAAACATCTTTAAATATCTTATGCTCAAATTTCCCAGTGTCTCGATGAACAATCATTAAACGAGACTCATCTCTATATTCTGTAGGATGTTTAGCGATTAACTCTTCTGGTAATTCAAAATTAAACTGTGAAAGTTTAGTCCTCATGCAATTAATTAAATTTTCTGTTAGATATTAGGGGTAAAAACATCAACTAATATGCCCCTAATTATAAAATAAGTATAGCCTCAATAGTTTCTTTCTCTTTGAATGTGCTCCCAATTCATCAAAACGATAACAAATAACTAGTAATCAAGTTATTGTATCTTTTTTTTCCTAATATAAACTACTGGACATTTTGAAGAACAGAGAAGCGAGAGCAGAGAAAAGAGATAGATTTCGTTTAAAAAGTAACGAAATTCCATTGTCTTTTAAACGAAATCTATCTCTCCTCTCGCTTCTCTGTTCCCTATTCTAATAAAATGTCCAGTAGTGTATCCCTAATATATAGTATTATATATAAGGAATTTTTTTTCAAAAGTGGCAAAGATATGAAAATGTCTAACCAGTTGTGGAATACAACAAATAAGAATAGCAAACTTTGATATTTATTGACTTTTAGGTAGGAAACTGACGTGTTCCCTATGTTTAACTATATAAAAGCTGGTTTTGTTTCAATTGTTGGAAATTTGCAGATAAAAACACTTTGTTAATCGAATCTATTGATAGGTTTGAGTTAAAGAGTTTTATCTTTACAATTGATAAATAGACTTTCTAATCATCCATCTTTATGATCACCTTACTAAAAGTTATCTCTGAAAGTTTTCGACAGGCCTATCAATCTTTATTAGCCAATAAGATGAGGAGTTTTTTGTCGCTGCTTGGTATTTGTATAGGCATTTTTTGCATTATCGGGGTTTTATCTGCGGTAGATTCTTTGGAGGATTATGTTAGAACCAGCTTTGACAGAATCGGAACAGATGTGGTGTATGTGCAAAAGTTTTCATGGGAGGAAGATCCTGGTAGTAATTTTTGGAAATGGATGCGCCGCCCCAATCCCAATTACAAGGATTATGAAGCTTTGAAGAAAAGAATTACGACGGCAGAAGATGTAGCTTTCTATGCCCCTGTAGGTATGAAAACGGCTAAATACAAATCGAATAGTCTAGATGGAAGTATTTTAATTGCGGGTACGCAATCTTGCCAAAATGTACTCAACCTTGAAATAGAAAAAGGTCGCTTCTTTACTATCTCTGAAGCTGCGAAAGGAACTGCCAAGGCCGTTATTGGAGCAACGGTTGCAGAAGAACTATTTGGTGCGATCGAACCTGTTGGAAAAAAGATGTCTATAAGTGGTCAAAAAGTGGATGTCGTAGGGATTATTAAAAAGTCTGGGGAAGGATTAGATATTATGAATTTCGATGAAGCCATTGTCATTAGTTATGTTTATGGTAAAAGATTTGCGAATCTAGATAATAAATTTGCCTTTGCTTCTGCATTAGCTGTAAAAGCAGCTCCTGGTGTCCCTTTAAAAGAAATGAAGTCAGAGATTACAGGTATCCTCAGAGCGCATCGAAAAATAAGACCAAAAGAAGATGATAATTTTGCCTCTAATGAGTTATCTACTTTCACTAAATTATTAGATGGCTTTTTTGGAGTTTTAAATATGGCTGGTGGAATGATTGGTATTTTTTCGCTTATTGTTGGCGTGTTCAGTGTTGCGAATATTATGTTTGTCTCTGTTAAAGAACGGACCAATTTAATTGGTGTTAAAAAAGCATTAGGGGCTAAGCGGTATGTCATCTTATTAGAGTTTTTGATAGAGTCCATTATCTTATGTTTGATAGGGGGTATTATTGGAATGGTACTGATTTTGGCTGTCTTAAAAATACTTACCTATTACCTTGAATTTAATTTATATATTGATATAGGAAATGTAATTCTTGGTTTAACGGTTTCTATTATTGTTGGAGTGTTATCGGGAATTATTCCTGCGATGCAAGCCGCTAAAATGAATCCTGTGGATGCTATACGGGC
>CAYOBX010000318.1:0-7161 GCA_964402245.1 uncultured Saprospiraceae bacterium | reverse complement strand
TTAATTTTTCATGTGTTATTTCTAGTACATTCCATTATTAATTATGTAAGTTCCCCTTATTTTACACACTCAAATAAATTCGGTAATTTATTCCGTTTACAGTATAGATAGAACTGCCAGTTTTTCAAAAACTGGCAGTTCTAAAGCCTACCACATCCTCAAAAACTGGCAGTTCTAAAGCCTACCACATCCGAGCGCCACTACTCTTAAACGTTTCCGCCATTATTCGATATTGACCATCCGTAAAAAAGCACTTACAAGTATCAGGATAGTAAGACATAATATTACCCACTTGAGGCACATACCATTCTCCTTCATTATCTTGATCTTGATTAGTGAAGCGACAATTTTCAACATCCACAAATTGTTCGGGGTCATCCTCTAAAGTAAAAGGATCGGCAGGGGTATCACATATAAGATCACCTGTTTCTTCGCAGTTGCTACTTTTTACTAGTTCCTCTGTACGATCTTCCCCTTCTCCGAAGGTAAAAGGGAGACCGAAGAAGCGACCCAATTCATGAGCTAAGGCCATTGCATTTACACATTCTCCTTTTTTCATCAAAATACCTCCATTCTCTGTATTGGCAATGTCTCCTAATTCAGTAACGCCGCAAAGTTCATTTTCAAACTCAAATTCGCCTACCCAAAAAATATTGATTCTATTGGCTTGATGGTAAACCACCTGTATTTCGTCCCATTCAAAAGTTTGAACCGTGTCGTATTGGAAGTTATTTATAGTATCTAGCTCACAAATCTCGAAATCCACGCAGATAGGCGCAAATAGATCATTGACTCTGGCCAATACAGCAGCAATAGAATCGGGTTCTACCCCTAAAGAGTCGCCTTCATTTTTGAAGATATGAGCCACCACATTGAATGTTTTTTTCACACAAGGCAATTCAGATTTTTCTATGACTAATGGTCGATCTTCTTGTGCTATAACATTTGCACTCAAAAAGAGTATAAGAATGATAGTTGAAATCGAATAAAAGGTATATCGCATATTTAATTATTTAGAAGTCAGACCACTTTTGTTGTCAGAGGTCAGATCGCTCCGCTGTCAGACTGCTAATTACACTGTTTCTTTGATAAATCCTCTAATATTAGAAAATCTTGAACTAGGATTAGGTCAACGTCATACATCTGACTTCTGACAATTCCATAAAATGGAATGGTCTGACATCTGACTTCTTATTTATAGCAAACTTACATATTTTCACTTAAATGAAACAAGTAGATATAGCTACATTAAAGGATTCAGTCATTTATATTGCGAAATTACCAAATGGTTTCACAACTTTCTATATCAATTGTTATTTTTGATGCTTAATTTCAGGTATAAAACTCCTAGGATAGGTTAAAAGTAAGGGAACTACAGACCTCTTCACCTCTGCGTTTCATACCTCATCTTGCTTGAAAGATTAAACCGCGACCTTAAAATTTTCCGAATTCATATGATAAAGAATCATTTTTCTCACCTATTAATAGTCGTTTTATTTATTGTGTCTGGCATAGGATTGCATGCCCAAACAGCAGATGTGACGGCAGGCTGTATCCCTTTACGGGTCAATTTTACAGCCCCAACAGATGCGACTACCTTCTTTTGGGATTTTAAAGATGGCAGTACTTCTGAATTAGCGAATCCTGTTAATCTATTTAATGCGCCAGGCACCTTTGAAGTAGAATTTCGAGCATCAGAAACAGGTGCAGTGATTGGCACGATTACAATTGAAGTGGCGGATAAGCTAGATTTAACCTTTGCAACAGAACCTATGAGTGGCTGTGCACCACTGGATGTTACCTTTACTAATACGACTTCCATACCTGATGGTGTAGAGCTGTTGTCTCAAAGATGGGTATTTAATGATGGAACTTCTGTATCAGGAGAAACCATCATGAAGACCTTCCCTGATGCTGGCTTATTTCCAGTAGTATTAGAAATAAATACGACCAGCGAAAGTTGTGATGTAACGCAACAATTTCCAAATGCAGTAGAAGTAGTGAATGGCCCAGCAGTGCAATTCTCTACTAGTCCAAGTCCAGCGGCAAGTTGTTCTGCACCCTTTACGGTGTCTTTTGAAAATCAAACACCCAATGATGGAAATGTAACTTTTGAGTGGGACTTCGGCAATGGAATGACTTCTACAGAAGCCAACCCTCCGCCACAAACTTATACAGAGAATGGAGACTTTACCGTAACATTGAGTGCTACTGATAATCTAAAGGGATGTACGAAGACCTTTTCATCGGTAGTAGCTATTGGTTCTCCTGTCCCTTCTTTTACTATACCAGAAAGGCTTTGTGTTGGAACCCCTATTATTTTTGAAAATACTTCCTCTGAGGCAGAATATGTATGGGATGTTGTAGGTGTAACTTCTTCAACGGATGTAAATTTAGAAATCACCTTCCCAGAAGCAGGAGAATTTCAAGTTCGTTTGATTGCTAATTCCCCAGGTGGATGTAGTGATGATATTACACAAACTATCACGGTGGATATAGCAGATCCTACATTTGCTGCCAATCCAAACTTTGGTTGTTCAGAACCTTTTGCCGTATCTTTTACGCCATTGGTGAATAGAACAGATGTTACCTATGATTGGCAATTTGGAGATGATAGTACTAGTACAATGGCCAATGTGGTACACGAATATAATGCAGATAACGAATCTCCTTACCACGAGAATGGAGAATTTATTTTTAATCCTACCCTAACAGTGTCTACGGCAAGTGGATGTATAGACAGTTCTACACAAGAAATAATTTTAGATATTCCTTTAGCCCGATTTATGCCAGATACGGTATCAGGATGTGCGCCTTTGACGGTTGAATTTTCAGATTCTAGTCGATCTACTCAGGATATTATCAACTATGAATACATCTATGGTGATGGGCAAACGGCCAATTTTAGCACCCCTAATCCACATAACTATATATACTCAGAGGCTGGAGAATTTGATGCGCAATTGGTTATAACAAATAATCTAGGTTGCGTAGATACTTCGTATAGTATACGAGTAGAAGTAGGTACTAGAATTACACCAGATTTCACCACAGATAGAACAGAAGCTTGTCAAGGAGAGCCGATTGCTTTTTCGGACAACACTAATTCTGATCTCATTGATGAATGGCATTATTATACCAATGACAATAGATCTTCTCATTGTTTTAATGAATCAAGTCCGACTATCCCTTTTGAATCTGCCACAGGTAACTTTGGAGTAACGATGATAGTAGGATACAACGGATGTCTAGATTCAATTGTTAGAGAAGATTTTATTAATATAAAAGGGCCTATTGCTCAAATAGACTATAGCATCCCTTGTGATGACCCTTTAAATGTAAGTTTTACCAGTCTTAGTGAAGAGGCGACTACGGTTACTTGGGATTTTGGAGATGGAGAAATGGATACAGCAGATTCTACCTCCCATACCTATGCTGTAGGGGATTTCAAGGTGCGATTAACAGCAGAAAATGCTGCTACGGGATGCCCTGCATCAGTAGATAGTACCTTTATAAATGTGAGAGACTTGGTTTCTTTAGGTATGGTCGAATTTTCTCAATGTAAGGATCAACCAGTGAGTCTGGATGCATCTATGGCGATAGGCGTTGATACCTCTTGCTTTAAAGGCTATACTTGGCATTTTAATCATCCAAGTTTACGACCATTAACAATCAACGAACCCACGAATGATGAAATTTCTTACCCAGATATAGGAGCTTACACTATTGAATTAGTGGTAGAAGATATAAATGGTTGTGTAGATTCATCCGCTTATCCAATATTTGTATACGAGGCAGTTGCCGACTTTACTATGGATAAATCAACGATCTGCTTTCCAATGAGCGTTAGTTTCACTAATAATAGTACGACTACCGCCGACAATATAGAGACTTATATGTGGGACTTTGGAGATGGGGTAGGGATGGCAGAAACGGAAAATGCGAATTATACCTATGTAATTGACCCTGGACAAGGTGCTATTACGGTCAATTTAAGTATAGAAGATAGTGAAGGTTGCCCTGGAGAAACATCTATGATAATAGAAACCTATACTCCACAGAGTCAGATAACGACAGATCCAGCCTTACCAAACATATGTGCTGGCGAAACGGTCAATTTCTCTGCCACAGACTTTACTGAAAGAGGCTCTAGTTTAAACTTCAATTGGGATTTGGGCAATGGTGTGGGTTCAGATATATCTACAGCATCTTCCACCTACAATGAAGGGGGCACGTTTGATGTAGTACTGAATTTTAATGAAATAGCTACTGGCTGCCCAGGTCAAGCAAGCACAACCGTTAATGTTCAAGATTTTCCAATTGCTTCCTTTACAACTGGCGTAGATGGAACAGATCCTTTGTGTCATTCTCAGAATGTAGCATTTTCCAATACCTCCGAAACAACAAGTCCTTTAAGTTCCGTATGGAATTTTGGTAATGGAAGCAGTGCAGTAGGAGATCAAGCCATTTCCTTTTTTGAAAAAGGTTCTTTTACAGTTACCTTGAATACGCAAACCTCTTTTGGTTGTGATGATCGAACAGATAGAGTATTTAATTTTGTAGGACCTGAAGGAGATATTCAATTAAACGGAGAGCCTTTCTGCCAGGGAGATGAAGTGGTCGCCAATGCAATAAACTTAGAAGATGTTGCTTCCTTTTCTTGGTTATTCCAAGGAGAAGTTTCTGGAATGGATGAAGCTACTAACACTTTTGTAGTAGAGGAAGTACCCCCTAATGGTCAAGCACCTCTTGTATTAGACCTATTAGGACCACAAGGCTGTACTTTCCCCGTAGAGATGGATGTTGCCGTGAGTCAAGTAATTGCAGATTTTACTGCTTCAACAGACCCATGTAATTCTAATGTTTCGTTTGCTAATCAATCTATAGGTAGTAATTCCTTTAATTGGGATTTTGGTAATGGCGAAACATCTAACAGTGTTTCTCCATTAATAGATTATGGTAGTACAGGAGACTTCGTAGTTTTATTGCAAGTTGAAAACACTTCTAATGGATGTATAGATGAGATTTCCCAAACAATATCGGTCAACAATCCAATACCGGTAATAGCGAGAGATTTAGATACCTGTATCGTAACCGGTAGTTCTTTCTCCTTACCAATTGTCAATAATGGAGTAGCTTCCTTAGTATTTGACCAAACAAGTATTTTAGATTGTCCAGATGGTGGTGCGATTGGCAATTGTACGACCCCTACCTTAAATACAAACACAGATGTGTCTTTTACTTTAACCGTGAATGATGTTTGCTTTGGGACGGAGACTTTCGAATATAATATTGGTGTATTTAATCCTAATGGGACTATGCTTCCAAACGCCTTTACCCCAGATGGAGATGGCACCAATGATTTCTTTAATGTAATTCTCTCAGAGTCAGGATGTAGTGAAGTAACAGAAGTCCTAGATTTTAAAGTCTTTGATAGATGGGGCACTAGAGTATATGATAATGATACGCCAACACAAGGCTGGAACGGGCTATTTAAAGGGGAAAGACAGAATCCTGATGTATATGTGTATGCAATTGAAGTTCGTTTAAATGATGGCTCTACTACAACTTTGTCTGGAGATGTAACATTGATTAGATAAAGGAGAAAACTAGTAAATTGAAACCATACAACTTGTAGAATAGAGAAGCGAGAACAGAGATAGCTTTCGTTTACAAACAATGAATGATCGTAGTTTTTAAGCGGATTGTGTCTCTATTCTCACTTCTCTGCTCTCTGTTCTAAAAAGTGTATGGTTTTAAATAAAAAATAGGCAAGTACTAAATCTAGTACCTGCCTATTTTTTTTGATTATTTTAGGCCAAAGTCCTCGTATTAAATTATAAGTTTTTTTATCTTTGGAGCAGTTCGAAACGCACAAACTGGGATTATGGTCTAGTTAACTCGTGTACTTGGCTGATAGTCAATCACTCACTTGGTTTATAAACGTTATTAATTCCTTACAACATGAAATCTGTTGTAAAAAATAAAGGGCTTGCCAAATTAATTGGGCAGGCCTTTTTATATTTATACTCGAAATAGGATAAATTATCGAAAATGAAACTTCCCAAGTCTCGAAGACTTTGTAAGTTCGATCTCGACAGACATACAAAATCCTCAAGATTTGAGAAGTCTAATTCAAAAATAAATTGAGTGTATAACAATTTGAGGGCATGTAAATGAATACCTGAGGTTGTTTAATAGGAATTTTGCAAGCAAAATAGAGTATTGAACGCAGAGGTGCAGAGATACGGAGAACCAATCTAACTCTACATCTTTGCGTCTCTGCGTTCAATTATGTCCCCGATCTGTTTTACACTCAAATAAATTCGGCAATCTATCCTGTCCGTAGTCGGCATTGTGCTAAACTCCTAAGAGCGTGCGATGGTCGAAGTTTGTAACTTCGACCTAATATTTTTAACGTTTGCAGTATAATTTTTAGCGGAATCCTTTTTATGAGAAAACCCTTTTAGGTTTTTTAAGAATGTAAAACTTAAACCTAATTTCTTTAAGATCGTGCAACCAATTAAAAATACTCTCGTTTTTTAATCAGACTTCAGAATGAATGAGCGAACTCGTAGGGTGAATGTCCAGTGGACATTCAAGCGAATGAACTGCAAAGCAAATGGGAGGCTTAAAACGGACAAGATGTTGTAAGTTAATTTTTAATCCTTCTCAAGGAACTATATTTATAGTACCATGGTTCTATTTTCAAAATGAAACACAGCACAAAAAAATAAAACTTCTTAAAAAAGTCCCTTGTTTTTTAATTAAAGGTTAATTACCTTTGCGCTGCTTTAAGAGAAAAGCAAATCTCTACCGAGATTTTAACTATAAAAAAAGGTGGAGTGGGTGAGTGGCTGAAACCACCAGTTTGCTAAACTGACGAACGGGGAAACTTGTTCCGCGGGTTCGAATCCCGCCTCCACCGCCACTTCGTAAAAAGATAAATTGACCTCCGTCAATTTTAGTTCGGGGCGTAGCGCAGTCCGGTTAGCGCACCTGTTTTGGGAACAGGGGGCCGCAGGTTCGAATCCTGCCGCCCCGACAATTAGCTCTGTAAGTCATTGATTTACAGGGCTTTTTTTATTTTGCGGGCAAATGTACGATCAATTTTCCTGCCTTTTTACTTACCTATTGCACGCTTGTATCTAATAATCCAAA
>CAYOBX010000317.1:0-7186 GCA_964402245.1 uncultured Saprospiraceae bacterium | reverse complement strand
CCATCCCTTATTTGCTACGTGTATATTTTACACTAGAAACACTTGCTTTCCTGGCTGCATGCTGGCAGGCTTGATCTTGACACTTGAATTTCAATTTTCACTAGTGGTGCAAGCCAGAAATAAATGCACACTAAAACGAAGTAATTTTGTTGCTACTCCAGTCGTGAGGAGGGAATATAGCCGTAGCTACATGACTGCCGAACAACGCAGAGTAGCAGCAAAAGGACAAGTTAGAGTGGGTAGTTATTTCTGGCTTGTACCACTAGCTAAGCGTCCTCCTCTTCCTCATACTCCTCATCCATCATTAACTCATCTAGCTTATCCACGACTTTTAAAATATAAAAAATCTGTTTAACGCTCAAATATTTTCCCATTTGCGCTTTACGAAGAGCGGTTCGGAGCATACTTACATCTTTGCGAGACATTTTTAAGGCTTCTGCATCTTCTAACATTTCATCCCATTCGTCTGCTGTATAGCCATCAAATGTAGAACGCATGATGTCTATATCAGTAGGGTCGTTGATGTCATATTTATCCATAAAGAAAGATTCTGATGAAAAGGAATAATTTAGTATAACTTTACAGCATCTATTTAGGTTACACAATCAAGGTATAATATTCTTTTTTAATGACATTTATTATTTTAATATTTATTGGTGGGGCTATTGTGTTATATAAACACATCCGACAATCAAGTATAGCGGAAGCAATAGCTGTGGATATTCCAAGAACACAGAGAAATCGCTTATTAGCGACGGAAAGTGTTAGCATGCCTGAGGGTGGAATCGTAGAGATATTGACCACAAAAGAAGCATTAGAAATCCGTACCGTAAGATGGATACCCAAAGGCACTACCAAAGGCACAGTGTTTTTATGTCAAGGCTATACAGAATTTTTAGAAAAATATGATGAAGTTGTTCAAGAATTATTGGATCGAGCATTTTCAGTTATAACTTTTGATTGGCGAGGACAAGGTTTATCTTCCAGATTGATTACGGACCCACAGAAGGGACATATTACCTCTTTTGCAGATTTTATCACAGATGCCGAATTGATCTATCAAGGAATAATCCTTCCTAAAATGCCAGCACCCTATCATATTATGGGACATTCCATGGGGGGGCATCTTGCGTTCAGGGTATTACAAGAATTTCCAAATAATTATTCTAAAGCGATTTTATGCGCGCCCTTTCTAGGATGGTCGCCTAATTTTGGAGCAGGTAAATTAAATTCAAAAGTAGTCCTCCTTTTATCAAATTTGATGAAAGCTCTCGGTTATAGTCAGTCTTATTCTTATGGGGCAACATCCCCTTCTATAGTTAAAACCCTGCCTGGCCAAACTTCTGATAGGGTTCGTTTTCAAAAAAGAGTAGCATTCTATAAAGTAGAACCCCATTTACTAATGGGAGGACCTACTTGGAATTGGATACTGGAAAGCACTAAAAGTCTACAGTTAATATTGCAAGCCAATCGCATTGCTAAAATCCAAACACCTATTCTTTTAGCCAGTGGAGCAAAAGATGAAATAGTGGACCCTCAAGCACATCATTTGATTGCTGCAAAATCAGAAAAGATTACATTGGTTGATTTTCCAGAGGCGATGCATGAGATTTTAATGGAACAAGATTTTATAAGGAGTGCTTTTTGGAAGGAGTTTGACCAATTTATGGGACAATGATAATTTTATTTACACAAGTGTATTAAATCTGCTATTAACTTTTCTAAATCATCCTCATTTTGGTTTTTTGAGTAAGTCAAAAGTTTAATTGCGAATTTCCTCAACGCTTTATTAAACCATTTTTCAGATTTAGTTTTATTTCCAGACAAAATAATAGACATCCATTCTTCCGCTAAAAAATCTTGCCAGTCATTTAAGAGTTTTAATTTTAATGCGTCCTTATCTTTTTCATCATCTACTATTAGATGCTTATGATTTATACGTCGATTTTTTTTATTCCAATTGGATAAAGTCTTAAAACCTATTATCGGTCTAGGACTTCTATCTGGAAAAGCTCTCCAAATGTTATAGTATTCATTTGTACAAATTTGTCTTGACGTTTTTGTCAAAAATAATGACTTGTTCTGAATTTCACAAAAAATATTAATTGGTATTTTATTAATTTTAATCTTCCTATTCATTATTCATCTAAGCTTTATTATCTTTAGCGAAAATTCGCTTTAGAGTAAACTGATTTTAAAAATTTACTAATCACTTAAAAGATATAATATGTACGATAAGCTACTTTCTCCACTCGATTTAGGGTTTACCACACTAAAAAATAGAGTCTTAATGGGGTCTATGCACACCATGTTAGAAGATGTAGACAATGGCTTTGAGCGGATGGCTGCTTTTTATGGAGAACGAGCTAGAGGTCAAGTGGGTTTAATCGTAACAGGTGGGATTTCCCCTAATAAGCAAGGTTTAGCATTGCCAATAGGACATCCATTGGATAATGAAGAATTAGCTAAACAACATCGGGTGGTCACAGATGCAGTGCATAAGGAAGGAGGAAAAATATGTATGCAAATACTTCATGTTGGTCGGTATGGTTATACGCCTAAGAATGTTTCTTCTAGTGACACCAAAGCGCCTATTTCTCCTTTTCCAGCTAGAGCATTGACGGGAGAAGAAGTGGTACAAACAATCGAAGATTATGCGCATTGTGCAGCAATGGCACAAGTAGGTGGATATGATGGGGTAGAAATAATGGGATCAGAAGGATATTTAATCAATCAATTTATTGCTGAAAAGACGAATCATCGTACAGACGAATGGGGGGGGGCTTATGAAAATAGAATCAAATTTGCTTTAGAAATTGTTAGAAAAACAAGAGAACGTGTAGGAGAGAACTTTATCATTATCTACAGATTATCCATGTTAGATTTGGTAGAGGGAGGAAGTAGTTGGGAGGAAGTGGTACAGTTAGCAAAAGAGATAGAAAAAGCAGGAGCAACAATTATTAATACAGGTATTGGCTGGCATGAAGCTAGAGTTCCTACGATTGGTACGATTGTACCAAAAGGTGGATTTGCATGGGTGACGAAGCGAATGATGGGGGAAGTAAATATCCCATTAGTAGCTACTAACAGAATCAATATGCCAGATGTGGCAGAAAAAGTATTGCAAGATGGTTGTGCGGATATGGTCTCTATGGCGCGGCCATTCTTGGCGGATGCTGATTTGGTATTAAAAGCGATGGAAGGACGTGCGGATGAAATCAATACCTGTATTGCCTGTAACCAAGCCTGTTTAGATCATACCTTCACGATGCAGGTTTGTTCTTGTATTGTTAACTCAAGAGCTTGTCATGAAACCGAACTAAACTATTTACCTGTGCATGCTAAGAAGCGTTTAGCCGTAGTGGGTGCAGGACCAGCAGGCTTAGCCGCAGCAACAATTGCTGCTGAGCGAGGGCATGAGGTAGATTTATTTGAAGCGGAGAAAGAGATTGGTGGACAATTTAATATGGCGAAGGTCATACCGGGGAAAGAAGAGTATGCGCAAACGATTCGCTATTATAACAGCATGATTAAGAAGCATGGAGTTAAATTGCATTTGAATCATCGAGTCTCCGCCAAAGAATTAATCGCTGGAAAATATGATGAAATTATAGTAGCAACAGGTGTTAGTCCAAGAAGATTAAATTTTGAAGGCGTAGATCATCCGAAAGTATTAGATTATGCAGATGTGTTATATAGAAACAAACCTGTAGGAAAAAGTGTGGCGATTATTGGTGCAGGAGGAATTGGTTTTGATATGGCAGAATATTTATCCCATGATATGGCCCATGAATCTCCAACATTGAATGTGAAAGCTTATATGAAAGAATGGGGAGTAGATATGAACTATGCCAATCCTGGTGCATTAGCAGTAGCCCCAGAGCCTTTGCCATCTCCTAGAGAAGTATATTTATTAAAGCGTTCTAAAGGAAAGCATGGTAAGAAATTAGGGAAGACGACAGGTTGGATTCACCGATCTAGCTTGGCGATGAAGCAGGTAAAAATGATCCAACAAGTATCCTACGATAAAGTGGATGATGCAGGTTTGCATATTACGGTTGGGGAGGAGCAACAAGTCTTGCCAGTGGATAATGTCGTAATCTGTGCAGGACAAGAAGCCTTGCATGATTTGTATGAAGCCTTATTTGATTCTGGTGAATCTGTTCATATTATTGGTGGTGCGCATAATGCTTCTGGTTTAGATGCAAAACGGGCTATTAAAGAGGCTAGTTATTTAGTGGCTAAGATTTAAAATACAAGTTCAAGAATCAAGTTCAAATTCAATTCCTGATGTTGACTTAGACGTATGCCAGCGTTGCGTTTTGTCCTTGAACTTGATACTTCTGCTTGATCTTTTAAAAATAATTTGATTTTTATAAAAGTTATTGTAGATTAGACACTAAATCAATTAAATTGAAATGAAAATTAAAATTTTGCATTTCGTTTTCATTTAATTGAAGCCTCCATTCGGAGGGAATAGGAAATCTAAAATTATCGACATTTCAAAATATCGACAATTTGTTGGTTTCAAATGGCTGTTAAGAGCCTAATTAAAAGTTTTTCTTAGATAACTATTTATATGAAACGAAGAACCGCCCTTCAAGGGATAATAATAGCTTCTGCTGGTGCTGCCCTCCTTCCAGCCTGTAATTTCTTTCAAGAGCCGCTAAAGGTATATGCTAATCTACCATTAGATCGAGCGCAACGAAGCTTAATAGATCAATTATCTAATACCTTATTGCCAACTGCTAAAATTGAAGGCCTAACGACATTAGAACCAACACTAGATTTTATGTTAGGCATGTTGAATGATTGTTATGCCAAAGAAGAGGTAGATAAATACTTGAGTGGATTCAATGCTTTTCAAACGCATCTAAAAGAAAAATACCAAATCCCTTTTTCAGAATTACCCGCCGAGAAGGTTACTGAACTATTTTCTGATCTTAAAACTTCAGAGACCATTCCTGAGGAATTAAAATATTTCTTCTCCACTACCAATCAACTTACCCAAAAGCATTTCACGAGTTCGGAATATTATCAAAAGAAATATTTAGATTTTGAATTCGCACCTGGACGATATGAAGGTTGCGCAGTGATGTAGTTATATTTTAGAGGGAGCAAATTTGTTATGTTTTTTTAAAAAAACATAACAAATTTGCTCCCTCTAAAGAGTAATCTTAAACATACTTGTTGCCGAGTCATAAGATTAGAGTTACTAAAAAAACAAACCTAAAAATGCAAGATAAAACAGATCATCAGTATGATGCAATTATTATAGGAGCAGGGATGTCAGGCAGTTATGCCGCAAAAGAGCTATGCGATAAAGGCATGAAAACTTTAATGCTGGAACGTGGAAGAAATGTGGAGCACATTAAAGATTATCCAACGACAAGTATGCAGCCTTGGGAATTTCCTCATCGAGGAGAGATACCTGCCGATGTAAAGAAAGAAAACCCCGTTATTAGCAGATGCTATGCTTTTAAGGAAGACGCAATGCATTTCTTTGTAAAAGACACGGATCACCCATATGTACAGGCTAAGCCTTTTGATTGGATAAGAGGCTATCAGGTGGGAGGTCGTTCTATTATGTGGGCTAGACAAGTACAACGATGGAGCGACTATGATTTTGAAGGTCCAGCGAGAGATGGTTTTGCAGTAGATTGGCCGATACGATATAAGGACTTAGAAAAATGGTATACCCAAGTAGAGGGTTTTATCGGGGTTTCTGGCAATAAGGATGGTCTAGATATGGTGCCAGACGGGGATTTTTTAAAACCATTTGGACTCAATTGTGTCGAAGAATATTTTCAAGGAAAAGTAAAAGAACACTATAAAAATAGGCATGTCATTTATGGACGATGTGCACATATCACAGAAAACCGCCCCATCTTTAAAGAACAGGGTAGGGTCTTATGCCAGAGTAGAAATATCTGTCAACGAGGTTGCCCTTTTGGAGGTTATTTTAATGCCAATTCTACTTTGATTCCTTGGGCTTTGAGAACGGGTAATCTGACTTTGAAGGCAGATTCAGTTGTGCATTCTATTATTTACGATGAAAAAGAAAATCGGGCAGTTGGTGTTCGAGTGATTGATGCGCATACCAAAGAGACTACAGAATATTTTGCTAAAATCATCTTCTTGAATGCAGGTACCTTCAATACCAATGCGGTTTTATTAAATTCTACTTCTGAGCGGTTCCCCAATGGCTTAGGAAACGACAATGGGCTACTTGGAAAATATGTTGCCTTTCATAATTATCGGGGAAGAATCAATGCCACTCATGAAGGTCATGGAGATTTTAAAACAGTAGGAAAACGCCCAACTAGTGCTTATATTCCAAGATTTAGAAACCTCTACCGTCAAGAAACGGACTTTTTAAGAGGCTATGCAGCAGGGTTTGGAGCGGGCCGATACCAAAAGGTAAATGGAAAAGGCTTTGGAGAAGAATTGCTTAATAATTTACAAGGGGGCAAAGAATACCACCCTTGGAGGGTCAACTCTCATATGATGGGGGAAACGATTCCAAAAGAAAGTAACTTCGTTAATTTACATCCAGAAAGGAAGGACGAGTGGGGGATTCCACTAATCAATGTAGATATAAATTATGACGATAATGATGAGAAGATGACGAAAGATTTCTTAGAGCAACTAACGGAAATGTATACTAAAGCTGGTTTTACTGATATTAAAGCTTATGATAATAAACAAGCGCCAGGCTTAGATATTCATGAAATGGGCGGAGTACGAATGGGTAATGATCCTAAAACATCCATGCTTAATAAATGGAATCAATTACATGCTTGTCCAAATGTGTTCGTAACAGATGGTGCTTGTATGACTTCTGTATCTACTCAAAATCCTTCTCTGACGTTTATGGCTTTGACGGCTAGAGCGGTAGATTATGCGATGGGGCAATTGGAACGGCAGGAACTGTAAGTTCCAGATCGCTCGCTGTCAGTAAATTCTCAAAACATCAACCACCACTGTCAGAATTAGGATTCGTTGGATTTCAGGATTGCTAGGATTTTCAAATGTGCTACTGCCAAAATCCTATGAGTGTATAAAGAATAAGGGGAACTTACATAATTAATAATGAAATGTGTTAGAAATAGCACATGAAAATTAAACACATAGGCACAGTAGGGCACATAGTAAAGCCTATGTGAACTATGTTTCTATTCTATGT
>CAYOBX010000316.1:0-7197 GCA_964402245.1 uncultured Saprospiraceae bacterium | reverse complement strand
GTATCCGACAAAATAAACCCACTCCCATGCACATTCATAATTTGAATCCGCTCATCTTTAGACAAATATTTTCGCAATTTTGAAATAAAAACATCCATGCTTCGTCGATTAAAATAATCGCTTTTTCCCCAAATCGCTTTCAGAACATATTGTCTAGATAATAGATTGCCTTTATTAATGCATAGTAATTTTAATACCTGAGATTCTCTTTCTGTCAAATATTTATCATCGCCTTGGTAGCTTAGCTTCTGGTTGCTACTATCAAATTCATAAGCTCCAATTGTAAAAAAACTAGGTTCTGGTTGACTAGTAGTTGATCTTTTTAAGATAGCATGAATTCTAGCTACTAGTTCTTCTTCCTCCACTGGTTTAATAATGTAATCATCCGCCCCTAAACTAAATCCTTTTAATACATCTACTTTTAAAGATTTGGCCGTCAAAAACAATAAAGGAATCGAATGGCCCAATTTTCTAGCTTCTTGAGCCATAGTAAATCCATCCATCTCTGGCATCATAACATCTAGAATACATAAGTCAAAAGTAGATTGGGCCAATGCTTGTAATCCTTCCACACCATTCTTTGTCCAAGTAACGGAAAAATCTTTCATCTCTAGGTATTCTTTGAGAATATATCCTAAAGTGGTATCATCTTCTATTAATAATATTTTTGTTGTCATTGTATTTAGTGGGTTAGGAAGGCTTTCTGGCGAAAGCATAATAAAATGGATTGAACACGGAGACACGGAGGCACAGAGTTTAAAACTGTTCTCTGTGTCTCTGTGACTCCGTGTTCTTATTTTAAATTTCGTTAGAAATTACTATTCACAACTTTAGATATTCAAACAGGAAATTCCATAATAAAAGTAGTGCCTTCCGCTTCCTTACTCTGCACACTAATAGCACCCCCATGTGCTTCCACAATGTACTTGACATAGCTCAACCCCAAACCGAATCCTTTGATATTATGCAGATTACCTGTGGTTACTCTATAAAATTTATCAAATAGATGTCGATGGTGTTCAGGCGCAATACCGACCCCTTTATCACTGACGGCAATGACTAATTTTTCTTTAGTATTCTTAGTAGTGATGGCAATGTTAGGTTGACCATTACTATACTTAATGGCATTATCCAAAAGATTTTGAATAACATTTTTAAAATGGACTCGATCTAATAATAGTTGCCCTTTTATAGCCTGAAAATTCTTTACGAGATGTCCTTGAGCTATATCAATTTTTAAGGTTACTTCTTTAACGGCCTCGTTAATTAAACCGTGTAAATCACAATCTTCTTTTTGTAAACTATATTTTCCATTCTCCAAAGAAGCTAATTCTAACACTTTATCAATATGTCCTTTCAGTTTCTGGTTTTCTGTTTCCATTAAGCCTACATATTCTTCTAGTTTATCCGTTTGATTTAATCGTAGACGCTCTTTAAATACTTTAGTGAGTAGAGAGATAGAAAAGACAGGTGTTTTTAATTCATGGGTCAGATTATTAATAAAATCATTCTTGATCGTAAGCAAACGCTTTTGCCGATTCATATTGTAAATGAGAAAACTAAATCCGGCAACGATTACGAGTAAAAAGAAAAGAGAAGGTATTA
The DNA here is from genome assembly GCA_964402245.1 of uncultured Saprospiraceae bacterium. Classification (GTDB taxonomy): domain Bacteria; phylum Bacteroidota; class Bacteroidia; order Chitinophagales; family Saprospiraceae; genus JAFMDF01. The sequence continues at coordinate 5,592 of CAYOBX010000316.1, read as the reverse complement.
AGAGATAGGCTACCTGTCCAAATAGATAGGCATATAGATTCGTCTGATTAAAATGGAGTAAAATATTACAATGACAAAAGACTTCTACAAAAGAACCAAATCTCACGGTGTGTCGATGAAAAGGAAAAGTCTCTGCGTTAAACATCCCATTCGTCAACAATAATTGATTTTTAGAACCTGTAAGCGCGAAAGAAAAATCGGCAGAAATACCTCGTTTAGCCAATTGCTCCTTCAATAGCGTATCAATAGTCCGCAATGTTTGTTCTGGTAAGGAGTCAGCGGTAAGCATTCTTTTTTCATCTAAATCCACCTGCAATCTAGCGATCTGTTGACTTAACTCTTTATTGGTATGTAAATGACTTTTAATACTGTACAAAACAGCATCAATCTCTTTGTTGTACTTCTCTTTTTCCATTCGTAAACCTATATTCAATAGGCCCACTTGAATGGTTATTAAGCCCAATAAAGAGACAACTATAAAAGTTATTATGGTTCGATTCATTAGAAGACAATGTTTTTGTATAGAACTTAGATAACTAAGTTACTAGTATTTACTTAATAATACTATTCCTATTAAGAGACTGTTAAGCGAATTAACTTATCGTTTGCATTTCTAGAAAATACTTCGTTCATTCCCAAACTAAGATGAAAGTAGCTTAGGCATTCCTGCCTGAGCAGAATAGCTACTCAGGCAGGAATGCCTAAGCTACATTTTACCATATTCTAGGAATAAGCTCTAATTCACAAATTCCCCCACTAGATGAATTCATATTATAATTCGTGAATTCGTGGTCAATCTTTTCGTATTTTTGCCGCTATGCGTGAACCTATACGAATAGAATTACCGACCATTTATGGAATGAAGACTGTAAATGCTTATCTTTTTTTAGATCCTGTTCCGACATTAATAGATGCTGGAGAAAAAACACCTGCTTCTTGGGAAGCACTAACAACTGCCCTAGCAAAGCATCAGTTAAAAATAGCAGATATTCAACGAATCATCATTACCCATGCACATGTGGATCATATGGGAATGGCTGGAAAAATTGCCGCTCATAGTAATGCAGAAGTCTGGGTCAATGAATATTGTTATCCTTGGGCGATTCAAAAAGAAGCTATGTGGGATAGACGAGTACAGTTGATGGGACAAATGTTACCAGAGTCCGTCTCTGGTACACCAGGTAATTTCAAACAAATGATTCTTGCATTTATGGAAAATGTCAAGAATCACTGGGATAATATCCCTGAAGAAAAGCTACATGTTTTTCCTATGGAAGGACAACTTAATTTTGGTGGTGGTGATTGGGAGGTGATCTATGTTCCTGGCCATGCCAATATGCAAACCTGTTTCTATCAACGGGAACATAAATGGTTAATTGCAGCAGACATGTTACTACGCATTACGCCTACGGCTGTAATGGATGCCTCCATTGATGATCCTAAAGTAAGAGATCGAGGACTTTCTCAATTATTAGAATCTTATAAAAAAATGGAGGTATTAGATATTGATACTGTTTTCCCAGGTCATTACGAACCTTTTGGAGATCATCGATCAGTCATAAAAACTCAGGTAGATCGAATCCATAGCCGTATCCAAGAAAGCTATGATTTAATAAAAGGAGGCACTAGTGATTTTATGGATATTTTAAATATTATGTATAAAAACAGAGTTAGCATGCCTGCTATGTCTATGCTTTTAGGATATTTAGATGTATTAGAAGAGCAAGGAAAAATTGAAGTAAAGGATGTAAATGGGAAGAAAGGTTTTTTTTTAATGAAGGAGAGTTAGAGCGATTGAATATGGAACACAGAGGCACAGCGCACACGGAGGGTTTACAAAAATAAAGTTTTAAACCATTTGATATTTCTTCTGAGCCACAAAAATCATAAAAGGAAATAAAATATTATGTGTATTCCGTGCCTCTGTATTCTACCTTATATCTCACAAAATTTAAAACAAAACTAATTATGAATATCCTAGTCACAGGAGCCAGCAGAGGAATTGGATATGATACGGTAAAAATATTAGCTAAAGATCCATCTAATAAGATCATTGCCCTATCTCGGAATAAATCTAGCATGGAAGAATTAGCTAGAGCCGTAGCACCAAATACGATTCAAATATTACCATTAGATTTGACTAATTTCGATGAAGTTTATTTGTACAGTGCTTTATCAGAAATAGATTCTATAGATTTATTAGTGAATAATGCAGGGCTATTGATTAATAAATCATTTGAAGAATTGAGTATCGAAGAATGGAAAAATATTTTTGATGTTAATGTTTTTGGAGTCGTGCATTTAATCAAAGCCCTACTCCCTAAACTAAAAAAGAAAGAAGGGGCTCATATAGTAAATATTAGTAGTATGGGTGGTGTGCAAGGTAGTAGTAAATTCCCAGGTTTATCTGCTTACAGTGCTAGCAAAGCAGCTGTAATTAATATGACGGAATGTCTAGCAGAAGAATTAAAAGAAGATAATATAAAGGTGAATTGTTTGGCTTTAGGAGCGGTACAAACGGAGATGTTAGCGGAAGCTTTTCCAGATTACAAAGCTCCTCTAACTAGTCAAGAAATGGCAAACTATATCAGTTGGTTTGCTTTGAATGGACATCACTTTCATAATGGAAAAATGATCCCTGTAGCGGTGAGTACGCCATAGGGTAGAGACGTAGCAGTGCTACATCTAATAAAATAGGATAGAGACGTAGCAGTGCTACGTCTCTACCATAAATCATTTACGATAAGTTTTCAATTTATCTAGTCGACCTTTTACTTCATCTACAACACCTTGCTGTTCAGCAATTAACTCTACTTGACGTTCTTGATCTTTTACATTCTTTTCTATGTCCGCTTCCGCTTGGAAGATATTATCTTTAGAAGTTTCAATTGTCCTATTCAGTTTCTTTTCTTCTCTCTTTGCTTTCTTTAAAGTTTTTTCTACTTCCTTTACCTTACCTTCTTCCTCTCTAATCATTTTCTTAACACTCTTTTTTTCGTCTTTAGAAGATGCCTCTCTTAGCATCACACGAAGCTTATCATCTGCTACTTCAAAAGCGGACTGAACTGCATCCAATTGTCCTTCAATTAATTCCTGGTTTTCTTCATTTGCAACCAATCCTTCTTCCGAATCTGCTATCGCTTTCTCCGATTTTTTGATTGTATTATGATAATCTTCGTTATTCTTCTTTAACTTTTGTAAATCTCTTTGGTAAGATTCAAGAATTCGTTCCTTACTTTTAAATTCTTCATCAACCACCGCTATTCGAACTTCTAAAGCATAATCTTCTAATAGTTTTTCGGCAGCAGCATATCCTTCTGGATTGCTAGTAGAAGATAGGTATTCTTCTGTGCCAGGAACCCAAAGAGACATCTCTACAGTACCTTCTTCTTCTTCTATTTGAGAATAAACTGTTGCAGATTCTTGTCCTGTAATAGCAGATAAACGCACTTTTTCAATAGTCGTTTGTACTTCTTTCCGCTTCTTTTTAGTCTTTCCTCGATATTTCTTCATCATATCTTTCCAGACCTTTTCTGCTATCTTTTTACTTGCATTATCTACCTTAATGACTAAAGCATTATGTTCACCTAATTTCATACTCTTAGACTCTTCCGTGACTTGAGCGAAGTTGGCAATTAAAATAGATAAAGAAAAAAGAAGTATCAATGGAATACGTCTTTTCATAATTGATATTTTTTTTGGTTACTAAATTATTTAGAACGCTTTGCTGTCAGACTCCTAAAATATTTAAATATTATATGGTCAACGTCATAAATCTGACTTCTGACAATAGAATGATCTGACCTCTGACTTCTCTAAATTATTGTTAAATAAAACCAGAACTGAACCCAAAGTGTTCAATTGGTAGTCTTTAGACTAAATGATTACTTAAAAGAAACGATCTCCCTATCCTTTTTGCACAGTTTTTGCAGGTATTAAGAAAAGTTTAATAGTTTTTATATTATTATACATAAATCCTTCCTCTAAAATGGACTATGTTCCCCTCTACAGCAATTAACTGAGTATACGACCTATAGTACTAAGCCATAATATATGAGAATTCTATCACTTATCATTACAATTTGCTTCCTTTTTTGCGGTGTTCATTTATCTGCACAAAAAGGGCCTCTTAAAAAAGCACAGCAACTTTTTAAGGAAAAAAAATATGCTACTGCTATTCCTTTATATCAAAAGGCTTTAGCAGAAAAGCAAAACGTAGCGGTCGCTTCAAAGTTAGCTTATTGCTATAAAATGAATAACAAAACAGTAGAAGCAGAAAAGCTTTATGCTGAAATTGTACACAATGACCGAGCAAAAGACATTATCTATTTCTACTATGCCGAGGCATTAATGAGTAATGGAAAGTGTGAAGAAGCTATTATTTGGTTTAAAGAATATCTGATTTCAAATCCTGAAGATGAAGCCAGTCAAAAATATATAAAAGCATGTGAGGATAGTAAAACGATCCCTAGTTATTTTGACAATGTTGTTATTGAGGCTTTTTCGCAAAATTCAGAAGTAGATGATAATGCACCTGTCTTTTGGAAAGATCATATTATCTTCACCTCTGATCGAAAAGGAAGGGTAAAGTTTCTAGATGAAAAATCTGGCTGGACTGGTCGAGACTATTTACGACTATATGCTAGTAAAAAGAAAACAGATGGTAGCTACGACACCCCATTCCCATTTGTTCCTAAAATGAATGTAGCTCGAAAAAATACGGGTATGGCCACTTTCAAAGCGGATGGAACAGAAATGTTTTTCTCTAGAAATGGCAACCATCAAAATAAAAATGACGCCTATTGCTTACAATTATACAAGGCTAAATCGTCAGATGGAAAGAAATGGAAGGGAGCTGCCCCACTTAAATTTTGTGCAAAGGAATACAATTATATGCATCCCGCTATTTCTCCTGATGGAAAAGAATTATTTTTTGTTTCAGATCGACCTAAAGGAAACGGAGGGACAGATATTTATGTAGCGACCAAAGGAAAAAAGGGCTGGGGAAAAGTAAAGAATCTAGGGACAGTCATTAATACTTCTGGACATGAAGGGTTTCCATTCATGCATCCAAATGGTCAACTCTATTTTTGTTCTAAAGGACATGCTGGTTTCGGAGGCTTTGATATTTTTGTCACAGAACGAGATACTACAGGCAATTGGACAACTCCTATTAATCTAGGATTACCCATCAATAGTCCTTCTGATGATATTTCTATTTATTTAGATACTACCAAACAAAACGGGGTATTTACCTCTTCTAGAGAAGGAGGAGATGATGATATATTTTTAATTCGCTTTCCACCTTTGTCTGTTCCTTTAGAATACGACTAGGATTGATAGGATTAACTGATGATTAGGATACTGTGAGTAACTTTGACTATTAATTGAAAGGGCGAACGAAAAGTCATTTTTATAATATATAACTCATTGATCTGAATACGAACAACGTTCCTTTAAGGAACGTCGTTCGTATACGGCTTTCTTTTACCAGGAGATTACACATTACGATTATGATTTTTCGTTCGCCCTAATTAATTGATAGGATTAACTGATGATTAGGATACTGTGAGTAACTTTGACTATTAATTG
>CAYOBX010000315.1:6860-7201 GCA_964402245.1 uncultured Saprospiraceae bacterium | reverse complement strand
AGTTGACCCTGATCCAGTTGATCCAGTTGATCCAGTTGATCCTGATCCAGTTGATGTTAAAGATCTTTGTGATGCGATCACTATTAGTGGAACAAATGGTAGTCTAACTATTTCTAATTTAATAGCACCTATTGAGATCTTAAAAGTTTTTGATGCAAGTTGGCAGACAGTTTATACTTGTAATGCAAACTGCAATAATTCAGAAATTATTCCTTTGAAAGATGGTACTTATTATGTGAGTATTAAGCTATTTGATAATAGTTGGGGATATATCTGTAGTGGAGCTGAAGAATATGTAACAGTTAGTAGCTCTGGCGATGATACAACAGATGACGATGACA
>CAYOBX010000315.1:0-6760 GCA_964402245.1 uncultured Saprospiraceae bacterium | reverse complement strand
CAACAGGTGACGATGACACAACAGGTGACGATGACACAACAGGTGACGATGACACAACAGGTGACGATGACACCGCAGGTGATGATGACACAACAGGTGACGATGACACCGCAGGTGATGATGATAGTGACAGTACTATAGAAACATGCGGGGAAGTAACCATTACTTATGGAAATGGCCAAATTAACATAGAAGGGGAATCAGGGAAAGAGTATTACTTCAAAGTATTACCTCGGTTCGGAAAGTGGTCTCCAGTGCTAAATTGTGTAAGGGGTTGTGGGAATGTAGTGGAACTTAAAGGATTATTATCAGGAAAATATTCTATTGATGTATGGTCAAATTCTTGGCAAAAAGTATGTAGCACTATAATCGAATTAAATGCTGGTAGTTCAACAGACACATCAGATGATGATGCTACAGACACATCAGATGATGCTACAGACACATCAGATGATGATGCTACAGACACATCAGATGATGATGTTACAGACACATCAGATGATGCTACAGACACATCAGATGATGATGCTACAGACACATCAGATGATGTTACAGATACATCTAAAGGAGAAACAGCAACCTGTGGAGAAGTAACCATTACCTATGGAGATGGCTTAATTAATATGAAAGGGATTTTTGGAAATGACTATCGCTTTAAAGTATTAAAACGATTTGGAGATTGGAAACTAGTTTTAAATTGTACAGGCAAATGTGGTAATGAAGCAGAAGTAGATGGTTTAGCACCAGGTAACTACCAAATCTCTATTTTCGATCATAGTTGGTCAAGAGTCTGTGAAGATATAATCGTTGAGTTGAAATCTGGATATGTTTCTGGTAGTGCTACTAGTAGAAATTTTGTTGCGAATACTACCACTTTAGCTAATCCAAATAAAGAGTATTCAATCTATCCTAATCCTACAAAAAGCGAAGTATTTATTAATTTAAATACTTATGCAGGTCAAAAAGGTAGTATTCGATTATTGAATCAGTTTGGACAAGTGGTACAGCAAATGGAATACGACAAAATACCAGCAGAGACGCAAAGAATGGAATTGTTAGAAGTGGCACCAGGCTTGCATTTTATCAATATCCAACTAGCGAACGATAAAGTAATTACAGAGAAATTATTGATTCATTAATTAAGTCCCCTATTGGCTCCGCCGTTTTGGAGGAGCTGATTTTATTATCCTCCCTTATTGGCCTTGTCATTTTATTATGGCAGGGTCAATTTTTTTTTACCATCTTTAGGATGGTGTACGAAATAAGATCGTAAATTTAGAGTAGCTTATTACTTTACCACGAATTCACTAATTTAAGTCTAGCTCGCTTTTAAAATTCGTGTATTAGTTTTTTAATTTGTGAATTCGTGGTTAATTTTTTAACACTTAATCAGCCATTTCCATATACTTCTCTGGTGATTTTTCAAAACTAACCTTACAACCATCACAACAGAAATAGACCTTTTCCTCTTTATATTCTAATACATGTTTGGCCGTACTTTTTTGGACGGGAATATTACAAACTGGATTGATATAAAAATCTTCATTCTTTATCGTAATCTCGCTTTTCTGCTCCTCAGTTGACGGAGTTATTTCAGTAGCTACTCTATAATGTTTAATGATTTCAGCTAGTATACTAATGGCCACTTCGTCAGGCATTTTAGCTCCAATGTCAAGACCTGCTGGAGTCTTTATTGTTTTGAGTTGGTCAAAAGTAGCACCCATACCTCGAACCTCTGTATATATAGCATTCGCTTTTTTTCGACTTGCTACAAAAGACAAATAACTACTTCCTATTGACAATGCTTTCTTTAGAGCTTCTGCGTCTCCTTCACCTTGGGTGCAGACCACTATATAGGCAGAGGATTTGATTTTGCTTATATCTAAATCTTTGATACCAATTACATTATCGACTTCTGGGAAAACATTTTTATCCGCAGCACTCATTACTACATCAACTTGATAGTCTATGGCTTTGGCTATTTTAACTACTGATTTAGCAATATGAGAAGTTCCAAAAATTACTATTTGCGGTTTGGGTAAAACTGGTTCAATATACAATTCTACCTCTCCACCGCTTTGACAAGTCATGGCATACACCTTCGTATTTTCATCTGTTCCTTCTATCTTACTTGGCGAAATAGATACAAATCTTGGTTTTCGTTCTTTGATAGATAATAATGCTTCTTTCAAAACAATACCTCTAGTACAACCTCCTCCTATCCAACCATGAATATGGCCATCTTCTGTAATGATCGCTTTATCTCCGGGTTTTCCAGACGAAGGTATTTTTCGTCGTACTATAATAGCAATGGCATAAGCTACTTCACTATTTTTAAATTCATTTATTTTATTAATAAAAGCATTATGCATCTTGTAGTAATTTTTCTAACGTAAGTAGGCTTTCAAAATTATGAGCAGAACCAAAATGATTTAAAGAGGGTAGGGCCGCTTGCATGCCCATTTGAATGGGTTCATACCCTTGCATTCCTTTTAATGGATTGAGCCAAATCAATTTTTTGGTTCGCAATTTAATTTGCTGCATAGCAGCATCTAAGACTTCGGGTTCTCCTGTATCTAATCCATCGCTCAACACAATAGTCATCGTTTTTCCATTCAAATATCGCTTAGCATAGTTGTCATTAAAATCAGTCAAACATGCTCCGATCTTAGTGCCACTTGACCAATGCTTAGCATGTTGGGAAACCATAGCTAATGCACCCGCCATATTATTATCAGAAATGTAATCCGTGATTCGCATCAATTTGGTACTAAAAGTAAACACTTCTATCTGTTTAAAGTTGGAACGAAGTGCCCATAAAAATTTTAATAGATAAAAAGAATATTTATCCATCGAGCCACTAACGTCTAGTATGACGAGCAAACGGTACTTATCTTTTTTCTTATTTTTCTTGGTGAGCTTTATAATATTACCTCCGTTTTGGATATTGGAGCGAATAGAATTGGCAATATCAATTTGACCTTTGTTTGATTTCTGTTTGCGTCGTTTAAGCCGTTGGCTCATTTCTTTGACTAGCTTTTCAGATAGTTCGTCGAGTAAGGTAGATTGAAATTTAGTGAGGTAAGCAAAATCGGTGCGCTTCAAAGTTTCCTTGGCATTCGCACCAGTTGTGGTTTTAGCTTCATCTCCTTCCTCACTATTGTCTGTTTCTCCTTTGCCAAGCATGACCGCTGTACTCACACTATTCGCCTGAATATTTGTCTTATTTTTGTTCGTTCGCTTATCACGAATGATAGTTCCTTTTTGTTTCCAAAATTGTTTGTACAAGTTTTTAAAAACTTCCCGTTCTTCTTGTTCCTGACAAAATAAACTGGTAAGGGCATACTCAAAGAGTGCTTTATCTGGCCACAAGCCAAATAAAGCACTTTCAAATGTATCTTTTGTACATTGTATACCAGACTGAAACCCACGATTTCTAGCTAACTGTGAAAAGCCGATAAAGGCTTCTGAGAAGCTAGAAAATTGGGTGTAATGTTGACTCATTTAGATAGGTGAAAAATTAATTAGCATTTTAATTGATTCCTTACCCCTGACCCGCATCCTTTCTTTCCTTAGCCATCTCGGCTAATCGTTTTCTAGCGGCTGCAATATCAACGCCTGTTTTAGTTCTATCACCTGGAAGGTTAAGAGATTTATAGTGTTCTCTACTTTTTTTTCCTTCTTCTAATCTTATTTTATCTAGATCTTCATATTCTTTTAAAGACATGGTTTTAGTTTTTAAATTTAGGAATGATGAAATAATAGCTTCTTAGTGAAATGTAATTTTTTTTGTCGTTACTTAGTAAAAAATTCTTTTTTAACAGCCCTAATATCATTATTAGATTTCAACAAACAAGACAAACTATTATACATCGCTGCATCATCATTATTAAGCGCAGCAATACCTCTTGCCCAATCTATTGTTTCTGCAATACCAGGTGTTTTATCTAATTTTAAAGTTCGTACTTTCTCTACAAAAGTAGCGATTTGCTCGGCTAGTTTTGCTTCTACATTTGGAAGATGTTTTTTTATAATTTTCATTTCTTTTTCCGAAGAAGGATAATCTACCCAATGATATAAACATCTCCTTTTTAAAGCATCACTTAACTCTCTAGTTCTATTAGAAGTCAATACAACTATTGGTTTGTGTATTGCTGTAATAGTACCCAATTCTGGGACACTTATCTGAAAATCGGACAATAGTTCTAATAAGAAAGCTTCAAACTCTTCATCTGCTCTATCGATTTCATCTATGAGCAAAATCATTCGTTTATTATTAGAAATGGCTTTGAGTAAAGGTCTTTTTAAAAGATAGGCTTCCCCAAAAATCATGTCTTCTTTTTCTTTATCGGACTTTGTACTACTTTCAGATATTTTTATAGCCAGTAATTGTTTCTGATAATTCCATTCATAGATTGCATTATTTACATCCAATCCTTCATAGCATTGTAAACGAACCAATTCATAACCAAGCATATCGGCTAAAATATAGGCTACCTTAGTTTTTCCAACACCGGGATTACCTTCTAATAAAAGAGGCTTTTCCAGCTTTTGCATCAGAAACAATACCGTTGCTAATTCTTCGTCTATAACGTATCCTAAATTATCTATTATAGGAATTAAATCTCTAGGATTATCTACCATGTATTCATTTCTTACGTCCAAAAATACTTTTAGCGACTGTTCCAATCATTGAACCTGCATTCATAGTATTGTCTACATCACTCCCAGAAAGTTTTGCACGAAAGTTCTCAACAAATTGATTTAATAATTGATCTGAGACATCATTGATTAATCTTGAACCGAATTGTGCCAACATGCCTATAATCGTAATGTCCATAACGAACTTCACTTGGGTTTTTCCATCCCCTTCTGTCAAGGTTCCATTCATGAGCATATCAGCAGAACCTTTTCCCTTGCTATCTAGACCACGACCTTTTAAAACCATTTTTTTATTGGCCTCATCCAATTCAACAATTTCAATATCTCCTGCGTAAGCAGCTTTGATAGGACCAAATTTGGTGACGACTTGACCTTTAAAGTTTTTATCATCAATTTTTTCAGTAATTGATGCGCCTGGAACACATACAACAATTTCTACTGGATCAGCTAAGTTCTTCCATACTGCTTCAATAGGCTGTTCAATTTCAAACTCTTTTACTATTTGAGTTGTCATAAAAAATATTAAGTAAGCACCACAAAATACTTGTGGTGCTTTATTATTTAAACAATTTAAGTTTCTTGACTTTTTTAGCTTCTCTGTTTCGGGGGCGCTTTCTGCGCCCCCGAAGCTTTAAACTCAAAGAATTAAATCACGGGGGCGCAGAAAGCGACCCTGGGATAAGTCTTCGAAAATAAAAAGAAACTTAATTTATAGAGTACTAGGCATCCTTACTAAAGTACCCAACCTTCTTTAGCTCTTTAAACAACTTAAAAGGCGTAACTGGAATTTCAAGGTGCTTAATACCTAAATGAGCTACTGCATCTACGATTGCATTTACGATGGCTGGTGGCGCACCAACTGTTGGTGATTCTCCAACTCCTTTTGCACCAATTGGATGGTGAGGAGCAGGAGTAACTGTATGACCCGTTTCCCAACTTGGAGACTCTACCGCTGTTGGGACTAAGTAGTCCATGAAGGTTCCGTTAAGGATATTTCCAGAATCATCGTAAATTAATTCTTCATACATCGCTGGAGCTATACCTTGTGTTAAACCACCATGTACCTGACCTTGTACAATCATAGGATTAATGATATTTCCACAATCATCAATTGCAACAAATCTGCGGACTTTGATATCACAAGTTTCTGCATCTACTTCTACCACACAGATATAAGCACCTGATGGGAACGTTAGATTGGGTGGATCGTAGTAATGAGTTGCCTCAAAACCGCCTTCCATTCCTTCTGGATGATTAGTATAAGCGGCGAATACAATTTCTTGAATGGTTTTAGCTTTTTCAGGTGCTCCTTTTACAAAGAACTTACCTGGCTCCCATTCCAAATCTTGCTCTGAAACTTCTAGTAGATGTGCAGCAATTTTTTTAGCTTTATCTCTCAGTTTACGAGCAGCCATAGCCGCTGCTGCGCCAGCCGTTGGCGTACTTCTACTAGCATAAGTTCCTAGTCCATAAGGTGCCGTATCAGTATCTCCTTCCTCTATCTGAATATTTTCCATTGGTATCCCTAACTCTTCGGCAATGATTTGAGCATAGGTAGTTTCGTGCCCTTGTCCTTGAGATTTAGTACCAAATCTTGCAATTGCTTTTCCTGTTGGATGTACTCTGATCTCCGCACTATCAAACATTTTGATACCTAAAATATCAAAATCTTTAGAAGGTCCAGCACCCACTACTTCCGTAAAAGTAGAAATACCAATTCCTAAGAATTTACCTTCTTTTCTCATTTCAATTTGCTCCTTTCTTAAATCATGGTAACCTATAGCATCCATTGCCATTTGTAGCCCTGCATGATAATCTCCACTATCATAAGACCAACCAGTAGGAGATGCCCAAGGGAAATCTTCTTTTTTAATAAAGTTCTCCATTCTAAGCTGTGCTGGATCTTTACCCACTTCTTTGGCAAACATATCTGTCATACGCTCGATAGCATGAACAGCCTCTGTTACTCTAAAAGAACATCGATACGCTACTCCTCCAGGAGGCTTATTGGTATAAACTGCATCTGCTTCCATATAAGCAGCCCCATAATCATAAGAACCTGTTCCTATAGAAAATAGGCCTGTTGGAAATTTAGAAG
>CAYOBX010000314.1:777-7211 GCA_964402245.1 uncultured Saprospiraceae bacterium | reverse complement strand
ACTAGAAAGCCTGCAGCTAAAAAAGCAGTAGCTAAAAAAACTACTACTAGAAAGCGTAAATAAATTCTATGGATTGGAAATCCATAGGTTAATATAGTTAATATAGTCAGTCAAGTCCAATTAAATTAAATACATGGCCTCTAAGATTTTTTATACTCATACAGATGAAGCTCCTGCTTTAGCTACAAAATCTTTTCTACCCATTGTACAAGCATTTGTCAAACAATGTGGTGTTGAAATTGAAACAAAAGATATTTCCCTTGCAGGGAGAATCCTTGCCAACTTTCCTTTTTACTTAAAGCCAGAACAAGAAGTAGCGGATGCCTTAGCTGAATTGGGAGAACTGGTGAAGAAACCAGAAGCAAATATTATTAAGTTGCCAAATATTTCAGCTTCTGTGCCTCAGCTGAAAAAAGCGATCGCAGAGTTGCAAGGAGAGGGATTTGCTATACCTAATTATCCTGACGATCCTAAGGATGAGCAAGAAAGATACATAAAAGAAATCTATGACAAGATAAAAGGTAGCGCTGTAAATCCTGTCTTAAGAGAAGGTAACTCAGACAGAAGAGCGCCTAAGCCAGTAAAGGCTTTTGCTAGAAAAAATCCACATTCTATGGGTAAGTGGTCTGCTGACTCTACCTCTCATGTCTCTACTATGGAATCAGGGGATTTTGCATCCAATGAAAAGTCAGTAACCATTGATAAAGGAGGGAGTGTAAAAATACAACTAGTAGGTGCTAACGGTACAAATATCTTAAAAGAATCTGTCCCTGTTCTTGATGGGGAGATTATAGATGGTACCGTAATGAGTAAAAAAGCATTGGTTGCTTTCTTTGAAGCACAAATTGCAGATGCAAAAGCTAAAGGCGTATTGTTTTCTCTACACATGAAGGCAACGATGATGAAGGTTTCTGACCCGATCATTTTTGGTCATGGAGTAAAAGTATTTTTCAAGTCTGTATTCGAAAAATTTGGTAAAGAATTGGACGAAGCAGGTGTCAATGTGAATAACGGGTTTGGCAACTTATTGTCTAACTTAGATAAGCTTGAACCTGCTGTAAAAACAAAAGTTGAAGCCGAAATACAAAAGTGTTTTGCGGAAGGTCCAGGCTTGGCAATGGTTAATTCTGACAAAGGGATTACGAACCTCCATGTACCAAGTGATGTGATCATTGATGCTTCCATGCCAGCTATGATCAGAGCCTCTGGTAAAATGTGGAACAAAGAAGGTAAACTTCAAGATACAAAAGCAGTAATTCCAGATAGTTCTTACGCTGGCATCTACCAAGCGACAATTGATTTTTGCAAAGAAAATGGTGCTTTTGATCCTACAACAATGGGAACGGTTCCTAATGTTGGTTTAATGGCTCAAAAAGCGGAAGAATATGGATCGCATGATAAGACATTCGAAATTCCTTCGGCTGGTAAAGTACAAGTAGTTGACGATGCAGGATCAGTATTAATCGAACATGAGGTGGAAGAAGGAGATATCTGGAGAATGTGCCAAGTAAAAGACCTTCCTATTCAGGATTGGGTTAAATTGGCAGTTAGCAGAGCAAAAGCGACTAAGGTTCCTGCCATCTTCTGGTTGAATAAAAACAGAGCGCATGATGCTCAGTTAATAAAAAAAGTAAATACTTATCTGCCTAATCACGATACGAGTGGTTTAGATATCAAAATCCTTTCTCCTATAGAAGCTACTAAAGTTTCTATCCAGCGAATGAAAGACGGACAAGATACCATCTCTGTTACTGGTAATGTATTGAGAGACTATAACACAGATCTTTTCCCTATCCTAGAGGTAGGTACCAGTGCCAAGATGTTGTCGATTGTTCCATTAATGGCTGGCGGTGGTTTATTTGAAACGGGTGCGGGTGGTTCTGCTCCTAAGCACGTCCAACAGTTCAACCAAGAAAACCACTTAAGGTGGGATTCTTTAGGAGAATTTTTGGCCTTAGCCGTTTCTCTTGAACACGAAGCAAATACGAACAACAATTCTAAAGCAAAAGTAATAGCGGACGCATTAGATAACGCTACCGTTTCTTTACTTCAAAATGGGAAGTCTCCATCGAGAATAGTAAATGAGCTAGACAATAGAGGTAGCCATTTCTATTTAGCTATGTATTGGGCACAAGAATTAGCAAAGCAAACTGCTGATGCTGACTTAAAAGCGAAATTTGCTCCAATAGCTGATACTTTATCTAGCAACGAAGCAAAGATTGTTGAGGAGTTAATTTCTATACAAGGGGTCGCAATGGATATTGAAGGGTACTATTCTCCGAATCCAGAAAAAGCAACAGCTTCTATGAGACCAAGTGCTACTTTGAATGATATTATCAACGCGATCTAAACGTAGCAAATTGGACTTTTGACAGTTTACTCGACAGCTGTCGCTATCTCGTAAGTTGGGTTCTTTGGAGGCATAAATTCTAAAAAATGGATTTGAGAAGCTATTTTTTAGAATTTATGCCTCCAAAACCTCTATTTGTGGAGCTGATGTTAAAGAAGGCTATTTAATTGAAGTTGTAGAAAGAGGCAAATGAATATTAAATCTAAAATAAGCCCCCTTCTTAGAATTGATAGTAATATGATGTAAGATGTATGAACTATGATTTATGACTGACCAAGCCCACTCAAAAACTCGGGGAGGAAAAAATCCTATATCTCCATAATATTGAACAGCCTATCTACCTGATGTAGGACATAGTAGGAATATAGTCAAAGTCGCTCACGACCTACAAAAATCCGTGGCATCTGCGTAACTACGAAGTAGTTCCGTGTTGAATTACATCTAGGTGTCAAGATATTAGAATAAGCTCTAGCAGAGCGACATCCTATAACTCATGGCGCTAGCCATAAGAAACTACACAGCATCAAGAATCCCCGCCACTTTATCCATCTCTGTCATCGTATTGAAATAATGAGGAGAAAATCGAATGACCCATTCCACTCCTTTATCTTTAAAATCAATCAATCCCCATTCCAAAGTACTCACACTGTAGTAAACTTCCTGATCATCTAGATGGGTCTTTAATTCCTCTAAATCAATACCAGCTTTCCTCCAAGTGATTAAATTGGCCATTTGACTACCTTTATCGTATAAGCTTACCCCATCAATTTTCCTCAGCTTATTCCTCAATTGATCTTGGAGTTCTTTATTACATTCTTCGATAATATCCATGCCTATTTCATTGGCGTAACGGATAGCTTCTGCTAATCCTACCACCAAGGCATAGGATCGCTCCCAAGTCTCAAATCTTTTAGCAGAAGGCTTCATAGCAAATTCATTTAAACCCGTCCACTTTGCGCCCCATCCATCAATCAATAAGGGAGACATTTTAGATGCTAATACTCGATCGGAAACAAATAACAATCCAGTCCCTCTTGGTCCTCGTAAGAATTTTCGACCAGTTGCACTTAGGAAATCGCATTTAATTTTTTGAATATCTACAGCTATCTGTCCCACAGATTGACAAGCATCTACTAAATAAAGAATTTCTAGCTGATGACATATCTCCCCTATAGCTGCTACATCTTGAATTAAACCAGAGTTGGTAGGAATATGTGTAATCGCCACTAAAGAAGGTCTTTGTTCCTGTACCAATTCTTGAAAATGGGTAAGGTCTATATCTCCATTATTCAAAGAATTTATTCTTTTCAAAACTACTCCATAGCGTTGTTGTAAGGAAATAAATTGAATTTGATTAGAAGCATAGTCATTAGAAGAAGTGATAATGACATCTCCTTTTTTGAAAGGAATGGAAGAAAGAGCTTTTATATAAGCATCCGTAGCATCATGCGCAAAAGCAATATTCTGTTCCTTACAGTTGAGTAATTTTGCCGCTTGCTCATAAAATGTAGCAATCTGTCTGGTTTGGATTTCTTCTAATTTATAACCACCAAACAATTCTTCTTGATGTAGAAATCCTTGTATTTTTTTTGTCACCACACTTGGCGATAAAGAAGAACCCGCATTGTTCAAAAAAATCTTATTCCCATAATAAGGGATCTCTTGTCGTATTTTTTCTAGGTTCATTTTTATAATTTAAAAAGTCAACGTCAAAAAAGCCTATCCAGTAAAATAAGACAATATACAAATTACAATCACTACCAATAAAATAGACACCGCAACATCCAACATAGAGTAACTACCTTTATTCTCCGCTTTCTGTTCATCAGTTAAAGTACCATAGGCCAATCCAGCAATTTGACCTTCATCTGGTGCAGGAGTCATTAGACTGACAATTGCATTTACGATTGCACAACCAATAAACATGAATATCGCCATATGCGCAAAATTGATTCTCGCAAAGGATGCCCATAAACCACTAGAACCTGCCTCTACTGTTAGCTCCGCAATGATTCTTAGCGTGCCTACTAATAAGCCAAAGAACAAAGTAGCTATAGCCCCTTGCGCATTCGCTCGTTTCCATAAGATACCCATTAAGAAAACGGCTGTGATTGGAGGAGCAATATAAGATTGGACGCTTTGTAGATAATTATATAAAACACCTCCACCGATTTTCTGCATTACCGGTATCCAAAGTATCCCTAAAATCACCACAAAGACAGTAGCCCATCGTCCAATATTGACCAACTTCTTTTCTGAAGATTCTGGATACATTTTCTTAAATATATCTACTGTGAATAAAGTAGAACTGGAATTAAATACACTAGCTAAAGAACTCATTAATGCCGCCATTAATCCACCAGCTACCAATCCTTTAATACCTGTGGGTAGTAAAGCCTGCACTAATACAGGAAATACTTCATCACTTCTGTCATAAGAAATAACGCCTTTTTGCTTTAATGCAAATGCAATGATACCGGGAATTAAGAAAATGAAAATAGGTAGTATTTTTAGATATGCCCCAAAAATAGCCCCTCGTCTACCGATCTTGATATTATGAGCAGCCAGGGTTCTTTGGACAATATACTGATCCGTACACCAATACCATATACCCACAATTGTTCCACCAAATAACAAGCCCGTCCAAGGATAGTCGGGATCAGACATAGGTCGCCACATATTAAAATGATCTGGCCCAACGGTGGCTCGTAATTCTTCCCAGCTACCAATTGCTTCAAAGCCTTTGTAGGTAAGGAATAGGGAACCTAATATCAATACAACTGTTTGAAAAGCTTCTGTGTAGATCACTGCACGCATTCCCCCCAACACTGTATAAATACCTGTAATAATTACCGTACCCAATGCTCCATACATAAAGGGAATATCCAATAGTTGTGAAACTACTATCCCCCCTGCATAAATTGTTACAGATACTTTGGTTAGCACATATCCTAAAATGGAAAATAAAGAAAGGAACCATCTAGAACGGCTATCAAATCGTTTCTCTAAAAATTCTGGCATCGTAAATACTCCACTGCGCATGTAAAAGGGTAGGAAAAACCAACCTAATAGCAAGACAATCCATGCATGCAATTCATAATGCGCTAGTGGCATCCCTGACTCTGCTCCCGTACCTGCTAATCCAACTACATGTTCTGAGCCAATATTAGAGGCAAAAATAGAAGCACCAATGACAAACCACCCCGCTTCTCTACCTGCTAAAAAATAATCTTCCGTATCGTCTTGCCGTTGAAGTATTACCCACACAGCAACTGCAAAAAGGATAGCAAAATACCCGCCTAAGACTAGATAATCTAAAGTTTCTAAACCCGTCATCACAAATAGTTTTTTGTTTTGTTTTGAAGAATCCTAAAGACTCAAAAATGGAAATAAATGACGAAGTAGCCAAATGTTACTTACTATTTTTACAAAATTGGCTCTAAACACAATATTTGTACTATTTTTGTATGTTTCTAATTGAGAATTTCTTTTAAAACCTATTTTCTTTTTAGCTACACGAAATATTAATGAATTCGTATTACCAATCGCTTGTATTTTTATTATGCTCTTTTGCAATCCTAGGGATTCTTGCGTGCAATAAAAACACTACTCAATCTATCAGTCAGATGCCCAAATCATCTACTCAGACTAATCCCCTTAAAAAAAATGTTTCCTATAGTGGTTATAGACTAGAATTAATAAATATTACGATAAAAGAGGAAAAAGGAAATTTTTTAAAAGTAAATGGAACAATCATCAATACGGGAAGAAATAAGGTGGTATTGCCATCCAAACATGTTCAGGAAGTAATTATTAAATTCGATCAGTCTTTCCAAGAGTCTAGCTATGAATTTCTCTCCGATGCGATAAAAAAACGATTGTTAAAACAAAAATTAAGCTTGGAACCAGGTCAAATGGCCTACAATACTTCATTAGGAGTCAAGAAGGTGAAGAAAAATCCTTCTAATTCCTCTAATCCTTCTTCAAAAGAAGAAATAATTACTTCAAAAGAAGAAATAATTACTCCACAAGAAGAAATAATTACTCCACAAGAAGAAATAATTACTCCACAAGAAGAAATAAT
>CAYOBX010000314.1:0-677 GCA_964402245.1 uncultured Saprospiraceae bacterium | reverse complement strand
TACTCCACAAGAAAAAGTAAATCCTCCCAAAGAGGAAGTTCTCATCCAAAAGGAAACAACTCCACCGAAAGAAGAGGAATTTGTTGAAAAAGGAAGCAATATATCTGGAGAAGAAGCCTGTCCCGACTTAGTGATTGAAAATTTCAAGGTCACTAAAAGAAAGAAAAAATACGCTGAGATTACTTATACTATTCTCAATAAAGGAACCGCACCTGCCTCACTATTTGGGGAAGATAAAGCACTAGAAGATAATATTGCTGTAAGAGCATATGCTTCTGGGACCGCTAAATTATCAAGAGGAGATATGATACTCGGTGGCTCTTTTATTGAAAAAGGCATGAAAGATAAAAAGGGCATATTACAACCAAATGAATCTTACGAAGGTACCTTTAAAATAGATATTAGAAAAAAGACCAGACATATGCCTTATTTAATTATGTTTGTAGATACCTATCAGGGTCTTTGGGAATGTAATGAAGGAAATAATGTGATGAATATTACCTATCGCTAATCAACTTGTAACGACGAAATAATAAATCCGCCATTTGGTCGAGTTTATTTTGTGCTCCGTTTTTCTTAAAAAATCCTTGCATAGCTGCGCTACGGAAGTATTTTTTAAGAGGAGCAAACACCCTTTGTGAACCGCAAAGCGGATGGGCTGCTGAGGACCAAAGAAG
>CAYOBX010000313.1:0-7226 GCA_964402245.1 uncultured Saprospiraceae bacterium | reverse complement strand
TCATTCTACGGCACTGGCAAAGAATTAAAAAATTTAAACCAACCGAAATTACCAATATGCAACACTTACTCTATTATCTTCTATTGATCCTATTGATAACCAGTTGTAACCCGATCAACAAAGACACAGCAGAAAAAAAACGCCCCAATATTCTTTTCATTATGTCGGACGATCATGCCTACCAAGCAGTGAGTGCGTATACTAATCATTTAATGGAGACACCCAATATTGATAGGATTGCCAAGGAAGGAATGTTGTTTACCAATGCTTGTGTCACCAATTCTATTTGTGCCCCATCTCGAGCAGTTATTTTAACAGGAAAACATAGTCATTTAAATGGAAAGATTGACAATCGTTTTCCATTTGATACGACCAATATGACCTTCCCACAGCTATTCCATGATGCTGGGTATCAAACAGCGATGTTTGGAAAATTACATTTCGGAAACAATCCAAAAGGTTTTGATGAATTTAAAATATTGCCTGGGCAAGGGACTTATTACAACCCAGACTTTATTACTAAAAAGGAAGGAAAAATTAGGCAGGAAGGATACACTACCGATCTTATTACAAATCATACCCTCAACTGGTTAAAGAATGATCGAAAAGAAGACCAGCCTTTCTTACTCATGTATTTACACAAAGCACCACATAGAGAATGGCTACCACCAGAAAGACATTTTAAGGAATATATCAAAAAGACTTTTCCAGAGCCTGCTACCCTATTTGATGATTATGAAGGTAGAGGGAGTGCAGCCAAGCAAGCAGAAATGAATCTACTCACACACATGAATTGGGCGGGTGATTCTAAAATCACACCTGAGGTGATGGATGAGTTAGGCATACCAGGTACGCCTAGTTGGGATGATCGTCCAAGTTGGGATAAACATGCTTTCCAAAGAGAGGTGGGTCGATTGACCCCTACTCAACGAGCTAAGTGGGATGCCGTATATGGCCCGATGATTGAGGAGTTTAAAAAGATCTATCCAACGATGACGAATGAAGACAAAATGAAGTGGCGATACCAACGCTATCTACAAGATTATTGTGGTTCTATAGCGGCGGTGGATGATGGAGTTGGAGAGGTGCTAGATTATTTAAAAAAAAATAATTTGGAAGAGAATACGATTGTGGTATATACTTCCGATCAAGGTTTTTATTTAGGAGAGCATGGTTGGTTTGATAAGCGATTTATTTATAATGAATCATTTAAAACGCCTCTAGTGGTGCGTTGGCCAGGGGTTATTAAACCGCAATCTGTCAATACTCAAATGGTTCAAAATTTAGACTTTGCACAAACCTTTTTAGATGCTGCGGATATTGCTATTCCTTCCGATATGCAAGGAGAAAGTTTAGTTCCCTTATTTAAAGGAGACAATAAAGATTTTAGAGAAGCGGTGTATTACCACTATTACGAATACCCATCCGTACATATGGTCAAACGACATTATGCTATCGTTACGGAAGAATATAAGCTAGTACATTTCTACTATGATGTGGATGAATGGGAATTGTATGATCGCAAAAAAGATGAGCATGAATTATTGAATGTTTACGATGATCCTGCTTATGCGGAAGTAGTGAAAGAGTTGAAGGAGAAGTTGGCGGCTATGCGAGTGCAGTATAAAGATTCTAAGGAATTGGATCAGTATTATATTGATAAGTATACGGAGGCGAAATAGAAAGAGAGGTACGGAGTGCTAATTAGATAATTTTTGAACACGGAGGCATAGAGCGCACAGAGTAAGTATAAGTTTTACTCTGTGCGCTCCGTGTCTCTGTGTTCTAAACAATTCTAATTTATAACATTTTTAAAACGAGGTCGCTTAGGCGCAACATCTCCCAATCTTTCCCGCTTAGCTTGTTCGTAATCAGAATAATTTCCTTCATAAAAGACGACTTGGCTATCCCCTTCAAAGGCTAAAATATGCGTTGCTAAGCGATCAATAAACCAACGGTCGTGAGAAATAATCACTACGCATCCCGCAAAATTATCAATAGCTTCCTCTAAAGCTCGAAGCGTATTGATGTCTATATCATTCGTTGGCTCATCTAATAATAATAAGTTACCACCGTCTTTTAAAGTCATCGCTAAGTGCAGGCGGTTTCTTTCTCCGCCCGATAATACGCCTACCTTTTTTTGTTGGTCACTACCAGCGAAATTGAATTTGCTCATGTAGGCACGAGCATTGAGTTCCGTAGTGCCCACCATGATATTATCATTTCCACCAGAAATCACTTCATAGGCCGTTTTATCAGGAGACAAATCTTCATGACTCTGATCCACATAAGAAACTTTTACGGTATCTCCGATTTTTATTGCTCCAGCATCGGGTGTTTCCTTGCCCATAATCATTCGAAACAAAGTACTCTTACCCACACCATTGGCACCAATCACTCCTATAATGCCATTAGGTGGTAGAGAAAAAGTAAGATTTTCAAATAATAGTTTTTTCCCAAAGGCTTTACTCAAAGCCTCTGCATTAATCACCACATCGCCCAATCTTGGGCCTGGCGGAATGTATAATTGCAAGTTTTTCTCTTGTGCTCTTCCTTCCTCTCCTAATAATTTATTATAGGCATTCAAACGGGCTTTTCCTTTTGACTGCTTGGCCTTTGGCGACATGCGTACCCATTCTAATTCTCGCTCTAAAGTTTTTCGTCGCTTACTTGCCTGCTTCTCTTCTTGGGCTAATCGCTTGGCTTTTTGATCTAGCCAAGAAGAATAGTTTCCTTTCCAAGGAATGCCCTCTCCCCTATCTAGCTCTAGAATCCAACCCGCTACATTATCTAGGAAATACCGGTCGTGCGTAACTGCTATGACGGTACCTGGAAAGTTTTTTAAATACTGCTCTAACCAATGTACACTTTCAGCATCCAAGTGGTTCGTAGGTTCATCTAATAATAAAATGTCTGGATTACTTAGTAATAATCTACAAATGGCCACCCGTCTGCGCTCTCCACCAGAAAGTACATTGATCGGTTGATCGCCTTCTGGAGTCCGCAGGGCATCCATAGCCGTATTCAAACGATTATCTAATTCCCATGCATTTAGGTGATCTAATTTATCAGTTAGCTCCCCTTGCTTTTCAATAAGCGCATTCATTTCCTCATCGCCCATTGGCTCTGAGAATTTTAAGTTTAATGCCTCATATTCTTTTAATAAATCGACTGTTGCTTGTACACCTTCTTCTATCACTTCTCGAACCGTTTTGGTTTCATCCAACTCTGGTTCTTGGGCTAAGTACCCTATCTTGTACTCTTTATCGAAAACTACATGGCCTTCGAAATTAGTGTCTAGTCCCGCTATAATTTTTAATAAGGAAGACTTACCAGAACCATTTAGTCCTAGTACCCCTATCTTGGCACCATAGAAGAAAGACAGCCATATATTGTTTAATACTTTTTTCTGTGGTGGATAGGTTTTGGAAACCCGTTCCATGGAGAAAATTACTTTTTGATCACTCATGTTTTGTAAGCTTGTAGCTAAAAGAGCGTAAAGATAAAATATTCTTGGATTTGGAAAAATATCCATCACAACTTCTTATCTTCCGTTAAACAATCGTTAAGAATGTAGGGGTTTCTCCCAAAATAGCCCTCTTTTATGTGAGGGGTATCTTATTTTTAGCACATATTTGCAATAAGCCCATTAGAATTAGGGTTTTAAGAATCCCAATAAGTTTTCAATGAAAAAATGAAGAGATGTTTAAATGAGTAAATATGAATAGTCCAATAAGAATTAAGCCGTTTTCATAAGTAACTATCTGCTAACTATTTACACATTTCATCATTTTCTAACTTAGACTACTGGACATTTTGAAGAACAGAGAAGCGAGAGCAGAGAAAAGAGATAGATTTCGTTTAAAAAGTAACGAAATTCCATTGTCTTTTAAACGAAAGCTATCTCTCCTCTCGCTTCTCTGTTCTCTGTTCTCTGTACTAATAAAATGTCCAGTAGTGTATTTCTAACTAATAAACTACCCTCTATTTAGGAAACCAACAAATTCTAGTATGAGAAAGAAAATCATCATTATTTGGCTATGTTTAATAGGGATTTTCAGCTCTATTGTAGCACAAGAAACAACCATTTTTACAGATTCTAATGCTTCCTATAAGAAAGGCATGGAATTTTTCAATAAAGGCTTATTCGGTCCTGCTAAAACAGAATTTAGCAAGGTCATGGAGCAAGTCCGCTTGGAAAACGAACCAGAGTACAGAGACCTAGGTATGCAAGCGGAGCTTTTTGCCGCTAAATGCGCCATTCGCTTACAACATCCTGATAGTGAGAAGTTAATGGTTGATTTCATTAGAAGATATTCTCCAGAACCCATTGCTAGTCAAGCGATTATAGAAGCTGCTAATTATTATTACAATGATAAGCAGTTTAAAAAGGCCTTGGAATTTCTGGATTTAATTTATACGAGTGATTTATCAGCAGAACAACGCTCTGAGGTTTTATTTAAAAAGGGCTATGTCTATTTCGTTAACAAGAAGTTCTCGGAAGCGAAAGAAGCCTTTCGTCAAATAAAAGAGACGAAGAATGAATATTACTATCCTTCCAATTACTACTATGGAATGACCCAATTTTTTGACGGCAATTACAGCGAAGCGACTAAAAGCTTTGAGAAAGTAAGTGCTTCCAAAAAATATAAATCTCATATTCCCTACTATATTACTCAAATCTATTCAGCAGAAGGCAACTACGATCAGTTGATTAATTATGCGGTACCGAAGGTCAATGACCCTGGTATTAGAAACCGTAAAGAAATGAATCAATTGATTGGGCAAGCCTATTTTGAAAAGAGAATGTATCCTGATGCTTTGCCTTATTTGGAATATTTTGCGAATGGGGCTAATAAAATGCGAGAAGAGGACTTCTATCAATTAGCCTTTACACAATACCAAACGGGTAACTATGAGGCTGCTGCTGAAAACTTTGAACAATTAAGTGCGGCGGATAATAAAATGGGGCAAAATGCTTTATACAATCTCGCAGATTGTTACATCCGACTGAATAGAAAAGAAGATGCTAGAACAGCATTTGGGGCAGTCAGTAGAATGGCCTATGATCCAGTGATACAAGAAGAAGCTTTGTTTAATTATGGAAAATTATCTTATGAATTAAATCAAGATAGTGATGCGATTACAGCTTTTCAAAAAATTCCTCAAGGGTCTAGATACTACTTAGAAGCACAGCAGTTAATCGGGGAAGTATTTTTAAATACAAGGGATTATGCTAGAGCATTGAAAATCATGGATCGCATGCCCAATCTAAGTCCTCAAATGCAGGATATATATCAAAAGGTATCTTATTACAGAGGAATTCAATTATATGCGGATGGGAAAACCGCTTCTGCAAAAAAATACTTGACCCAATCTATACAAGTACGTTCTAATTATGAATATGGAGGGTTGGCTAATTATTGGTTAGGAGACATTACTCATAAGGAAGGGAAATACCAAGAAAGTAGCCGATATATGGATGAATTTCTAACGACTGCTCAAGGTATTCGAGACCTACCTGAAGAATCGTCTATCGCATTAGCCAATTATATACAAGGGTACAACTACCTCAAACAGAAAAATTATACCACCGCCACAGGATATTTTCAAAATACAGTATCAGATATTAGACGAAACGCTTCTATTATAAAGAGTGATGATATTAAGAGAAAAACATTAGCAGATGCTGTATTGAGATCAGGAGATTGCTTATTTAAAAGAAACCAATATGATGAGGCAATCACTTTTTATAATGAGGCAATTAATGCCCGATATAAAGGCTTCGTATATGCCTTATACCAAAAGGCCATTATTGAAGGACTCAGAGGATCTGTAACTGATAAGATATTAGCATTAGAGGATATTACTAAAAAGTATCCAAAATCAGAATATACGGATAATGCCTTGCTACAATTAGGAATTACCTATCAAGAATTAGGGAAGTATAGACAAGCTACCCAGCCATTAAAACAATTAGTCAACCAATACAAAGGTAAGTCGGATTTAATCAATCAAGGCTTAATTAGATTGGGACTGATTACTTATAATCAAGGGGATACGAATAGTGCGCTTGATTATTATAAGCGTGTTTTTAATAATAACCCTACGGCTAAAGAATCGGAAGACGCACTAGCTGCTATACGAGAAATATATATAGATGACTTAGGTCAAACAGATGCCTATTTTGCTTTCCTGAGAAGTATTAAATACGATGTTGATGATAATCAAAAAGAGGAGGTAAGTTTCAAAGCTGCGGAGTCTCAATTTGAAAATGGCAATTACACCAGGGCCATCAGTGGCTATGATAGATATTTGCAGCAATATCCAAATGGTAGAAATAATTTAGCGGCTAGATATCAACGAGCAGAATCCTATAGTGTATTGAAGCAATACAGTAATGCATTAAGAGATTATGAAACAGTCGCTAGCAAAGGTCAAAGTAAGTACTTTGTAAAGGCATTAGAAAAGGCAGCCATCATCGCTTATAATCACGAACAAGACTTTAATAAATCTTACGCATTATATTCGGATTTAGAGCAGGCTGCTTCTAGTGAAGATCGCATCTTTGATGCACAACTAGGTGCCTTAAGAAGTGCGTATCGAATTGGAAATAAAAATGCAGTTTATCGTTTAGCTGAAAAAGTAGCTGGCAATCCTAGAGCTAGTCAGGAGCAAAATGCTGCCGCTAACTTCTATTTAGGAAAGGTCGCCTATGACGAAAGAGATTATGACAATGCCTTGCGAGCTTTTGAAACGGTCAAGCAATTAAGTGATAATGAATTAACCGCAGAAGCTAGATATTTAGCTGCCTACATTACTTATCAAAAAAGAGATCTAGAAAGTGCGGAAAAGATGTTGAAAGATGCGAGTAGAGCTAACTCTAGTTATCCCTATTGGTTGGCATCTAGTGTGATTTTATTATCTGATGTCTACTCTGAAAAAGGAGATTATTTTAGAGCTAAAGCTACTTTGGAAGCTTTATTAGCCAACTATAATGAAGATCAAGAATTAGTAGCCTCCGCAAAACGAAAACTACAAATTCTAAAGGATAAGGAACGGGCCTCTAATAGAATTCTTAAAGAGGATAGTAATAGTTTGTTGGAGTTGCAGGAAGGAGGGAGGTAAAGGGGTCAGGAGTCAGGGGTCAGACTTATGATGTTGACGGCGTGATGTAGCTTAGACATTCCTGTCTGAGCAGGAATTATTTGTATTCTCTAGGATCG
>CAYOBX010000312.1:0-7232 GCA_964402245.1 uncultured Saprospiraceae bacterium | reverse complement strand
AGATCGCCCTACTGCTTATGCGAAGGAAACGATTTGGCGGGAAGAGTAACCGTAGTTTATGTAGAGCCGACCATTTTTGCGAATCCAGATAATAAAGCCGTAAGTGTTTCTACTGATGAAATTTTTGGCCCAGTAATAACCGCTATGCCTTATGAGGATATAGACACTAGGAATAATTTTGAATTTTAAATGCGGAACTTTGAATGGTCAACTCATTCAAAATTATTCATTCAACATTAAATTATGAAAATAGGAATTCCAAAAGAAATTAAAAACAACGAATATCGAGTAGCTCTAACACCAGCAGGTGTTAATGCCTTAGTAAAGAGAGGGCATACCGTTTATGTTCAAAAGACCGCTGGAGAAGGAAGCGGATTTAGCGATGCTGAATATAGAGCAGCAGGCGCAAAAATGAAAAAAGACATCGAAAGCACTTACAAAGTGGCGGAGATGATTATGAAGGTGAAGGAGCCAATTAAATCGGAATACGGATTGATTCGAGAAGATCAATTAGTATTCACTTATTTTCATTTTGCTTCCCATCGACCATTGACAAACGCCATGATAAAAAGTAAGGCAGTTTGCTTAGCTTATGAGACTGTTCAATTACCAGATAGAAGTTTACCTTTATTGGTACCGATGTCAGAAGTAGCTGGCAGGATGTCCATTCAGGAAGGGGCAAAATATTTAGAAAAGCCTGAAAAAGGAAGAGGGGTGTTATTAGGGGGAGTACCGGGCGTCCCTCCAGGTAAGGTAATGATTTTAGGTGGAGGGATTGTCGGTACTCAAGCTGCAAAGATGGCAGCAGGCTTAGGCGCGCAAGTAACCATTTTGGATATTAATTTAAATCGCTTACGTCACTTAGCAGATATTATGCCTGCGAATGTAACGACCCTTTATTCTAATGACTATAATATTCGCCAGCAAATCAAAGAAAGTGATTTGATTGTTGGGGCTGTTTTGATTCCAGGGGCAAAGGCACCGAATTTAATTAGCAAAGCCATGTTAAAGGAAATGCGCGCAGGAACGGTAGTGGTAGATGTAGCGGTGGACCAAGGTGGTTGTATTGAAACTTGTAAGCCAACGACCCACGAAAATCCTACTTTTATTATTGATGATGTGGTACATTATTGTGTAGCGAATATGCCCGGAGCAGTTCCTTATACTTCGACTTTAGCTTTAACCAATGCGACTTTGCAATATGCTATTCAATTAGCGAATAAGGGATGGAAACAGGCATGTATAGATAATGCAGCATTAGCAAAAGGCTTAAATATTGTTAATGGAAAAGTGGTTTATAAAGGAGTGGCAGATGCTTTTAATTTAAAATTTTATGAAGCTAGTTCGGTATTAAATTAATCGCATCGGAATTGTACTTTAGTCTTCGGTAATTGCCATCGAAGACTAAAGTATAACTGACTTACCGAATAAACTCAATATTAGACTTAAATAATTTGATAGCTATCGCTAATAAAATAATTCCAAAAACCTTTTCTAAAATAGCAATCCCTCCTTTTCCCATCTTCTTTTTAATCCAATTGGAGCTACGTAAAAAGATATAGACCAATATCAAGTTAATTATAATACCTACTAAAATATTCATTTGCGCATATTCTGCTTTTAAAGAAATAATGGTGGTCATCGTACCTGCGCCAGCAATTAGCGGAAAGGCAATGGGAACAATCGTAGCTGTCTCTGAAGATTCAGGTTTAGATTTAAAAATCTCTACCCCAAGGATTAATTCTAAGCCAATCAAAAAAATAATTAATGCCCCTGCGATGGCAAAGGATTGTACATCTATTCCAAACAAGCCGAGTAAGGCTTCTCCGCTAAATAAGAATACCAACATTAATGCACCTGCTACTAGGGTAGCTTTGGCAGATTCTATAATCTTCCCTTGTTCCTTCATACTGATCACAATAGGAATAGAACCGGGAATATCTATAACAGAGAATAGGATTAGCGAGACGGAGAGAATTTCTTTAGGGTCCATTTTTTTAGATGTCAGAGGTCAGATCGTCCCGAGTACTCGGGACTGTCAGAAGTCAGATGTATGATATTGACTGTGAAGCTAATCAGACTTAGTGTGGTGATACTTAAATTTAAAGGAAGTTGTTTTATAAGCGCCTAGTATTCAAAATCATAAGTCTGACCCCTGACAGCGCAGCGGTCTGACCTCTGACAGCGCAGCGATCCGATTTTAGCTCATCTTATCTTTCAAAAATTCTAATTGATCGAAATCTTCCACAGGAATAACAATTTGTCCTTTTCCTTTACTATTTACTTTTACTTGCACTTTATTACCACAAAAGGCACTAATACTGCGAGTTGTTTGATCTATAAAACCTTGATAAGGATTGGTCGTTCTTGATTTTTTCTTGGAAGACTTATTCTTCATAGCTGCACACAAACTTTCTGTTGCGCGTACAGACAAGTCCTTTTCTTTGATCTGTTTAAAAACGAATAGCTGCTGGTCTATTTTATATAAACCTTTCAATGCTTTGGCGTGGCCTTCAGAAATTTCTTTGTCTCGAAGTGCTTTTACCACATCAGGCACTAATTCCAATAAACCTAATTTATTGGTAATCGTACTTCTTCCTTTCCCTAATCGTTCGGATAATTGCTCGTGTGTTAATTTACACTCATCCATTAAACGTTGGTAGGTAATAGCTACTTCGATTGGATTTAAATTTTCTCTTTGTATATTCTCAATCAATGCCATTTCTAGCATTTCTTGATCGTTGTCCACTACTCTTATATAGGCAGGGATTTCTGTTAATTCTGCTTTTTGAGAAGCCCGCCATCGTCGTTCCCCTGAAATAAGTTGGAATTTTCCAGTCTTCATTGGTCGCACCGTAATCGGCTGGACCAAGCCATGTACCTTAATGGACGCAGTTAATTCTTCCAAAGGCCCCGGTGCAAAATCTGTACGAGGATTGAACGGATTTACCTCTATATCCGCAATAGGAATCATGGCGATTGTATTGGCAGTGGCTTTGACTACCTTCTGAGGGTTGGCTATTATATCTTTTGCGAGTTCTTTTGCCCCACTACCACCAAATAAGGCGGCTTTCCCTTTTCCCTTTTTTCGCAGATTTAGACCTGCGGCTAGCTTATCTCTTGAAGTCTTAGCCATAGTATATGCTTTTTGTATTTCAAATTGTTTTTCTCAAAGTCCGTTTTTAAGAGGTGAGAACAGAGAAGAGAGACTTGTTCCGTTTCTATAAAACGATATTCCGTTATTTGGAATACTTAGTCTCTGCTCTCTCATCTCGCTTCTCTGCTCTCTATCAATTTCTAACCTTTTCAGAAGGCTTTCCTTTTACGTTACTCCCTCTGAGGGTATCCTTATTCTTCTTTAGAAATTCTTTTGCTAAATTTAAGAAATTTACTGACCCTTTTCCAGTAGTATCATACATAATTACAGGTAAACGTAAATTTGGTGCTTCACTTATCCTCGCATTTCTATGTATAATGGTGTTAAATACATATTCTTCCATATTCTCTTTTACTTCACTCACTACAATATTCGCTAAGCGTAATCGAGCATCATACATGGATAATAAGACCCCTTCGACCTCTAGATCAGGATTCAGCTGCTTTTTGATAATAGCTACTGTTTCTTGTAACTGACCTAAACCTTCTAGCGCAAAAAATTCACATTGACAAGGAATGAGTACAGAATCCGCAGCAGTCATAGCGTTTACCGTCACAATACCTAAAGAAGGTAGGCAATCTATAAAAATATAGTCATAATCGTCTTTGATTTTGTCAATCACCTCTTTCATCACATATTCCCGTCGAAATCTAGAGACTAATTCTATCTCTGCACCCACCAAATCTCCATTAGCTGGTAAAATCCATAAATTGGGTGTTTCTGTTTTTACAATGGCCTCATTCGGATCTACTTCATTGATTAAGCAGTCATATAAAGTATTATCCTCTTCGTCGATCATTACACCAACACCAGAAGAGGCATTTCCTTGAGGATCAGAATCTATAATGAGTACTCTTTTTTCTAAAACAGCTAGGCAAGCGGCTAAATTAATAGCGGTTGTCGTTTTCCCAACGCCTCCTTTTTGATTAGCAATTGCTATTACTTTTCCCATAATTATTCTATTTGGGGCAAATGAAAAGATTATTGAACGCAGAGGTGCGGAGATGCAGAGTCATCATAGTTCTCTGCATCTCTGCGTTCAATACAAAATCTTGTACCTCCTTTCAGACAACCCCTAACACTGTCATTTTTTCAAAATATCAATAGATGTTCCTATGTCTAACAAAATTAACTCTTTTCCAGCATCATCAAAAATCTTTTTGGTTTTGTTATGCTCTATTTTGATAAAACCGAAAGTATCATAGTGACAGCCAATGATTTTAGAACATTTTATAAAATCACTGGCAATCGCTGCTCCTTTTGCATCCATCGTGAAATTATCTCCTATTGGAAGAATAGCCGCATCCAGAGGAGGACATAGCATAGGAATTAACTGCATATCCATAGTTAATGCCGTATCTCCGGCAAAGTAGATGCATTCTTCCTCATTCCAAAAAACGAAACCTGTTGGATTTCCCGCATAAGTCCCGTCAGGAAAACTAGATGAATGTACTGCATTTACACATAGAACCGTACCAAAATCAAAGGCCCATTTACCACCAATACCCATAGGGTGTGAATTTTCTATTCCTTGTGCTTGTGCCCAATTGTGTATTTCAAAAGATGCAATTATTTTTGCACCTGTTCTTTTGGCTATAGCAATCGCATCCAATGTATGATCTTGGTGTCCATGAGATAAGGCAATATAGTCTGCATGAATGGTATTGACATCTATATCTTTGGCTAGGGGATTGCCAGAGATAAATGGATCTGTTAAGATTGTTTTGCCTTTCATTTCTATGGCAAAACAGGATTGACCGTAGTAGGTGATTTTCATATTGAATAAGTTATATTATTTGGTGCTAATAAATTATTTTAGGATACCTGTTTTATCCAGTGACTTCCCATCACTGGATAATTTCGCTTAAAACTATCCAGTGACAGGAAGTCACTGGATAGTAAGGATATCAAGAACCTTTGAATTGGGAACTACTGCTTGCCTATTACAAATATTTTTATGCTGTATTTTTTATAATAATTTGATAGAAATGAAGAAGTGCTAAAATATATTACTTTCGACTACGCCGATAGGCTCTCACTCTTTTAGGTCCATACCATAGCCAAACACCAGATCCCATTAGAATAAGTAATCCAATGCCTAAAAAGTTCATAGATAGCAATTTAAACCAATCACTGATAATAGAGCCATCATGCACTTGTTCTATCCAATCAGAATGTCTCCTAGCTATAGATTTCACTTCGCCAGTCGTACCATCTACTTGTACTTCCCAATAGCCTTTTTCAAATAGTACTTTTACGGTACCTTTCGAGGGGCGTACATCCATTTTATCTATTGTATTTTCTTTTTGATCGGGATGGGCTTGTATAAAGGCAGTGGTCGCAATGGTTGCAATCTCAGATAGTGGTTTCCAAGTGTCTAAAGTTTTACTACTTCCTTTTTGGGTAGGCGGTTGGAGTAAGGCTACATCTTTTTTGAGAGATAGTAAAATACCTGTTATGGCACTAATAAATACAAATACAGCCACCGTAATACCTATAAAACGATGGTATTTTCTAAAATTGCGGAGACTTTTTATATAATGCTTCAATAGAATCGTGTAAATTATGACTTTGTAGCAGTTTAATTGTTTAGATTATAAGATCAAAGTTACTATTTATTAGTTACCAAGTAAAACCTAATCGACTACAAAGTGTTTAAAATACTATTCAATTTGTTAGAACAGAGAAGCGAGATTAGAGAGCAGAGATGTATTTCGTTTGAAAAGTAGCGAAATTCCGTTGTTTGCAAATGAAATCTATCTCTCTTCTCACACCTCTGCTCTCTATTCTAAAAAAAAATAAAAATAACATCATTGAGTACGAATAAAATAGCCTGGTTAGCCAAAATGGCATGGCGGGATAGCCGCAGAAATCGTGGGCGTTTATTGCTTTTTATTTCTTCTATTGTAATAGGAATAGCTGCATTAGTGGCAATTAGTTCTTTTGGCGAAAATTTAGAACAAGATATAGATAAAGAATCGAACAAACTACTAGGAGCAGATTTAGTAGTGGAAGGTCGCTATCCAATTCCAGATTCTGTATCCACTGTGATTAATCCATTGAAATTGGAACATACGGAAGCAATCACTTTTGCCTCTATGGTATTGATCCCTAAAAATGGCGGGACTCGGATGGTGCAAGTAAAAGGAATAGATGGGAATTATCCTTATTATGGAACGGTAGAAACGGAGCCAGCCAGTGCGTATGGCACTTTCCAAAATGGACAGACCGCATTGGTGGAGAAGACTTTAATGGTGCAGTTTGGTTTAGTACCTGGCGATTCTATTAAAGTAGGGAAAATATTATTTGAAATAGCAGGACAATTAAATTCTGCTCCTGGACGTACGGGATTTGCGGGTGCGATTGCTCCTGTGGTATTTGTGCCGAATCGTTTTATTCCTGCTACAGGTTTGGTACAATTAGGGAGTAGAGTGGAGTACCAATATTATTATAAAATTAAAGAAGAGATTGATTTAAATAAAGTGGTGGCGGATACTTTGGCAAAAACAATTCGGGCTGCTTCTCTGAGTTTTGATACAGCAGATGACCGTAAAAGAGGTTTTGCCAGAGCCTACGAAAATCTAAATAAGTTTTTAAGTCTTATTGGTTTTATTGCCTTGATTTTAGGTTGTATTGGAGTGGCTAGTGCGGTACATATTTATATCAAAAGTAAACTCTCTACAGTTGCCGTATTGCGGACTTTAGGGGCTAGTGGACGGCAGGCGTTTTTGATATACCTAATCCAAATAGCCGTCATGGGATTGATGGGTGCGATATTGGGTGCAGGATTGGGAAGTTTGTTGCAAAAATTACTACCGATGGTACTAGGGGAGTTTTTGCCCTTGGAGAATGTAAGTACCAATGTTTCTATATCAGCAGTACTACAAGGAGTCATTACAGGTGTTGCGGTGTCTATATTGTTTGCTTTGTTACCTCTGTTAGGCATCCGTCAGATCTCTCCTTTGCAAGCACTCCGAGCGTCTTATGAATCATCGACGGCTGTTAGAGATCCATTGCGATGGGGAGTCATTGCTTTGATTGCCCTTTTCATTGGAGGCTTTGCTTGGTTTCAAAC
>CAYOBX010000311.1:0-7238 GCA_964402245.1 uncultured Saprospiraceae bacterium | reverse complement strand
AGAAGAAGCAGAAGCACAAGAGGCAGCCGCTAATGCAGCTAAAGAGCAATCGGAAGCAGAGGCAGCTGCTAAAAAAGCAGCTAAGGAAGAAGCAGAAGCGCAAGAGGCAGCGGCTAAAGCAGCTAAAGAGCAAGCAGATGTGGACGTAGCAGCTAAAAAAGCAGCTAAGGAAGAAACAGAAGCACAAGATGCGGCAGCGGATGCACTGAAAGAACAGAAAGAAGCAGATGCTAAGACTGCCAGCACAGCACCACTTGCTGCAGCAGCAAGTGCAGTACCAGCAATGTTAAATGGTAAGAAAGTAAAGCAAGACGATCTTAAGATCATTGAAGGGGTAGGGCCAAAAATCTCAGAATTACTAGCAAATGCTGGTTTGGATACATGGGCTAAAGTAGGTGCATCTACACCAGAAGCGATCAAAGAAATATTGACTGCGGCTGGATCAAGATTCCAAATGCACAACCCTGGTAGTTGGCCAAAGCAAGCAGGCTTGGCTGCAAAAGGAGAGTGGGATGCTTTACAGAAATTACAAGATGAATTAGATGGTGGGGTGTAAATTACACTACATCTTTTATAGATAAATTGAAAAAGCCTTGTGTTCTACACAGGGCTTTTTTAATTTTCATTCTTTGACAAATCCTGTGGTCAATGAAAAAGGAGAAGTAAAAGATGCCGTCTAAATGGTGGAGTTTTTGTTTCGTCGTTATTAAGTAACGACGAAATAATAACTTCCGCATCTTGGCATCTTGGCTGTCAAATTAAAAGCTATACTGGACTAGAAAGCCTCGTCGATGCTCTGCATCGCCTACGTTTGCTGTCTTGTTTATCTCTAAAAAAGAATATCAAAGCTACTGCTTGCCAATTGGCAAAAGCTACTTTCTGGTACAAAGTCAAAAATTATGAAAAGCCAAAAATATCCTTATCTTATTGCTATATTGTTGATTTGGTGTTTCCATTTAATAGGTCAAAAACGATACATCCCTGATTCTGAACGTTTTAATGCGGGGGTAATTATTGGTTTTAACACTAGCCAGATAGATGGAGATTTTTTTACAGGCTATGATAAAAATGGTTTAACAGGTGGTTTAAAAGGAATTGTAAGAATAAGCCCTCGTTTAGATTTTAATATGGAATTCCTATATAGTAAGAAAGGAAGTACCATCTTTGCTGGTAATTTTAATGGGACGACACCACTTAAAGATCAAACGATTGACCTTACCTATGTTGATGTTCCTTTTTTATTCAAATGGATGTTAAAAAATAATGCTTCTAGTTGGCATGTAGAAGGAGGACTTATTTATTCTAGATTAATCAATAGTGAGGTGGAAGAGGTAATTAATGATCCTGAACGCCAATTTTCCTATCAGACGATCGTATCAGATTTTGGAAAAGATGATATATCATGGACAGGTGGATTTGGATATACGCACAAAAGTGGTATTTCTATCCATGGTAGATTTGCATATGGTCTATCTAGGTTTTATAAAAATAGTGAATTGGAATTGAGTAATCCAGCCTCTTCCAGTCCTGATCCAGTAGAATTTTTAAGGAATTATTACCTGAGTTTTCAGGTAGCTTATGCTATATTTTAGCGAAGTTTTGTTGTTACTAAATCATTGGCCTTTTGACAGATTACTTTTTATAGCCTCGCTGGCTAACGCCAGCTCGGCAAATATATTTTCTGCCTCCAAAGAGCCCTACTTACGAGACGGCGACAGTCGTCGAGTAATCAGTAAATGCATTTTTTTGTCTTAATTAAGGCATTCTCTAGAATTGGAAGTGCATTTGGAGAAGAAAATTGTCAAGTTGAACATTAAAAGTATCTAAAAACAGACAAATGAAGAGGTGAAGGTATTTGGGTATACCTGTTTTTTATACATTTGTATATCTTATCATGGCATTATTTTAGTTCCAAATATTGGTAGAGTGCGAATTAATAATCAACACCTACCTTTCAAACTTTACCATCACAAACTATTTAGCATGTATATACTCCGACTTTCCCTTATCTTTTTTATTAGCTTGATGCTTTCTATAGAAAGCAATTATGCTCAGCTATCAAAGGTTTGTGGCACTAGTGCTAGCGAATTTGAAACGATTAGAACACGCCTAATTCAAAATAAAAAGTATTTAAAAGATAATCAAAATATCGCTAGAAGTAGGAGTGCGGTCACTTATGTTCCAGTGAAGTTTCATTTAGTAGGAGAAGATGACGGAAGCGGTCGTATAGATGTGACTAAAGTATTCGATCAATTGTGTATTTTGAACGAAACGTTTGAAGAGTTTGAGCTGCAATTTTATATAAAAGATGGATTTAATGAAGTCAATAATTCAGGAATATTTGGTACTGCCTCTAGTGGAAGGGAAAGCCTTGATATGCAATTTGAAAGGGATAGACAAGCGATTAATGTTTGGATTATAGAAGATGCCACTCCGCCTAATACTATACTTGAGGGACGAGTTTTAGGGTACTATGAACCCACTTTTGATTGGGTAGTAGTCGACAAGGATTTTGTAAATGGAGATGGCTATACATTGTTGCATGAGTTAGGCCATTATTTTAGTTTATTGCATCCTTTTCATGGATGGGGAGATGAAGGAGCACCACCATATGATGAAACATTTGAAGGCAAACCAGCCCCTATGTATGCACCCGATCCTATTAATTTTAATCGAGATAGAATATTAACAGAAAATGCAGATGGTTCTAATTGTGAAATAGCAGGAGACATGATTTGCGATACCCCAGCAGAATATCTTTATTTTACAGAGTTAGATAATACTAGATGTCGATATAGTAGAACAATGTTAGACCCAAAAGGGGTTCAAATCAATCCTGATGCTAGTTTGATTATGGGGTATTTTTTAGAAAATTGTGTCAATCGTTTTACACCAGATCAAGCTGCCTTAATGAAAGCAGATTTACAAACGAATAGACGAAACGGATTAAGAGCTAATACGCCTCCAACAATTAATGATATTATAGT
Source organism: uncultured Saprospiraceae bacterium (assembly GCA_964402245.1). Taxonomy (GTDB): domain Bacteria; phylum Bacteroidota; class Bacteroidia; order Chitinophagales; family Saprospiraceae; genus JAFMDF01. Next base: position 4,251 of record CAYOBX010000311.1, on the reverse strand, counting down.
AAGACCAACTTTAACAGATCCAATTGATCAAAAAGTAACGGCCAACTTTAATAAAGTACAACTAAGTTGGAATCCAACGCCTAATGCAACATCCTACATGATAGAAGTAGATCGAGTGCCCTCCTTTAATGATGGAAGTGTTCGATTATTAACAAATTCAACTTCCACTACTATTGATGATTTGTTACTACCAGATCGTAATTACTTTTGGAGAGTAACCCCTTTCAATGCAGGCTTTACCTGTGCAAGTCCTTCGAGTACAGAACGTTTTAGAACGGGACTATCTACTGCCGTGCAGTCCATTTCTGCTATTGATAATTGGAATATCAACCCAAATCCAGTTCAAGTAAATGGCGATTTATATACAAGCATAAAAGCTAGTACTCCTTTTGAGGCAGATCTGAAAATTTATAGCTTAACAGGAAAAGTTATCTATCAAGTATCTAAACAATTTGCTGTTGGAAATACTCAAGTTGCCATTCCTACAGATCAATTGTCTCCAGGAATTTATATGATACAGTTAAACAATGATAAAGGAGTTAATAATAAAAAATTAATCGTTCAGTAAATGCGTAGCTCAAACTTCCAGCTTATTTCTCAAGCTGCAAGCTTGAGTTACGTGGCCATTCATCATAAAAACCTTTTAAAGAAATACAGATGTTCAAAAAAGTGACCCTCCTATTCACACTAATTTTTATGGCTGGTATTAGTATCCCCGTTCAAGCACAATCTGTACCCAGATGCGCAACGAGTTCGGAAGATTTAGATCAGATACAAAAACGCCTCATTGCCAATAAAAAATCTCTATTAGGAAAGCGATCCTCCAATGCTACCCCTAGAAGTCGAGAAACAGTATACATTCCATTAAAATTTCATTTGGTAGGGCGAGATAATGGCACTAGTAGAATAGAAAGTAGTAAGGTATTTGATCAAATGTGTACGATCAATGAGACTTTTGAGAATTTAGGGGTGCAATTTTATATCAATGATGGATTCAATTATATTGATGATTCAGATATAGCAAGTAATGGTGCTATTCCTACCAGTTTAGGTATTCGAAATAAAATGCAAACCTTACGAGATGATTCTTCTGTAGACATTTTTGTCATTAGAGAAGCCCAAGATCCTAATAGAGAGAATATCGGTTTTACGCTTGGTTTATATGATAGCATGGTAGATTGGATTGTGGTAGAAGATAGCCAAATCCAGTCGGGCGGTATGACTTTACCTCATGAATTAGGACATTTTTTTAGCTTACCGCATCCGTTTAATGGTTGGGATTCACAGCCTTATGATCCAGAAGTTCATGGTTCACCTGCACCAATTTCTGCTCCTAGAAAAGATATAGAAGGAAATGCAATTTTGACAGAATTTGTTGATGGAAGTAATTGTGAAACAGCAGGGGATATGATCTGTGATACAAGAGCTGACTATTTATACTTTTCAAAAATTGATAATTTTAATTGTAGATATAGAGAACCTATAATTGATCCCAACGGAGATACCTTAAATGTAGATGCGGAACTAATAATGGGTTATTTCCTGGATAGATGTATGAACAAGTTTACTCCGATGCAAGTAGAGTTGATGCTTGAAGATTACGAATCCGAAAGAAGGAGTTATTTAAAAAATAATGACGTTGTTAGCTCTGGTGCTATATCGGAGGAGCGAGCTACCTTAAGCATACCTGGTGACAATGTTACCGTACCTACGACTGGTTTAGTGGATTTAGAATGGGAAGCAGTAGAAGGAGCATCAGCTTATTATGTAGAGTTATATGCTGGTACTTCAGGTACTCAATTAGTCCATACAACTACCGCAACAACAACTAATGCCTCTGTTCCTGTAGAAATTGGAGATGCGTATCGATGGAGAATTAAGCCAATCAATGGAGTTAATTATTGTGCCCCTTACTCGGAAAGTAGTATATTTAGAACAGATTTAGCTTCTAGCATACCAGAGGTAAGTAATGTGGATAGTTGGACTATTCAACCAAACCCAATTAATAAAAAAGATTTTGTCACTTTATCTACTTTAGTCAATGAATCTTTTGAGGCTACTATTAAAATTACTAATTTCTCTGGACAAGTGATGTATCTTTCTTCTAGAACCAATTTCAACTTAGGGGTAAATACTGCACGTATTCCAATAAGGAATTTAACAAGTGGTATCTATATAATTTCTATTGAAACTGGTATTGGTATTTCTCACAAAAAATTAATTGTTCAATAAGAATAGAATAGAGAATAGAGAATAGAGATAGATTTCGTTTACAAACAATGAATTATCGTAGTTTTTTAAACGGATGGTGTCTCTATTCTCACTTCTCTGCTCACTGTTCTAAAAAGTGTATGGTTTTAAAACCGAAACCTACTTCTGCTCTAATAAAAATGTCCAGTGCATTAATTTTTAAGATCATTTTTCATCTCTTTTGAAGTAAATTATCGTTAATTATTTTTTATTTTGTTTAATAACCACTAGCATTATTTAATTTTTTTATATAGCTTTGGGTAATAAACAAGAAGAAATCTATTTTATAGTTTAGTTATCACATTTTAAACTTCCCCCATTTAAGTCTATATATTGCGTTTATTCGAAACTAGTTTCTTACCTCATTATAGCACTTAAAATAAGATTTCAATACTTTTCCAAGGCAATTAATCTCCATCTAAATAATCACCTATTTTTTCACTAATTAGTTCATGTGCTAAAGTGATGCCCATATTTAGTAGCAAACTAAATAGTTGATGTCCTATCCGTATTAAGATTACGATTCCTACAAAAAGATAATTTGACTATATGCTTTGCACATTCCTGCAATGCCATATTTTAATAGTTAGATCCATATTTGACCTCATCGTTCAATAGATCTATTGATAACGTAATCAGTAAATTAAAACAATGAAACAGCACTTTACTTCAAATTTCTTTTTAAAAGGAATACCGCTAGAACGAAAAGCTAAATCTTGGTACTTACCTGTATTATTATTTGCTTTTTTATTTTCCATTCAATTAAATGCTCAAGTAAAAATTGGTGGTGACCAAGCTAATATAGACGATGGGTCTATATTAGAATTGGAAAGTACCAATAAAGCATTTATCCCTCCAAGGATGACTACCAAACAGAGAGAATCGATTCCAACTCCTTTACAAGGGGCGATTATCTATAATACTGATTTGGAATGCTTACAAATAAATAACAGCATAAGTACTTTTCCTTCTTGGGAATGTATTGATGGAATGGTTGGACCACAAGGACCACAAGGACCAGCAGGTCCAAAAGGAGAACAGGGTCCAATAGGGGAAACAGGTAAAGGAGCTTCAGGTCCAAGGGGGCAACAAGGAGAAGCAGGCCTATCCGCATTTCAGATATGGTTGTCTTTAGGCAATATTGGAACAGAAGTAGACTTCATAGCAAGCCTTCAAGGTCCAGCAGGTCTATCTGCATTTCAAATATGGTTGTCTTTAGGCAATGTAGGAACAGAAGCAGACTTCATAGCAAGTCTTCAAGGATCAGGAGGTACAGGAACAGGTCCAGCGGGCCCAGCAGGTCAATCCGCTTTTGAACTTTGGTTGGCTTTGGGCAATACAGGAACAGAGGCAGACTTTATTGCAAGTTTAAGAGGTCCTCAAGGTGTACCAGGACCAGCAGGACCAGCACCACCACCATCGCCACCAGGACCAGCAGGCCAATCCGCCTTTCAACTTTGGTTAGCATTAGGCAATACAGGCACAGAAGCAGATTTTATAGCAAGTTTAAGAGGTCCCATTGGACCAGCAGGCCCACAAGGTGCGCAGGGAGAACAAGGAGAACCAGGAATTAGTTTTCAAGGTCCAACCCCACCTTCAGGAGAACAAGGCCCTCCCGGTCCACAAGGCCCAGCAGGTCAATCTGCGTTTGAGATCTGGTTATCTTTAGGCAATACAGGCACAGAAGCAGATTTTATAGCAAGTTTGAGAGGTCCACAAGGTCCAGCAGGAGGTAGTTCTTCTATTCCTGGCCCAGCAGGACCAAAAGGTGCACAAGGCCCAGCGGGTGCAACAGGTGCAACAGGTGCAACAGGCGCGCAAGGAGATACAGGTGCACAAGGCCCAGCGGGTGCAACAGGTGCACAAGGAGATACAGGTGCACAAGGCCCAGCGGGTCCAACAGGTGCAACAGGCGCACAAGGAGATAGAGGTGCACAAGGCCCAGCGGGTGCAACAGGTGCAACGGGTGCAACAGGCGCGCAAGGAGATACAGGTGCACAA
>CAYOBX010000310.1:0-7243 GCA_964402245.1 uncultured Saprospiraceae bacterium | reverse complement strand
TTTGGGAAGTCTAATTCAAAAATAAATTCGGCAATCTATCCTGTCCGTAGTATAACTATTTACACTATGTAGAGAGTATCGGTCATCTCTTAATAACTACTTTTTCAATATATACTTGATTTACCACTACTAAATAAAAACCGTCTAATAAAGTATTTACATTTAACACCATCTTATTAACAGCATCCTCTTTATGAAGTACTAACCTCCCGAAGACATCATAGACCTGAATTTGTAGGTTATTTTCTGTATAATTAGTTAATTGCACCGTTAATTGGTGATTAGTAGGATTAGGATATACTAATAATTGAGAATCTGAAATTGTAAGATCTTCTGTATCCGTTAAGCTATTATCATTATTTTCATTAAAAGTAGGCGTTCTAAAGACGAAGTCTCCAACTCCATTAGGAATTCTAGCAAAAGCAATATCTGCTGCTTGCATATCAAAAGAAATTTCATCAATAATTACCGTATCTGGATTAACTAGAAATATAGATTCTCCATCTCTTGATAGTTTAAAATTGGCGTGCAATCCTTCTTGCATTCCATCTTCATCGGCCCAGATAATCAAATACCCTTCAGCGGGGATAATAGTGCCTTCTGGAATATCATATTTTGACAGATTCTGCGCATTGTCAGTTAAAAAATAACCTGTTAAATCAATAGCTTGATCGGTGTTATTAAATAGTTCTATCCAATCATCAAATTCTTCATCTTGATCTGCAACAGTGGCATCATTAGCCGCCATGAATTCATTAATTACTAAGGCTTCTTGGTCAATAGAGGACAATAGTTGGTATACCGCTATTAAGGTGTCCGTACTAGCTAAATCTATTTTGGCACTACGGTCCATTATAGAAGGGCTAATTTTATTTCCTGCCTTACTTTCCCAATGACTAAATTCATATTCTTCCTCAAATGACTTAGCCACCTTTGCTTTAATAATATTAGACATACCACCAAAATAAGTGCCCTGCCAAGGGAATTCTTCAATATCTAAGGTATTAAAATCAATTGTTCCTACCTCAGCTGGTTGAGTCATTAGGGTTAGATCATATTGCCCTGATAAATCGCCATGACAGGCTAATGCTTCTTGATTTAAGAAGGTACATCTATCATTAATAAATAATCGAAGGTTATCCAGATTAACTTGCCACTCCTCCATCGTACCGCCCCACCTAGCTATTTGTTTAGGCATTTCTGGTTCAATGACCTCCACCATTTCTTCCAATAAATTATTCATATGTTCACAAGAAAAAACCGTATTCATCAAATCTGCATATCTCGAATAGAATAACTGTTTGAAAGTAGGATTTTCCTCAAATAATTTAATAAATAACTTTTCATGCTGTCCTACATTATAAAAAATATTCTGTGTGCCAGTAGTATCTTCTTCTCCTTCAAATTGTCCAGGACCAATAATATCATAATCGTTTTGGCAAGATACTCCCCAAATTTCACAACAGTCAGGATTCATACTAATCACTTGTGCAACTTTTGGGTCTTCTATAGAGTATGGGCTAGTTCCTTCTACAAAAATAGTACAGCCAGAAACATCGACCCCTGATTCCCCACTAAGTTCGTTATATAGGAATTGACAATCTTCTCCCCATACTTCACAACAATCACTTTCAAAAAGAAGAATGGTGGATAGAATAGGATCGGTCACTGGGTAAGGGCTAGTACTATCTACAAAGATGGGGCAGTCTTCAAAATTTCCGCCAAATATAGTACCACTGTTACTTATATCGTCATATAAGTCCTGACAAAGTCCATCCCATTCACCGCAACAAAACCCATCTATATTCACCACTTGAATAAAAATAGAATCAGTACCAGCATATGGACTACTCCCTGACAGAACAGAAAGGCAGGCTTCTGGATTACCAATCTCTTCTTGATTGAATGCGGATGGGTCATCGTAGAGTGCCTGACAATCTTCATTCCAATCAGAACAGCAAAAAGGATCATAGTTAATGACCAACTGGAAAATTGAATCGGTACTAGCATAAGGACTATTATTCCCTCCAAAATCAGCGCAGTTCACTTCAGGAAAACCACCTGTATCTTGAAAAAAGAAATCAATTTCTTCCGAGATGGGAAAAATATCGCATAAAGAAGCATCTGCTTCTTCATTAGGGATTCCGGTATAATTGATATAGTAATCAAAGGTGGCATCCAAATCCCATAGGATGTATCCCCATTTTTTATGTCCTCCTTCTGGATTTAATCCTCTCCACCAACCGGTATTATAATTCAACCAATCTGAGGCAACTGTTGCTTGGTTGATTAAAAAATAATCGATTATGCTTAACATATTGAGACTATCTTCTGCAATAGTATAATTCTCTGGCTGACTCATATCATTCTCCAAAATAAAATCTCTTAAATTTTCCCAATCTAATAGTGCCTGTTTACCCCCATACTCGACATCTGTTTCTGCCCATGTACTCAAGTACTGTATTTCGTATTTTCCTTGATTATAATAGGTCTCGGTATAGTCATGATCTACCACTTTCTCTCGCATTCCATAAACTCCCCAATAAGTACCATTTAGAAAAAGAACAACTCTTTCAACAGTACGAACATCTAATTTTAGATCTCCTTTCTGCGATAATGTTTGGACATATTCATCTCTTACATGCGTACTTCCTTCATGTTCTTCATCATCAATCGCTGGATAATTATCATCCCCTGAATTTCTAAACATAAATTTCTGGTATTCTGATCGGTCAGAAGAAGAAAATATCGGTGCTTCTACTGCTTTGGAATAACCCATTTCATCTCTAGAAATCCAATCCAAACTCCGATGGTCTAATATCCAAGAATCTTGCCCATGCCGATTTAAACTACCAAACGAGGTGGCTGTTCGCTCCTTATTTTTATCAAAATATTCTATAGATCCAATAGGTAATAACTCACCGAACCCATTCGCTAAATTGGTCACTCGATCAGCCGCCACAGAAAAGACAGGCAGACTAAAATCTTCGTTAATAAAATAGGTGTTGAACTCCATTTTACCCGGTAAGATCAATGGATCATTGCTAAAAGCTTGTGCCTTGATAACTGTTGTTTTATTGACAGATATTGGCATTGTATACATGGGTGATTCTATGGTAGGATTATTTCCATCTGTTGTATATCTAAGAATAGAGTTAGGTTCATTATTTTGAATTGAAACCATTTGGCTATCCTCATAATATCCTGCGGCTACACTCATGCTAGGGACCAACGTATATCCTTTAATTTGAGGGGTAGAATTATTAGATGTTCCAAAACTCGGATCTGTCGATATTCTCCATTCATCACTACCATCAGTAACTCTACAATTGGAATGTTCTACCAAGGTCAAATTTAAGTCCAATTGCTCCTTCACTACTCCAGATGGATCGGCTAATAAAACGACATCTGCACCTTTCGTTTGGGTCAATTTAAAATTTGTATGATACTCCCCATTAACTACTACATCTCTGCCAGAACAAAGGAATACTAAAAAGTTATTAGCAGGTATATTGGTACCTTCTGGTATTTTCCATTTTGTTGGACTAGATGCTTTATCAGACAAATACCAGCCACTAATATCTATAGTTGTATTAGTGGTATTATACAATTCTATCCAATCTTCTGTTTTTCCAAAACTATCCGTAAAACTTTTAAGGTTCGATGCAGAGTATTCATTGATAACGACTTGAGTTATAGCAATATTAAGAGTAGCTATTAGAAAGAGGATGCTTAGAAGTAGTTTTTTGATCATAATCATGCTTTGTTTTTATCCCGAATTTCGAGTAGATGTAGGAGTGTTTTTAAAATTACTAGACGTATCAATTAATCCTAGGGATGGGGTAGAAATAAATTTACAAATTTAGGGTAGCTTACTTTGTTCTTATTTTTTTTTCTTGAAAACGGGAGCTATGTTGATATAATAACTGTTTTCAAGGAGCAAAAGAAGCAGCATAAATTGTAAGTTTATTTTTAACCCATCCCTTATCCCCTATCAAATAATGAAATGAAATTAAATAAAAATGAATGAATACTACTATTTTTATTCTTTTCTGTCTTTAGGGCAACACAAATACGTGCATGTATAGAGATAACAATTTACTTAGTTCTAAGCAGAATTCCGACTAGCATTAATATTCCCATATAAAGATCGAGTAACAATCTTTTCATAGGTTTCCTTGGTCGAAACATTCTGACTTATTTTCTGCAAAGCATATTGTTGGATCACCAGCAAAGGCAAAACAATTTCATCTCGAATGGAAATAGAAGCTCTGGAAATAGGCTCTTCTTGCATCAAAATATCAAAGTCAGATATTAACAACATCATTTCTTTAGACAATTTATATTCCTCAAATAAGATCGTCCAGAATTCTTTATATTGCTTATCTTCCTTCATGTAACTAGTCAAATCAAAATTACATTTGGATAAAGACATCATACTATTTAAGATCAATGCTTTGAAAAATGGAGCATCTTTAAATAGGCGTTTTACTTCTTGTATTCTCCCTTGATCGACCATTGCTTTGAGGGCCGTACCAATACCAAAATAGCCAGGTACATTTTGCTTCAATTGACTCCAAGAACCCACAAAAGAAATAGCTCTTAAATCACTTAAAGTTAATTCTTTTTTATTGCCTCTTTTACTTGGACGACTACCTATGTTTGCCTTACCATAATATTTTAAGGTACTTTTATTTTCTAGGTAAGGAATAAACATCTTATGCTTTTTAAGTGCATCATATTTGTCAAAACTTAGCTCACCTAACTCTTCTAATAATTTTCTAGATTTTGGAGGTATTTCTTTTCCATTATCAGTAAAACTATTAGAAAGTCCTGCGGTAATTAACTGCTCAAAATTGTGATTGAATTGCTCCTTGGTACCATAGGTACTTGTAATGGTTTGCCCTTGTATGGTCAACTGAATTTCATGGTTGGCAATGTGCTTACTTTGAGATGCATAAAAACTATGGGTCTTTCCACCCCCTCGTGCAGGAGGGCCTCCTCTACCATCAAAAAATATGGCTTTGATATTGTTTTTATCGCAAACCATTGATAAAGTCTCCTTTGTTTTAAATATCGACCAATTGGCTTTTAAATACCCTCCATCTTTCGTTCCGTCTGAAAAACCTAACATGATCGTTTGGGCATTGTATCGCCTAGACAAATGCATTCTATATTCTGGTAGGTCGAATAATTCTTGCATGGTATTTTCAGCGGTTTTCATACCTATCATTGTCTCAAACAGTGGCACTATATCAAAACTAATTTCCTCTGCTTTCCACCCACACCATCTGAATAGACCATAGACCATCAATACCGCAAATCTATCCTCTGAATTACTAATAATGTATCTATTACAACCTTCTTCTCCATTTTCTTGTTGAATGCTTTTTAACTGAGAAATATTTTGAATCGTATCGTTTATAACCGATTCATCAAAAGAAAACTGAGTAGCGTCAAGGTCTTTTCGTAGCAAAATATCTTGGAATTCTTCCTCACTCAATTCTTCCAAATTTTCTTTGATGACCCCTACAGATTTTAAAATACTAGTGACCGTTTTGACATGTACACTATTATCTTGACGGATATCTAAATTGGCAAAATGAGTACGGAAGATTTTAACCTTATCAATCAACTTCTCTAAATCATTCAGATAGAGTCCGTGATATTTGTCAATTAACAATTTTCTAGCAAGTAATAATGGCGTTATTATTTCTTTATAATTCAATACTTGTTTGGCATCAAACATAGAAGCATATAGTTTAGTACGCAGGACAAATAACTCATCTTCTATTTCTCTAAAGGATAACTTCTTTTGTAATTTCTTCAAATCATTGTAATAACACTTCATCAACGTCATACGCAGTGTATTAGCAACATCCTTAGTTATATCTGGTGTCACAAATGGATTGCCATCTCTATCCCCTCCTGGCCAAAATCCTAATTTTATAATATCAGGATTCTCGAAATCTCCATTTCTAGTTTTTTCTTTGATGGCACTATATAAATCTCCAATGGCATCATAGTATACATGGCGTAAAAAATAGATGATATTTTTTGCTTCATCGAAAGGAGTAGGCTTTTTGGAGTTGATTAAAGAAGTCAAGCCTAATTGTTGTAAAGTCAGATCTATCTCATTTAATTTATTGTCAGGTATCAATGTTCTCAACTTATTGATAATGTCCAATACAGCAGGTGGATAAAATTGAGTAGGGTGAGCAGTGAATACAATTCTTGCACTAAAAGTAGCCAGCTTCTCTGCAATCTTATCCCAATTATCTTCTTTATCTAATTTTTGAAAAAAATCGCTAATTGTTAAGGCATTTCCATGAGCTTGCACATCTTTGAACGCAGCATCTTCCACACTATCATATAGTACTACTTGGCGTTCTACATATTGAATTACCATAAACATAAAATCCAATTGCTCCTTTTCTGTTGTTAAATTTGCATAGTTGGCAAAAAAGGAGTTTAAAATTTCTTCTGGATTTTTTCCTGCGGCTAATCCATCTTTACTTACCTTATACAATAGCGGTACTAGCATCCCGATATTGCTATCCCTAGTATAAGGAAGATTTAAAAACAAGCTATTATAAATCTTAAATTTGTTATTGACTAATTTATCAAAAACTTCCAGTCTCTTTTTTCGCTGCATGTGCTATTGTTATTTTACGAATTAATTGACTGCAAATTTACTTAAAGTGAAGAAGAAATGACTTGTTATTGTGAATTATACACTAAGTAAGGACAAAAATACTTTCTATAGTTCAATTTTAATAAGAAACTCAAGCGGTCAGATCGTTTAGAACGATCTGATCGCACGTTTTTTTCTGACAAAAACTAGTACTATTGCTTAAACTTGACGGGGATCTAATGGTTTTCTGTCACTTTGACTAAGAATCAGCTACTGTCCGAGCAAAGAAAGATACCCTTAACTTTATTTACTATTTAGTTTGGAAATCAACAAAATCATTAACTTTAAGCATCATAAGTAACGACAAAAAAATAACTTGTCCCTCTAGGACGGTTTCTTTCGCCCTCATTTTCTCTTAAAAAATCCTTCCGTAGCTCTGCTATGCAAGGATTTTTTAAGAAAAACTGAGAACAAAATAATCTCGTCCAGATGACCAATTTATTCTTTCGTCGTTACTAAGTTTCAAACTATTTTTTTTTACAAAAAATGTTAATTTCATTTATAACTATCAAAACAATAGCCAATATTATGAAAAAGATAAAGACTTTT
>CAYOBX010000309.1:0-7251 GCA_964402245.1 uncultured Saprospiraceae bacterium | reverse complement strand
TATATTGCTCTCTAACGGTATATTCTAATTTAACTATTCGTTTAGTTGCTTTATCCAGCCATATTAAATATTGGTCAATATTCCTTTGTGGTTCGATAGTATTCCAAGAAACAATAACTCCTTCACATGCGACATTATTTATTGTTTTTTCACCAGCATACCCAAAAGCATTTGCATTTAATATTCTTTTGGGGAATTCGATAAAATATTGATAAGTCGGAACCCAAAAAGTAATATTTGAATCATTAGCAAAAATCGGATTAGCATTTTTTGTTGAGGTATAAGTTTTCCAAGATTGAATTCCCCATGTTTTGCCTTCATTTTTTCCCGTAACAAAAGTTAGTCTTCCGTCATAAGTATTTGGAATATAGCTTAAATCAAATTGTGATTTCGCCTCTGGAAATGGATTACTTGATTTGCCCAAAACTCCAAACATTTCTTCTTGAAATCGAACAGTATAAGTTGAAATATTATCCCAGTTTTCTACCATGTGGGATTTTGCCATTTCTTGAAGTAGCATTTTAGCTTTGGCTACTTGAGGGTCTTTTTTTACAGCGTCAGTTTGTAAATCAGTTGTTCCAAAAAGATACAGCGCGCCGTATGCTAATATTAATAATATTATGATTGCCAAAAGTACTTTAAAAACCTTTTTCATTTTATTCTTTATTTTTCTTTTTTGATAAAATCTTAAATAGAAGTTGTTTAATATTTTTTCAGGAACGATTGTTCCACAAACATATAATAAAGGAACGTTCATTCCAAATAAAAGTTCAAATACAGTGGTCAGGTCTCTCTTAAAAAAATGGAGTATCCTTGTAAACTCGGACGTTCTGTTATTCTTGGCTGAAGCGGTCAGATGGCGAAAAGCCATCAGATCGCATGCAGTATTCTTGATATAGTATTCTTGATATAGTACCATTTTCTGTCAAAAATTGCGTGCGATCTGATCGTTTTAAACGATCTGACCGCTTGTCTTTATATCAATTGCTGCCCGAGCTTAGAAGGATACCAAAAAAATGGTGGAGTTACTTATTTATACTCGAAACAGGATAAATTACCGAAAATGAAACTTCCCAAGTCTCGAAGACTTTGTAAGTTCGATCCCGACAGACTTACAAAATCTTCAAGATTTGAGAAGTCTTTTTCAAAAATAAATTCGGTATTTTATCCTGTCCGTAGTATATATCGTAACATGGGACGCAAGTCCTATGAGGAAAAATTAACCATCAAACCATTCTACCCATAACCCAATCTCCTACCTACCAAGCATCCTTGTCAGGGTATAAAAGAATCTTTTTGATTAAAAAACTATAAATAGTTTAAATAATTATATTAAAACCATTTTATTTATTATTTTTAGGTTGTTAAACCTAATTTATTAATTTAATCAAATTTTGGATTTTTTCCTTCTGATTAAATTTAGTAACGACAAAACAATAACTTGAGCATCTTCTTCTATTCTTTTCCAGTCTAAGAAACTTAAAAAATGAGTCCGTAGCCCTACTAGGAACTAATTTTTTAAATTCCTTAGACTGAAAAATAATTAGAACCAGATGCCCAACTTATTCTTTCGTCGTTACTTAGGAATTTAAAAATTTTAATTCTTATCAAATCTCACTGAGAATGAAACGATTAACTTTAATAACAATATTCTTCCTAGCTATTGGAGGTATACTTGTTCAAGCACAAACCACCCTTAGTGGTGTCATTACGGATGCAGAATTAGGCGACCCTTTAATAGGGGCAAACCTAATTATTCAAGGCACTTCCGTGGGGACTAGTACCGATTTAGATGGTAATTTTTCTATTACCAGCGATACTCCTTTGCCTTGGAATATAGAGGTTAGCTATACGGGTTATGCTGCCCAAACAATTCAGGTTTCTACTGCACAAACAGGCCTATCTATTGCTCTTCAACCAAGTGCCTTAATAGGGCAAGAAGTGGTCGTGTCCGCTTCTAGAAGACGAGAAAAGGTACAAGAAGCCCCTGCTTCCATTACCGTCTTTAATGCTAGAAAATTAGCAGCGTCTCCCAATGACAATCCAATTAGAAATTTGATAAGTGCCCCAGGCGTAACGGTACAGCAACAAACCGCAGGTCGGATTAATGTGCAATTACGGGGAGATGGTGGACTATTTGGTTCTGCCTCTTTTCCTATTTTAGATTATCGGTCTTTATCGGGTCCCGGTTTAGGTACGTTCGATGCCTTAAATTCTCCTTTAAATAATGTAGACATTGAACGGATCGAAGTGGTTAGAGGGCCAGGTTCTGCTTTATATGGTCCGGGGGTAACGGCAGGAGTGGTTCATTTTATTAGTAAATCACCGATTGATAAACCGGGAACAACTGTTCAATTAATTGGAGGGGAATTGTCTACTTTTGGTGTCTCTGCCAGACATGCCAATAAAGTATCTGATAAGTTTGGTTTTAAATTGAATGCAGTATTGAAACGGGGAGATGAGTTTTCATTAGACCCCAATGACCCTCAAGATGCTGCACAAATTGCCCTATTACAAACAACTATTTCAGAACCAGCAATTACCGATGGTGTAGTAGATGTTACAGCTCCAGGTAGAGTTTTATTAGCCGAAAGTGATTTGGACCCTGATGGCGATGGCAATCCGATACAAAATGATTGGAGTCAAGCTGTTTTTACTGGTACTTTGGAATTTAGACCACAAGATGATTTCTCGGTAAATGTAGCTGGAGGATTAAATACGGCTTCTGCAGTATTTTATAATAACCAAGGAGAAGGCTTAGCACAATCGGTAGAAACTTGGGGGCAAGTGAGGCTGCAAAAAGGTGGCTTATTTGCTCAAGCATTCATTTTAGCAAATGACGGTGGTTCTCCAGAAAATCCTTCTTTTCTATACCAAACAGGCAATAGAACCTCTATTGAAAGAACCCAACTAGAGGCACAACTTCAATATAATTTTGACTTGCCAAATTTTTTAAACTCTACTTGGACAACAGGATTTGACTTCCGACAATCTATAGGCAATAGTAGAAATTTGGTTTATGGTCGAAATGAACAAGACGATGATTTTAGTATAGCAGGTATTTATTTACAAGGTAAATTTGCTTTAGCTGACAAATTGGATTTAGTATTAGCAGGTAGAGCCGACCGATTTAATTTTTTAGACGAAACGGCCTTTTCTCCTAGAGCAGTTGTAGTTTATAAACCTTCCCCAAAACATACTTTCCGATTTGGGTATAATAGAGCGGTTAGTTCTCCGTCTCAATTACAAATTAATATTGATTTCCCTGTTTCTTCTCCCGTCCCAGGTGCCTATGATATTTGGTTGGTTGGTAATAAAAATGAACAAACTTTTGCCGCTAATCCAGAAATTAAATTTAATGGGGTTTTGCCTTTTCCTAATATACCAGCAGGGACACCAGGCCTACCATTGGGATTTGTTCAAGGTGCCGTTACCCAAGCCGCAGGAGCAGATATTTTAGCAGGGGTTGCCCAGCAATTAACAATGGTCAATCCTGCATTCGCCGCTTTAATTCCAGGCATCAATGCTTTCTTAACCAACCCTGCTAATTTTGCGACAGGTACAACGGGTACATTAGCAGGCATCAATCTCTTTAATCGACAACCACTTGGTTTATCCAATGCCCCAGCAGCTAGTTTAAGAGAAGAGGATACTTGGGAGTTTGGTTATAAAGGTTTGATTGGAGATAAATTAGGGGTGTCTTTAGATGTTTATAATAGAAATATTGATGGAGCGACTTTATTTACGGCAATTAGTCCATCTTTTGGGCTAATTGGAGTGGATAATATTGGCGCAGATTTAGGGGCAGGAGTTGCGGAGCAATTAACTCCATTCTTAATTGATCAATTAACGCCATTAGCACCTGCTTTGCCAGCGCCCGTAGAAGTGGTAGCAGCACAAATTGCAGCAGGCTATGCAGCAGGCTACACTCAAGGTGGTAATGGCTTTGCACAAGGGATTGCTCCTTTAGCCAACGGCTTTATCTTAGGTACCATCGAAACAGAAAATGTACCTGATAATGGCGTGACGCACGTAGCAGCAGGGTATCGAACTTTTGAGGCCTATGATTATACAGGTTTGGATTTAGGTTTAGAATACTATGTGAATGCAGATTTATCTTTCTTTGGAAATTACTCTTATATCTCCGAAAATATTTTTAATCCCATCATTAGAGGCTCCGAAGGACAAACGGAAACAACCTCAATTTCTGCGCCTAAAAATAAGTATAGATTAGGTGCTAATTATGCCCCATTGGAAGGTTTCCGTGCGAATCTATCTTTCCAACATGATGATTCTTTTTTCGCTTTATTGGGTCAGTTTTCAGGGGATACGGAGGTCAAAAATCTAGTGGATTTGGGCATTGGTTATAAGTTTACAAATGGGCTTTCTATTGATGTGTCTGCTCAAAATTTATTTGATAATGAATATCGAGCTTTTCCATTATTTCCTCAGATTGGTCGACGAACTTTGGTTACTTTGACTTATGATTTTGGTGGGGAAGAGTAAATGAAATTTTATAACATAATTGTAACCTATTCAGCATTTTATATTAAACTCCCTCCAACCCCCTCTTTACGAAGAGGGGGTTGGGAGGGGTTAGAAAAACGGATGCTGAATAGGTACACATAATTAATGTAAAATTTAAATCTAAGAGATAGATTAAAAATCACCATTTTATTTGAGTATTATATCGCAATTCCTAGTTTATGGAATTGCGATTTTTTTGTTAAGTAACGACAAAATAATAAGCACAAAAGTTATAATTAGCGATAAACTCCTTAAATTAGTTCCTAGCTTTTCTATACACCACTTAAAAACAGACAAGTTTATCCAACTCCCTAAGTAACGACAAAAACCTATTCTATTATGAATCGAAGGAATTTTATTGCTAAAACAGGGGCAAGCGCGCTGCTTACTACCGTCGGTAAAAATTTATTACCAACAACAGAAAGAATAAGAGATTGGGAAGGGGTGAGAAGCGACTTCAATCTAGATACCTCAAAAATTCAGATGGCGCAGTTTCTATTGGCCTCTCATCCTTCGAATGTACGAAAAGCCATAGAAAAATATAGAAAAGGATTAGACGATAATCCAGTAGAATATTACGAGTCCAATTTTGTGATATTCACCCGACAAGTTTTAAAGGCTGCGGAAACTTATTTAGGAGCTAAACCTGGAGAAATTGCTTTAACGGATAGCACGACAATCTAGTTCACCAAAAGCATTTTCCTTTTACGACGTCGCCAAACAAAAAAGCCAAGCAATAAAACAACAAACCCAATAAACCAAGGTCGAATAGCCCCAACAACAATTGCCTGTACCTTATTCGATAATTCCGCTTGTGCCTCGTATTGCGTACCCATTTCTAACACGCCCATTTTTTCGGTGTACTCCGCATAGTCTTTTATCATTTCTCCAAATAATTGTGGCTGAACTTGGGCTAAATCATTTGTTTCTCCTGGGTCTTTTTTAAGATTATATAAACGCCATTTAAAATCTCCTAAGGGTCGAGCATTTCTGGTCAATTTGAAGTCCCCTTTGAAAAGTGCGCTATGCCCTGCCGCCTCTATCCCAACTGGTTCGTCATTTTGATAAACAAGCATCGAGTCATTTTGGATAGCTGGCAATAAACTTTTTCCCGTCATCGGTACAAGTGCGGGTTTTTCTTGAATACCTGCCAATGCTAAAATGGTGGGTGTTACATCGGTTACAAAAGAAAAAGCGGTCCGTTTCTGGGCTTTTGGAATGTCTTTTCCAGCAATAATCAAGGGAACTCTCAAACCACCTTCCCCTGCATAAAATTTAAAAAAGGAAGAAGGGCCAGCCGCTGCACTTGCCATCTCTGGGCCAATAAAACCATAATAACCAGGTGCTCCCAAACGATTTTGGTCTCGATGATAACCGACCCATTTCATCCACATATCTACCCGACTATCTCTTATCACACTTCCTTCAGGTCCATTATCAGAAGTAATGATGAATACCGTATTATCATATAATCCTTTATTTTTTAAGTAGGTGATATAGCGACCGATATGATAATCCATCGCCTCCAACATGGCCGCATTAACCGCCATATCATTGGCAGCAATTTGTTGTTCTTCTTTACTTAGCTTATCCCAATTTTGTAATTCGGGATGCATCTCTCCGAGTTGAGCCTCCGAAGGAATAATACCTAATTGTTTCGCTTTTTCAAACCGCTGTTGCTTTAATTTATCCCAACCATCTTTATAGACCCCTTTGTATTTTTTAACAAATTCAGCGGGTGCTTGGACAGGGATGTGAATAGCTTGAAAAGGTAAATAACTAAAAAATGGTTGGTCTTTATTGGGTTCTTCTTCCATAAATTCCATCATCTTATCGACCAAAAATTCTGAGGAATAAAAGTTATCTGGTAGTTTTTCTAGTGGCTCTCCATCTGCAAACCAGGGCGCATTTCCTTTAAAAGGCAAATACCCTTTGATGTCATAATTATCTCCTCCAGATGCCCCCAGAATATAACTACGGTCGAAGCCGCGTCTAGTGGGTAAGGTGTAGGAGGTATTCCCCAAATGCCATTTTCCAGCAATGTACGTATTATAGCCATTGCCCTTTAATCTGGTCGCAACCGTCTCTACTCTGGTATTCAAAATACCATCATAATTGGCATGAGCTGTGTGTTCGGGAGCTAGAAAAACAGGTAAATTAGGCACCCCTGCTAAATGACTATCACAACCTGTCATTAACATGGCTCGAGCGGGCGCACACATCAGGCTGGAATGGTAATTGGTAAACATCGTTCCCTCCTGAGCTAGTTTATCAATATTAGGGGTATAAGCTTCTCCTCCGTATATACCAAAATCTTGTAAGGCTGCGTCGTCTACTAAGATGAGGACGAAATTGGGTTGTTGAGCAGGGATACTACCCTCTTGAGTTGTTTGCCCCAAAAGAAAAGAGGTAAATAAAGAGCATAATAAGATAGTCCCAAATTTGAACATAGGTATTTTTAATTTCATGATTCATCTCTTTTCCATGCTAAAGTCTTTGTGAAAAATCCAGCGGAAACTTTAATATTTAAAACCTCCTCATTTGGATCAATAACTGCGTCTAATATTTTGCCCCGTTTAGCAGCAAAAAGTTTTCCTTTCCATTGTCCATCTTCTTCTTTAAAGTCTCTTAAAATATCCTTACCAATTTTCGCTTTGGGATTATCAGAAGAAACAATTTTTCCATACCAAGCTCCTTCTTTTTCATAGGTTTCGATTTTTGTAT
>CAYOBX010000308.1:0-7263 GCA_964402245.1 uncultured Saprospiraceae bacterium | reverse complement strand
TGCTTAACTAAGGTCTCGTTAGCAGAATTCTTAGATAAATTTTCAATAATAAACTGCATTTGGGTTCGTTCGCTTTCTAGATTATTCATCGTCCCCCCTCTTTTCCAAGCTAGGTCATATGCTGCTTTAATTTTTGCGACTTCTTGCGCATAAATAGCTGGATCATTACAGTAAAGAAGATAACATTGTCGAATATTAACTACTTCTATAAAATCCCAAAACTCCTTTTCGTCATTATTATTTTCTGCAAGTTTGGCTAATTTTTGTTCTAAGAAAGCTAAAACTTTTGTAGGTAAAATATCTTTTAATTCTTTTCTGCGACTAGCTAACTCCTCCTTTACTTTAGCTAATGCTGCCTGTACTTTTATTAACTTTTCTTTGTCTTTTGTTAATGCTTCTTTCAATTTTACTAATTCTACTTGCTCTCTTGTTAATACTTCTTCTAGTAGGCGTTCACTAATCAGCCATTGAGAAATCCAATAAACTTTAATACCTAAGGCCTTTTCTATAGTAAGCGGTTGTTCAAAGTTTCCATCTTTATCTTTAAATGCCAATAGAGAAGCATCCTTATAAGTATCCGTCAACTCCTTTAATACGTCCTTATTTGTAGGAATCGGCATGGTTACAATTTTCTTATTTTGTGCAGTCATATACTTTAATAGCAATACCTGTCTTTTGTGGAAACTCCCTAATAAAGCTAGTCGTTCCGCAGTTGGTCCAAATTTTATTAGCGATTCTAATTTTCCTCGTACTTCTTTTATTTGGTCAGCATCATATTCACCTATTTGCAACAAATATTTCATTTTGATATTGCAATAATTTTCTAAGCTTTTTACCGAATAATTCGCTTTCTCTATTTTAAAGAGTTTTTTGTATTTCTCAAGGGCTTTTTCCAATAGATTTATTTGCGAATAAACCGCAGCTTCTTTTTCAATTAAAATAGCACTATTTTTAAATTTAGATTCGCTAATTCGATTAGATACCCGCTTCAATTGAGTTTCTATATTTTCCGTTCTACTCAAAGCAGAATCGGCTTTATTGGCTAAAATTTCCAAATCAATTAAGGCTTCTTTCTCTAAAATATAAGGCTTAGTAGAACGAGATTTGGTCGAGGCCGTTTTTAATTGATAAAAAGGATCTCCATAGCATTGATATGCCCCCCAAGTGTTATGCTGGGGAAAATCTTGATAGCACTTCTCTCTAGCTTTCCGAACGGCAATACCAAAACTTTCACCTTTTAACATATTTTCATAAAAAACAGTAGCAAATACCTTAGCTGCCTGATCATTAACTGCCCAACCCGCCACAACTACTGCTTTCACACCATTTCGGATTAATTGTGTCCCAATATTGGCAGCCAATTGGTATTTATTTAAAGTGTATTCTTCATATACTGGGGCAACATCCCCCAAATGGCAACAATTAATAAAAACTAATTCGGGCGTACTGGTCCTAAGCGCAAAAGTCTGAGGAGTAATCACCAAATTCTTAGACAATAAAATACCTGTTTCTTCGTCATCCCCATACTTGAGCACCCCATGACTTGCAATGTGTATCACTTTATACTCCTTGAATAAATAACTCATAACTTCTTTAGGAGATTCTCTTAAAGAAAAATCGGGCGAAAAACCATAATCACTCAAATAGTCATTAACCAATTTAGCTTCCTCAGCGGCTCCATCCAAAGGATAGGCGTCGCTACCATCAAGTTTTGGATCTCCAATGACTAAAGCCGTTTGGCTAAGTACCATATTGATGTTCTTCGCTGAATAATTGGTTGTCAGTTGACGAATCATCCCTGCTTTAGTGCATTGCGGCGCACCGTCTTCTTTATCGTACTGAAATAATTCCCAAGGATATTGTGCCATATTTTTATCCAATACCCAAAGTATATTAGGTTGACTGCGGAGACTAATTTTTAAATTGCTCGGAATCATTAACTCAAAGGCGGTTTGACTCGCAGTTTTATCCCATACGCCCTCTTTATGTTTTTCTTGTTGTAAGATTTCATCGATGAGCGCAGGTTTATAAGCAATTCTTTGTTCTTCTATTCCTGCTTTACCTGTCGCCGCATTGATGCTAATAAACTGCTTCCCTTTTTCTTCGACTACTTCTACCCTAAATCTATTCCACCACGACCTCGTATCATCAATAGGCAATTGTGACCTTTTTCCATCAATGGTGCTTAGTGGATATTCCAATGTAAAATTTAAGTTAGTTGATTGTTTAATCTTATCTAAAATAGAGAACGCATTATTGGATTTCTCCTCATACAATTCAATAAAAGACAACTCGCTAATAATTGGGTCAGCGGGGTATTGAATAGCCATTTTTTTGTTAGCACGAATGACTCCTTCCAAAATAGCTTGAAGAGAATCCGTTAAACTTAAATTGGCATATCCCGACCCAATGAGCAAACTAGATAATTCATACCCTTTTGGTGCTGCTTTCTTTTGGTCTGTCATATACCCCAAACAGGCTTTTTCTATAGTATTACTTAGCATACGAGGTGTTAGTTCTTCTGGTCTGCCCAAGCCTACAATAACAACCCCTGCTTTATTATCTTTTTCACTTTGGTACACCCAATGCGACCCGATGGTTCCTGGGTAAATATTCAAGCTCTTCTTTTGAAGTAATTTTCCATTTAAAAATAAATCCATTACCTTTTCGGCACTAACAATACCGTCGGCCTCAAAATGCCCAATCATGACTGGCTTTTTATTATAGCGCAAATCGCCATTAATCATTTGTACTTTTAGAGGTGGTAGATTAATGTCCTGCTCCGCTTGATACCTATGGACCTCACTTAAACCAATCACTCCTCTTGCCAATTCAGCAGGATCATTGCTCAATATCCCTGCCTGACCTCGAAATAGACCGCCCGATTTGGACGTTTTTATGGGTTCTCTTGATAAGTAGTAAGAATTCCCTGTAATCAATAATTCAAAATAACGGGGAAAATGGTCTTTATCGTTCGCCAATTCTCCATGAGTCGTATCTACATAATAGACATTATCTTCTGGTATTTGGGTAGGGATACCCGATGCCCAAGTAACACTTCCATCGCCCGCTTCCGTTTGAATAAATCTATATTTAAGGTTCTTTTCCTTTGCATCATACAGTTTTTGTACCTTTGGATAATCTTCAATTGGTAGGATTTCATTCGGGACACGAAACACCAAATCAGCAACGGTTTGTGCATCTTTACCAGCAATGTAAAATACCTTTTCCTTTCCGTCAAATTCGGCATCTACTAAAGCTGCCATCTTTTTGCGATAACTACCAAATTGAGTCAACATCTTTTTGGTCGGAACTTGCCAATTTTTGCGACGAGAAATATCCTCCAATAACTCCCAAAATGCTTTTTCTTCCAATACAACACCACCCTTCGCATCAAGGGGCATTAACTCAAATAAGCCTGGATATTGGGTGAATATTTTCAATAATTCTTTCTTTCTTTCGTAATAGACTAAGCGATTTAAACTTTTAATTCGGCTGCCTTCCCCGACAATTAACTGAGGAATGGCATAGGCCCCTTTCCAAGGAGTTCCTAATAAAATACATCTGAAATTTGGTATTTTAATTAATTTCCCCCAAACTTCCTTATGATTAAAAATAAGGTCTCTAACAACCAAACCACCCATAGAATGGGCCATTAAAGAAATTTGCTGGTTGGGAACTCTTTCCATAAGGAGTTGAAGCGTTTCCGACAATTTTTCTCCTGCATCTTTAATACTTTTTCGCCAATCGTAAGGAAAAACTAAAACCTCCCATTCTTCTTCTTTCTTGGCATAACTGACCAATTTTTCATAAGCAGAAGCTACAATTCCTGTAGCTACCATATCTGCTGAATATATTTTCATTTTATGAATTCCCCCTGTCATTAAATCAAACAAATCTAGCCACACCTCATCATCTGGTTTCCCTAAATTAGACCCCATAATACCTGGCAAAAGTATCAAAATGCGTTTGGTGGAAGATAATTCAGCTATTGGAGTAGGTTTGACTATGCCCCCTGGAATATTAACTTCTCGATTCTCTTCGTTAAGTCGAATTTCTTTAAAGCCGTCTGGTAATTCTGTTGGTGTTCTATCACTTAGAATACTTAATAAGGCATTTCTAATTTTACGGCTTTTAAAATAAGTAAAGTGGTCTATCTTTGCCCCTTCAACAAATTGGTAATAACGAGGTTGTTCGGACAAGACGCCCATAAACATAGAATCCGTATCGACCACAAAATCATTATCTGCTCGATAAAATAGTCTGGCAAGGATGACCTTTAATGTTTTTTTAAGCTTACCAATTCCTGCCTTTCCTGCAATCACCCAAATCTGAGAAGGGGTCTTGATTTTAGGATGGTTCAATAAATTTAGAATTGGCGATTCTGGTACCATAGCTGCTAATCCAGGAAGTACCTCTGAGTTATTTCTTTGATTTATGGTAGCCAGTATCAAACTTTTGAGTTCCTTAACTGGAAAATCTATCAAAAACTGCCCTGTCTTCGGGATTAGATTGAGTAAGACATTAAAAAAATGGTCTATTCGGTCGGATAAAAGCGTCGTCCCACTAGCAGGACAGGCAACCCGAATGAATTGGTCTACAGTTATCTGCTTTTTACGTGCGAGTCTATTTAACTCCAATAACAAATTCTCTTCTTCCTTTCCTAACTCGTTTAGTAATTCGGATTCTTCTCTTGTAAATTCGCTTTGTTCCGCAGCACATCGACCTAAAATATCGCCAATCAAGCCCCCTCTGGAATAAGTAATTAAATCCAGTTGACTATTTTTGGGTAATGCTACTAGTAATTCCTTTGTGTTTTGTAAAGGGCTTTTTGTCCAAGTTTTATGGTCAAAAGCAAGAATATTTTGTTGATAAGTTTGGTATAAACTATCCCAAGCTTCTGTTCCTTTTAGGTCCTCAAAAGAACTTTCCGTTCTCGACCCCGTTCCATGCAGGAGGAGTAAAATGGGTTTTGTCGTATCTATTTTTCCAGAAGCATAAGGCCATAAATCAAAGGATTTATCCACTTGCTTTAATCCTGGTTCTAATTTTTCTTCTATTTTTTCCGCTATCTTAAAAGCAAGATCTTCAGAAATTTTCTTCTTGGTTCTTTTAAAAAAATGAAAGACTTTAACAAAAAATTGGCCTATGCTTCGCTCTTTTCCATCATTGATATAATTAGGTAATAAAATTCCTTCCCCGCTTGTAGCATTTCGATTGCTTTCGAGGTCGAATAACTGTTCTATATCTTCTTCCAGTGCAAACCAAATGGTACCATCATCTA
This sequence comes from uncultured Saprospiraceae bacterium, assembly GCA_964402245.1. Lineage (GTDB taxonomy): Bacteria > Bacteroidota > Bacteroidia > Chitinophagales > Saprospiraceae > JAFMDF01. The sequence continues at coordinate 1,979 of CAYOBX010000308.1, read as the reverse complement.
GCTCGATGCCTAGAACATCTTCTGGACCAAAATCAATATCGTTTGCCTTTTGTTTAGTATCTCTGTTTTGGTGGGTGGTAAAAGAAGTTTCTAAAGTAAAGCCACTGTCTTTTAAAAAATCAGGCGTGGTTTGATTAGTGTTTTGTAGAGAGAAAATTTTTAGTTTCATTTTTTGTTTTATTGAAGTTTTTAGATATAAGTAGAGATTATAGAAAGACAAATACCCCTTAATCTGTAGCCGTCTCCTGCTGCATATTTTCTATCCATTGGATGTTTTCCTGTCCTGTAATTTTTTCAATGCGTTCAACAAAAATTGGAAAAGCTTTTCCTGCTGCTTGATACCTTCCCACTTTCATTAAAAACAATCGTTTTTCACGTTGCATAGCTTCGCAAGTTGCTCGATACTCTAGCCAATTCTCTTTGTATTTATTGAGCGCAAGAATAGATTCTACTAAAGCGACAATTGCTCCCAAAGCTCCCACAACATATTTTAATGCTGTCAAATCCTCTTCTATAAAACCTGCAAATAATGGAATTAGGATAGAACAAACGATGGCAGTAGTACGCAAGCGTTTGTACCATTTTTGATTGCTCCTACTTTTGCGATTATACCAATCAATTTGGTCATCTACAAAGTTTTTCAGGTATTCTTCTTGTGTCATAATTCCTTTAGTTTTCTTTTTCATAAGTCTCCCTAAATTCCTTTCGAGCAATCCGATATACTTCCGAATAATCCAATGGACAAACTAAATAATCGTCTAATTTCATTACCATACTGTCCCCCCAAGGTGGTATAAAGTAGAATTGTTTGTCAGGTAAGTTAAGCGTTTGCCACAGTTTTTTGGTCAACTTAATCGCTTTTATTTTACCAATGGCTTGATAAACTTTATAGTTGGTAGTGGTTTCCTCCAAATAAGTATATCTCTGTTCAAAATTCTCGCTTAGAACGATGTATTGCTCTTTTGCATTTGTTTGATTTTGGACGATAAAACTTGTATGGTCTTTTACGATATTTTCAGTTTCTTTTCCATCATTGGTTATCGTTTCAATCTTTTCTCCTTTTATCCCTCGACGAGCATATATCTTTTTGTTTTTTTGGTATAGTTTGCCTTTTGATTTTAAAAGCGGCAATAATAATTGTAGTATTTCTTCTTGAGTATATAGTATGTTTTTTTGCATGAAATTAAGTTTGGTAAATTTTCTTATCTTTCGGCTTGCATTTATTTCATCTTAAAATTTATCTTTCACACATCGACAAGAAGCCACACTATTTTTATCTTATGTGCTCAAATATATAAATTCCACCTCCCTCGCCCTCAATATATGGAATTATTTTGAGGGGAGGAAATTACGATGTATTGATTGTATTACCTAAGAATAATATTTTTCTAGTTGTTGTAGAGTGGTGGTTTTTATGACCGACAAACCTATCATTTGTCAAAAGATGTGTCGGTATATTAGGATACCAAAGACTGGTCACCATAGCCGTCAGGCTAAGAAAAATGTTTCTGATAACCAACGATTTATACTGGTTTCGATATTTGAAGATTTCATCTTCAAATCAATATTTTTCACGTTTTCAACGTGTTTAGCTTTAAAAATTAGCAATTTCAAATCGATAGCCTGACGGCTATGGACTGGTCACTCCAAGAAGAGTATAATCCTCTACTTCTCTCAAACCAGATATACCACAAGCATCCTGTGCTTCACCTACATCCATTGCTATTCTTAATCGAGTAGCTCCGGGCAAGGTTATTTCAGGCATAATGAGGGTACTAAAAACAGGTGTTTTATTATCACTTTGTTCAAATAGAATTCGCTCAGTTGTTTCATCAAACTCCTTATCTTGATTAAAATCTATCCAAACAGACCAAAAGACAGTTGTTGTTTCTTCCTCTTCTTCACTCCCAGGAATTAGTTCGATTGTTAATTCATTGCTTGTCAAAGTATCAATAGGCGTTGCCGTGAAATTATTATAT
>CAYOBX010000307.1:0-7277 GCA_964402245.1 uncultured Saprospiraceae bacterium | reverse complement strand
TGTCAGAAGAGAGACTTATGACGTTGACAAGAATAGTTTTTAATAATCGGTAAGCAGTAGCTTTGATATAGTTTTTTAGAGGGAGTGATTTTGGTAAGCTTTTTTGCAAAAAAGCTTACCAAAATTACTCCCTCTAAAGAAATCGTCTAAACATACTTGTTGCCGAGTCTTAAGATAAAAATCCGATGGTCGAATTTTGTAACTTCGACCTTATATTTTTCACGTTTATAACGTGACTTCACCAAGATCCTTTCAATTTATTCCTACTCATGGCTCGTTATACACACCTCTCACAAGTTCAAGAAGACATTGCCTCTGGTTTAATTACCTGTGAACACTTAGTAGAATATTATGCTAATCGAATTAAAGCTACAAATGATTTAAATATCTATGTAGAATCTTATGACGAAGAGGCATTACAGCGCGCAAAGGAATTGGATGAAAAGTATCAAGAAGATCCTAGTTCCGTTGGGAGATTGTTTGGAATGGTTGTCTCTATTAAAGATTTGTTGTGTTATGAGAATCATGGAGTAACAGCAGGGTCGAAAATATTAGAAGGCTTTAAATCGCTTTTTTCGGCAACGGGTGTCCAACGATTGATAGATGAAGATGCCATTATTATTGGGCGAGTAAATTGCGACCAATTTGGAATGGGATCGACTAATGAAAACTCTTGCTATGGACCAACCAAAAATGGAATTGATCCAACTAAAGTGCCAGGAGGTTCTTCTGGTGCATCAGCGGTAGCGGTACAGGTAGATACTTGCTTGATTTCTTTGGGTACAGATACTGGCGGTTCGGTTCGGCAGCCAGCAGCATTTTGTGGGGTGGTTGGTTTTAAACCTTCCTATGGGCGCATTTCTAGATACGGTTTATTAGCCTATGGTTCTTCTTTTGATCAGATTGGGGTTTTATCCAATTCTATAGAAGATATAGCATTAACTTTAGAAGTGATGGCGGGGCCTGATGACTTTGATAGTACGGCAAGTAATCAACCTGTTGAAGCATATAGCCAACAATTAGAGTTTAGTGAAAAAGCTAAAATTGCTTATTTTCCTACAGCGATCAACCATGATAGTTTGGATGTGGATGTCAAGCAACAAACACAGGATTTAATAACAAAAATGAAGGCGGAAGGGCATGTGGTTGAAGGTGTAGATTTTGATTACTTAGATTATATTATTCCTGCCTATTATGTACTGACAACAGCAGAAGCTTCTTCTAATTTATCTCGATACGATGGAGTGCGATTTGGTTATCGAAGTCCCAATGCAACGAACTTTGAAGAAACCTATACTTTATCTCGTACAGAAGGATTTGGGACGGAGGTAAAGCGACGAATTATGCTAGGTACTTTCGTACTAAGTTCTGGTTACTACGACGCCTATTATTCTCAAGCACAAAAAGTACGCCGCTTGATCCAAAATAAAACTAATGAAATTTTCAAGGAATATGATTTTATTTTAATGCCTTCTGCGCCTGGATTAGCATGGGATATTGGTGCGGTAAATGACGATCCTGTGACGATGTATTTAGCGGATGTATTTACGGTTCAGGCGAATATGGCGGGCATTCCTGCGATCTCTATTCCGATAGGCACTTCTAAAGGCTTACCAATTGGTGTACAATTAATGGCTAATAAATTTGAAGAAGGGAAGTTGTTGGGTTTTGCTAAGCAGTATGTGTAGGCATAATTCAACACGGATTTTTGTAGGTCGTGAGTGATGTAAATTGAACACAGAGGCACTGAACACATAGAGGAAAAAACCTCTGTGCGCTCAGTGCCTCTGTGTTCATTCATTTACTAATCCGTGTTCAATTATGCCTATTTTGCCCCTTAAAAAACACTAATCAGCCCAAAATGCAACTTAGCCCGTTGGAAATCAAAAGCCTCTCCACGACGCTTTCCTAAAGCATAACTAATCGCAAAAATACCAGCCTTTGTTTCAAAAGTCATTCCTGCACCCACCCCAATAGGTTGATCCGTAAATTGCTCAGACATCGTTTTATTTTCTAACCAAGCTATATCTCCAAAGACATTAAAATAACTTCGTTCTCCTATCAAATACCGATACTCACCAGTCACAATCCCATAAGTAGTAGCGAATAGGGATTGCTCATCAAAACCTCTTAATAGATGTGCGCCACCAATTCTGAATTGTTCATTCCGACTAATTGGATTTTTTGAAATAATAGAGGCAGCATCAAAGGATATTTTTAAAGTGCTTCTTTTTTGAATGGCAAAATAGGTCTCTGCTTGTAGCTGTAATTGATATTGAAAACTATTTAATTCCAATTGGTCGTATAGGGTGTTAAAATCAAAATCAACTAAGGAAGCATTTAAGATATTAGTATTCCTTTTTATTTCTTTAAAGCCTGCACTTCCTAAGAATGTAGCAGCCCAACCTTTTCGAGGATTCAATCTGTAGTCTAATTTTTCAATGCCATAGGCTATTCCAAAAGCACTATATCGAGTATCTAGATTAGCAGGTAGTTGTCGGTTTTGTTGTAAGTTTGCTTGGTCAATTGTCAGTAGGGTAGTGCTAGTATTTTTAGAAAAAACTTTCAAATAATGTTGACTTTCAAATTGATATTGAAGACCAATGTCCCAGTTCAAATCTCTATAAGTAGAATCTCTTTTGTATAAACCAAATTCAAAATGCACCCCTAAAGGAGTATTCAAAAGATAAGGGTAAGTAGTAGCTAATTTTAATTGTTGTGTTTCAGGCCGTAGTTGTTCAAATTTAAAAAAAAGTTCTTCCCCTTTTCCAAATTGATTGTAAAATGCTGCATCTATATCTGCGGTAATGAGTACTTTATCTGTTTCTTGATTATTAGGCAAAATCCCAATTAAAAAATCAAAACTATTTGCTTTTTTAGGTTTTAAAAAAAAATATAAGTCGGCATTATTTTCTTTAAATAAAATAGTTGGAGTACGCGTACTTTGGAGAAAAGGTAGTTCTTGCAATTTAGGAAAAGCATCCTCTAGTTGTGCTTTTTTAAACAATTGATTGGGTTGAATCCCTAAGTAATTTTTTAGAAAATTAGTACTAACAAAAGGAGTTCCTTCAATATTTAAAGTGCCAATACTAATGGTGGGGCCAGGTTTCCATAAGAGTGTTGCTTGGACCATAGGGCCATTAATTTCAACTTCTTCTAACCAGGTAGTCGCAAAGGGATGCCCTGTATTGGCGGCATCATCTAAGAGATTTTGTTGTAATGTTTGCACTTCTTTATAAGAAAGAGGTCTATCGAAATATCGATGAATGTTCGATGAAGTTATAGGAATGTTTCCATTTTTTATTCGGAAATCATTGTAAGCATGACCAAGCGTAAGGTAAGTATGGAAGGTGCTATCTTGTTGATGGATACTATCTATAGAAGCGGCATAAAAGCCTTTATTTTGAAATTCTTCTAAGAGCGTTTTTAATGTAGTGTTTAATTCTTCTTTATTTTGTACGCTTGCAGGATATTCTAATTTTTCTAGGATAGTAATGGCTTCTTGGGAAGTATGAATATTTATTGGATAGCTATGTTGAGCTATTACTACACAAGTGTAGAATAGAAAAAGAAGAATACAACTACTATATCTTTGTATCATACTATATTGCAAAGTAAAAATATTAAACATACTTGTTGCCGAGTATCAAGATGAAGAACCTTAGCCCGATAGCTAGAGTACTTAACTCTATTGAAACTAAAAAAAATGACAAAATATTTTCTTCACTTAGCCTATAATGGGACAAAATATAGAGGTTGGCAACGACAATTACAAGTTCCAACCGTACAAGCGACGGTAGAAGATACCATTTCAAAAATGTTGGGCTATAAAATTACTTGCAAAGGATGTGGTAGAACAGATGCAGGGGTGCATGCTAGCCAATTTTTTTGTCATTTTCGTGTGGAGACACCTTTTACTTATGATCCTATATTTAGATTAAATAAAATGCTACCTTCGGATATTAGAGTCTATGATGTAATAGAAGTGGCTAAAAATGCAAAAGCTCAATTACATGTAATTGAGCGAAGCTATACCTATTATATTCATGGGGTAGAGAATCCATTTTTACCTACTATGAGTAGCTACTACCCGATATCTACTTTGGATATGGAGAAAATGGTAAGAGCAACGGCATTATTAAAGGGCGTACAAGATTTTAGATTTTTTTGTAAACAACCAGATCTTTATGATACCACTATTTGTAAAGTAAGTATGGTGTATTGGAAAGAACCAACTAGAGGTCGATTGGAGTTCTGTATTACTGCAGATCGATTTTTGCGAGGAATGATTCGTATTGTAGTGGCTAATTTATTAGCTGTTGGTTATGGAGAATTGACTATATCGGATATAACAAAAGCAATCAATTTAGAACAAGCTTTACCTATACGCACAGCAGCATATCCACAAGGATTGTATTTGTCAAAAGTACGGTACGAATATTTGGATATAGCATCTAATCCGATTTTTTGAAATATGCCGACTGCATTTAGACTATCTGAAAAAAAATAATGTCTTCAATCTCGATTTCTACGGGCGCGCTTATTATATTTTTCCGTTCGCTTATAATTTTTTTCTACATTCCCAGAGAGATGGGACCAAAATTCTTTAGCCACAGGCTGAACAGAAGCAATACCTTTTTTAGCTACATGTGGAAACCCACTGGCAAAATCATAGGTAATGGATTCTCGTTTCGTTTTTTTATCAATACCCGAAATTTTATCTACCGCTTCTATACCTAAACCATATACAATAAGTAGTAGACAGCCCATAATGAGTCCACTGCCTAATTGAGTCGCTAGATTTACATTGTCTTTATTCACGATCGTTTCTATCCAACTAGTTAGCATTCGGATAACAATCACAGCAACAAAAAAGCTAATTAGAATGCCTACAAAAAAAACAATCCCTCCATCTACATTTAATCTTGGACTTAAGAAATTGGAAATTATAGGTGCTAGATTAATAGATAGCAGTAAGGCAAGAATGACTAAAACACTAAGGGAAAAAGTTCGGATAACTCGTTGGGAGAAACCGAGATAAAAACCATATACGATTACTAGTACAAAAATTATATCTATTACCATTGGATAGGAGGTTGTTAGAATATATTACTGCATATTCTTATATCATAGTTTTGTTAGGTCCTTAGAATAAAGACTATATCTACGATTAAAAATACAAAACCCTTGCCATACATTGCAATTTTTAAAATAAATAAAAAAAATAATTAATGTATATTCCTTTGATAGTACTCTATCTTGCCGAACATTCTGTTAATTTGCTTGTGGATTGTATTAAACGCACAGTTGGAAAGATGAAGAGAACAAATATTACTTATTAGCTCTGCAATTCAATTTAATGAATCAAACACAAGAAAATAAAATAGTATATAACGCGCTTGGTGTATTTGCGCTTGTGATGATCTCATTAGCGATTATGACGGAAGGGACTGGAGATTGGGGAGATGCGATTTATCACTATCTATTTGCAAAATATGCCTTTATTCATCCTGAGAATTTCTTAAATCATTGGGCGAAACCTGTATTTGTACTATTTGCTGCACCCATTGCACAAGGTGGATTTGTGGCGATGAAGTTATTCAATGTTGCCTTATTATTGGGGAGCACTTGGTTGGCTTGGCGATTGGGCAAAGCTTTGACTATTCCTAATTCGTGGCTCGTTATTTTTCCGATGATGACTGCGCCGATGAATATTTCCCATGTTTTGTCTGGTTTGACAGAACCTCTATTTGCTTTTTGGCTAATGTCAGGTATCTATTTGTTTATTAAGAAAAAGCCTTTTCTCGCAGTATTGTTATTGTCTTTCTTACCTTTTGTGCGATCAGAAGGCTTAATCGTTTTTTGTGTATTAGCGATCTATTTATTATTAAAACGCTGGTGGTATCTACTTCCTTTATTGGCAATAGGACATATTGTTTATAGCTTGGTTGGGTATTTTTACTATCAGGATTTTTTATGGGTATTTAATAAAATGCCTTATGCGACAGTCGAAGGAGCTTATGGGGCGGGCGATTTTTGGCATTATGCTAATAAAATGCATCAAGTGATGGGCGACTTTTTACCAGTTGTATTAGTCATTGGATTGATTGCGGGTGCCATTAAGTGGGTTAATTATTTGAAAGGAAAAGCGGTATTTTTAAAAGAAGAACTTTGGTTAGTTTATGGTATATCGGTGGCATTTTTTATTGCGCATTCTATTTTTTGGAAATTTGGTATTTTCAATTCCTTCGGTTTAACTAGAGTATTCATAGGCGTATTGCCGCTATATTCTTTAATCATTGTTCAAGCGATTAATCTAATCATAAGTCCATTACTCCCTAAAGTACACTTCCCAGTTTTTGTATTATTGATCGCTACAATGTTTTGGTATTTAGATAAGAGCATAGACATTCCTTTTCACCTAGCGCCAACACCAGCACAACAAGGGCAGACGACATTAATTGAAAAATACGCAGCTCAATATCCTGACTATACTTATTACTTCGATGCCATTCATCCAAGTTTAGTATTAGATATAGATTGGTTTGATCCAGCACGTCATCGCCATACGCCTCAGCTCTTTACGGGCGAACCTATTCCTAAAAAGAGTGTCGTTCTATGGGATGATTGGTTTTCAAAAGATGAATACAACATGCCATTAGCGCAAATATTAGAGGATAAACGGTTTAAGTTAATAGAGTGCTTAGAAACAGGACATGATTGGCAAGAAATAAAAAATAAAAATTGTTTGTTTGAATTTGACCCAGCTTATGGGGATGCAAGGGTATTACAAAAACTAGATTTTGAAAATACGGACTCCACAACAAATCTAGATTCCACCATTGTAAAATCAGGAAAGTATAGCCTCCGTTTAGATAGACAACTAGCCTTTGTCAATGGCTTTAATGGATGGATGAGTAGTTTCCAACATAAAAAAAATGTATACATTAAATTATCTTACTGGGTATATGTATCGAATCAGATTAACCTAACTAGACATACTGCCAAAACAGTTATTTCTTTTGAATCCAAATATAAATCTTTCGCTTATCATAATCGCCCTATCTTTGAAAAAGGAGATCAAGTAGGTACTTGGAAGCAAGTCCATTTTGAACAACGAATTCCTACGCCCAAATTGCAATCGGATCAGATAAAGGTGTATCTATGGAATCCAGATGCTACGCCTATCTATGTAGATGATATTGTGGTGGAATGGTATAGTAAATAGGTTGTTTTATAAAACAATTTATGCAGAAAAACTATTATTATTTTATGTC
>CAYOBX010000306.1:0-7288 GCA_964402245.1 uncultured Saprospiraceae bacterium | reverse complement strand
ATTGAACCAATTCCTATAAATTTTTATTCTTACCTTGCAGGGGCTAATAGCGTTTTTGTATTGAACGCAGAGATGCAGAGCTATATTTATTCTCAACATCTCTCCACCTTTGCGTTCAATACCATCATCATAATTAAAGACAATGGGGCAGCAACAGAAGTTTGATTATCAGTTATTTGGGAGAGTGATTGCGTTAGCAAAGCCCTATCGACGTATATTTATTACTGCAGGAGTACTGGCAGTTGTGTTAGCACCAGTGGCTACTTTGCGCCCTTATTTGATTAAAGTCATGGTGGATGACCATATTTTCAAATATGATATTCCAGGAATGACAAGGGTTGCTATGATGATCTGTGTGGTATTGATTGTCAATGTACTTTTACAATATGCCTTTATTTATAGTACCAACTGGCTCGGTCAATCGGTAATCAGAGATTTAAGGGTAAATGTATTCAAACATATTACCAACCTTAAATTAAGCTACTTTGATAAAACACCCATAGGGACTTCTACCACCCGAACAATCAATGATATAGAAACGATCAATACCGTTTTCTCACAAGGAGTTATCACCATTATTGCAGACTTACTCACCTTGTTTGCGGTATTAGGAATAATGCTATATACCAGTTGGAAATTGACCTTAGTGTGTTTGATTACCATGCCTTTCCTAATCGGTGCAACCTATATTTTTAAAGAAAAAGTAAAAGCTTCTTACCAAGTCGTTCGAACGCAGATTTCTAGAATGAATGCTTTTTTACAGGAACGAATCACGGGCATGCGGATGGTCCAAATTTTCAATGCAGAGGAACAAGAGATGGATAAGTTTAAAACCATCAACCGAGAATACACCGAAGCCAACCTAAATGCAATATTGTATTATGCTGTTTTCTTTCCTGTGGTAGAGATTATCTCAGCCGCCTCATTGGGCTTGATGGTGTGGTATGGTGCGCGTGGGGTAATAGGTGGGGATGTAACATTGGGTGCTTTGGTGGCTTTTCCGATCTTTCTATCAATGCTGTTTCGACCGATGCGAATGCTGGCAGATAAGTTTAATACCCTACAAATGGGCTTAGTCGCAGCAGATCGAGTATTTACTTTATTGGATAGCGATCAACAGATTGCGAATACTGGTACGATAAAACCGGATCGCTTAAAAGGGGATTTGGTGTTTCAAAATGTGAGTTTTGCTTATATCGCCAAGGAATATGTATTAAAAAACATCAACTTTAGAGTGAATGCTGGGGAGACCTTAGCCATTGTAGGTAGCACAGGTTCTGGAAAATCTACGATCATTAATATTCTTAACCGTTTTTATGAATTGAATAGCGGAGAAATTTTAATTGATGGCACCGATATTCGTTCCTATGAACTCCAAGCCTTAAGAAAAAGAATTGCGGTGGTTCTACAAGATGTTTTTCTATTTTCTGGCTCTGTTATAGATAATATTACGCTTCGAGATACTTCTATTAGTAAAGAATCGGTCATAGAAGCAGCAAAAATGATTGGTGCGCATGAGTTTATCATGAAATTGCCTGGAGGGTATGAATATGAGGTGATGGAACGTGGTGCAACTTTATCTATGGGACAACGACAACTAATTTCTTTTGTGCGGGCATTGGTTTTTGATCCAGATATATTGATCTTAGATGAAGCTACTTCCTCTATTGATCCAGAATCTGAATCTGTTATTCAATATGCTATAGAAACTTTAATCGCTAAACGAACTTCTATTATTATTGCTCACCGTCTATCTACTATTCGTCATGCCAATAATATTATGGTCTTAGATAAGGGAGAGATTATGGAATTTGGGTCTCATCAGGAGTTATTACAACTGGAGGACGGGCATTATAAGCAGTTGTATGAGATGCAGTTTGTTGAAATGGAGGCGTAGATGTTTTTTAAGAAATAGCTAATCTAGACATAATTCAACACGGAGTTACTTCGTAACTACACGGATGACAAGGATTTTTGTAGGTCGTGAGTGACTTTGACTGGTAGGTGATTAATTTCTGTTTAGACATAATTCAACGCGAATAATATTTGTAGGTAGTGAGCGGACTATGCATATTATGCGTGTACATATGCATACGACCTAGAGCACATTTAGGATAGTAACCGTGTCATCTGCGTGGCTACGAAGTAGCTTCGTGTTGAATTTTGCACTACTAAATATAGCAACTAAACCATCTGTTTTCTATCACCTTTTTTTCCGAGCAACAATCTGCAAAATCACTGCTGAGTAAATAAATCCATTCTCTTTCATTTCTTGTTCTTCCCAATAAGTCTTTAAAGCATCAAAATCAGTTTGAGTCATTAAACCTTGTTCCACAAAGGTGGGTGCAAAGTCATTAAAAGCATCTCGCCACCAATTCCACCAACGATGTTGAACAGGGGCCATCCCACCTACACAGGTTTGTGATTCAATAATAAAGCCTGCTTCTTCTAATGATTTAGATAGATAAGTGCCAATTTTAGCATCTCCACCATGGTTTAAATAAAACTGTTTCCAGGCTTTGGTATGCGCATCAAAGCTTTTATTGGGTGGGGAGCAAGTAATACTATCTATTGTCAAATATTCCATGACTGCAAAGACCCCTCCTGGTTGGAGTTTTCTGTAAATAGTCTCTAAGACACTTGGTAAATCAGCAATCAAAAAAGCCAAGAACCAACGACAAAAAGCACCTTCATATAAGCCTTCCAGCTTGGATAATTCTAAAATATCTGCCTGTAATAATTCTATATTTTTCGTTTTATTTTGCTGGATTTGAAAACGCAAGTACTCTTGGTATAAAATAGCTTTATCTAAGGCTGTAATATGCGCTTTGGGACAGCTATTCGCTAATTCAAAGGTAGTAAAGCCAGGGCCACATCCTAAATCTAGTATGTTTTTGCAATCTGCTAACTTGGCCGATTCGATAAGATGCTGTGTTTCTGGCTGCCAAGCTATATGCTGTCGATCCAATCGTTCTATTTCTTGTTTGTGAACACCTATAAAATAATTCTCACTCATGTATTTTGTGTTTTTTAACAAATTAAGAAAATATTTAGTCTGAAATAATTATGTAAATCAAGCTAGAAGCTTGAGCTACGTAAATCTCCGTATTTCCTTGCTTCTTGACTTTAAATAGGCTGTCTATTGTGTCCATTTTTTTTAAAAAAAAATATTTTTTCTAAAAACCTTGGGTACATCATCGAAAGTACCCACACTCTAGTATGTAAGGCATAAAGATGCTTACAAACGCAAGACAAAAACAAACACTAAAATCTAGGACAGCGAGACATTCAACAAAACTCTGAACATTTCCAACGAACATTATTATCCCATGACAGCGTTGATTCACAACGCGAATTTATTTTTTGAATGTAATTATCCATGAACACAGTCTTTTAACCAAAATTGACAAATTAAATTCTCAAAAACTCGAAAAAAGAAAGCTCGTCCGATTTTATTAGCCCAAGTACTAGGAGTAGTACACTAAAGAAAGCATACCTAGCTTGTAAACGTAGATAGGAATACAATATTAAGTATTAGGTATGTGGCTATTGAAAGTTGTTGTCTAAGCAAAAATGAAATTGACATCTCCGACCTGATTAACGGTGCTTAATTCAGGTCGGAAGATGCTCCTTTTATCAAGAAATTCCCAATGAAAACGAAAGAAACTCGAAATGAGGAAATAGTATTTTTTCATTTTATATCAATGATTGATTAGTACTCGATCATTAAATCCTATAGTAAGTTCTCAATATTAGGTGAATTTACGAGATGTTGAATAAGATGTATTTACGCCATGTTTGGTATTCATCATTCATCATTTTGCATTCATCATTAGGAATTTATACCCCCTCGCATGACTAAAAATACTTATGATGAAGCAGCTTCGGTTGTTCTATTTTTAAGTTTTTATCAAGATATATGGATAGTAATGGACTGTAGTCGATCCTTTAAACCGATCAACTACAAAATGTTGGAAAGAGAAGTTCGTATGAACTTCTCTTTATTTTTTTGCCTACCTCTTACTTCATTTCACGCTCTTTTTCCACTCTTTTTACTTTTTTATTGCTACTTAACAAAAGAATAAGCTGTTTTTTGTGAATATTTTCCTTTCTCAAACGTTTAACTAGAGATGGTTGTTGAAATTGTTCCATAACTCAAGCTTCTAGCTTGAGCTATGTTCCCCTAAAATTGAGTGGGAGTGAAGAATTTTAACAAACAAAATTTGAATGCTTAGGGATGGGTTAAAAATAAACTTACAATTTACGCTGCTTCTTTTGCCCTTCTTTTTCTCCTTGAAAACAGTCATTATATCAACAGAACTCCCGTTTTCAAGAAAAAAAATAAGAACAAAATAAGCTACCCTAAATTTGTAAATTTATTTCTACCCCATCCTTTAGTAACGACTGGAGAACTTATTTTTCACTCGTCACTTAATTTTTTGTCTTATTACATGACGTATACTTTCTTTAAAATTTTCTTTATCAGCGTATTAATTAGTAGCTGTAGCTTGTTATTGGCACAGAGTGCAGAACCTGTGGACAAACTTAAAATAGATGGAGAGATCGTAAGTGTCCAATACACGAAGGATGATACCCTTTTGGTAGCTGATTTGGAAGATGTTTATGTATCTTCGCCTAGAAACTTCGATTCCGTAGATGATTATTTACGCTATAGAAAATATCGCAGATACGCTAATAAAGTATATCCATATGCCTCAGAAGCTATTAAGATTTTTCGAGAAGTAGAGCATGTAACGACTACAATGAAACCTCGAAAACGTAAAAAGCATATTAAGCGATTACATAAGAAATTAAAGAAAGAATTTACAGACCCTTTAAAGAATCTAAGCAAAACACAAGGAAAAATTTTGATTAAAATGATAGAAAAGGAGTTAAATACCCCTTTTTATGATTTGGTCAAGAGTTTACGAGGAGGTTTTACTGCAACCTATTGGAGTACCTTGAGCCGTCCCTTTGGCTATAGATTAAAGAAAGGGTACAAAAAAGGCGAAGATCCAATATTGGATGCCGTATTATACGATTTAGATATTTCTCATAAAATTGAATAGTGTTGAGTATTTTAAGTAACGACCCATTAACTAGACTGTCTTCTGCTACTTATAAAGCAGAATGGTTTCGATTAAATTCAAATCATTTAAGTAAGGGCTCTTCGTTACTCCTATTCCTCTTTTTTTTCACCTCTATTACACCTTCCTTTTCTCAATTCAAAAAAACTAAAAAGAGTATCTTTCAAGCCCTGCAACAAGGCAGAATGACAGGGATTATTCTTGAAACGGATTTAGATAGTCTCATTAATTATCGTAATAGAGATACTTACCAGCCAGCAGTATTTAGTCATGGAGATGGACGTGGGAATCTTTTTAGACATGATATTCGATTAAAACCTAGAGGAAAATTTCGAAGGAAAATTTGTGATTTCCCAATGGTAAAAATAGATTTTAGTAAAAAAGATTTAAAACAAAGAAGGTATAAGAAGTTTGATGATTACAAATTAGTAACCCATTGTATGAATACGATGGATGATAGTTATGAAAGTGTAGCAAGAGAATACCTTGCGTATAAATTGTACAATATCTTATCACCAGATAGCTATGAGGTCCACTTTTTATTTATCACTTATATAGATTCCAAAGAAGTAATTCTTCCTATTCAACATTTTGGATTTATCATTGAAGATACAGCAGAACTAGCTGATCGAATTCAAGGCAAATTTCGTAAAAAAGTAGATGGCTTGATGATGGATAGTCTTGATAGGGTACAACACGATTTTGTAGCTTTGTATCAATATATGATTGGCAACACAGATTGGAAGGCAACACCCATAGCTAGAAATGTAAAAGTATTTAAGAAAGCAGAGGAAAAAATTTATAAAGTGGTGCCATTTGATTTTGATTTTTCAGGATTGGTAGCTGCGCCTTATGCAGTGCCTAATTCTAGTTTAAACCAAAAAAATGTACGACACCGAATTTTTCAAGGTTTAGACAAAGTGTCAAACATTGATGAAGCTACAAGAACTTTATTTTTAGAGAAGAAGAAAAAAATTTTTAAATACGTTAAACGATTTAGCTTACTATCAAAACTTAGCAGAAAAGATATTCGTGAATTTCTTGAGCCCTTTTTTGATGAACTTGAAAGTATTACTTTTGAAAATTCAGAGCACAATATATTAGAAAAAAGTACTAATTAAACATGGAAGAAGAAGTGAAGCAAAGTAAGAGCAATACAGGTAGGACCATTCTTATCATTTTAAGTCTACTCGCAGTAATAGCTTTTGTGGTAGGCTATCAGAAGTATCAAGATATTTTTGGACCTGCAGTTCCCAATACCATTGGAACGCAAACCTTTTTTGAAATTCCTACTAACTCCACCTTTGATGAAGTAGTTGCCTCTTTATCTTCCCAGCAACTAATAAAAGACGCTAAAGCTTTTACTTGGGTAGCAGAGTATATGAAATATCCTAAACCTACCATGCGAGCAGGAAGGTTTAGCATACAGCCAGGGTGGAGTAATCGACAATTAATTCAACATTTAAGAGCAGGCAAACAGGAGCCTTCAAAATTAGTATTTAACCATGCTTGGAAGGTGGAGAATATAGCTGGAAAAGTAGCTTCTTTTATTGAGCCAGATTCGGCCTCTATTCTTAGCTTACTACAAGATGAAAGCTATATAAAAGAATTGGGTTATACCAAAGATAATATCATGACTTTATTTATTCCTAATACCTACGAGGTGTATTGGAATACTACTCCCAAACAGTTTGTAGAGCGAATGGTAAAAGAAAAAGAAATTTTTTGGAGCAAAAATAATCGTCAGGAGAAAGCAAAAAAATTGGGTTTAACCCCTGATGAAACTTATACTTTAGCCTCTATCGTAGAACGTGAAACGCAGCAAAATGATGAAAAGCGCAGGGTCGCAGGGGTATATTATAATCGACTAAATACAAAAGGTTGGAAACTAGAAGCAGACCCTACGGTAAAGTATGCCACAGGAGATTTTGGGCTTAGAAGAATACTCAATAAACATTTAGCAATTGATTCTCCTTATAACACCTATAAATATCCAGGACTTCCACCTGGCCCAATCAGTATGGCATCCATTTCAAGTATTGATGCGGTCTTAAATGTAGAAGACCATAAGTATATGTTTTTCTGTGCCAGAGGAGATGGCAGTGGATTCCATAATTTTGCTAAAACACTTGCTCAGCATAATGCAAACGCAGTCAAGTATCGTCGGAATATGCGAAAGAGTGGTGCATGGAATTAATTAT
>CAYOBX010000305.1:0-7291 GCA_964402245.1 uncultured Saprospiraceae bacterium | reverse complement strand
ACCACCTTAAGCAATTCAGTTGCAGATAATTTACCAAATTCATTGGCAGCTAAGGGACTGGCTCCTGAGATTAATTTCCGGTCGATGTGGCAAGTATTATCCGCTGCCTCATTAATAATTGTCACGCCCAATTTGTTTAACCGCTCTCCAAATTTCCAAGGCATATGCCCCGGCATATATCCGAACATAGGCGTTTGCTCATCGACCCCATCTGGGAAGGCCGCAATTTTATACCCTTTATAAGGAAAAGCTTTATTATCATCTAATCTGGCAGCTAGCAAGGAGGCGGGTCCATGACAAATAGCTAGCATATGCATATCCTGGTCGTGCGACCAATGGATTAATTTATTCAAATCTTGATTATCTGGTAAACCAAGCATGGCACCATGCCCTCCTGGCAAATAAACAGCTACATAGTCTGTGCTGGTATTCATGGTATTTTGAACAAAGTCTGCCAGACTTCCAGGATTTTCAAATTGCTGTTTGTATTCACTATATAGTGCCATTACATCTTCATCTTCTTCTGGCATGGCCCACATTTCTATTTTAACTGATTTTCCCGTTGGCGTAACAATGTCTACATCGAACCCCGCATTTTTTAAGTGTATCATGGGTAACATCATTTCGACAGGATGATTTCCTGTTGAAAATTTTTTGCCATTCGCCATGGTCATGTTTCTTTCTTCGGTACAGACCATCAGGACTTTTTTATTGCCTGTGTACGGTTTTTCATATTTAGTATTATCAAAATCGGTAGTAGAAGACGTTGCTAATTTTAAAGCAAATGGTGATGGCATATATGCACCATCTTCCGTAGCGGTTGGTCTCGATGTTATGTAAAAGATGATAGAAGCTATTATTAAAAAAATAGCTAATCCTATTAATATTTTTTTCATAATTTCATTAATTTACGTTCTTTAACAAATCTAGTGGTCAATTAAAAAGGAGAAGCAAAAGCGACCGTAGATGAGGGAGTGTACTCCCGAACCGCTTGCGGATGGGTGGCTTTGATTTTTCTTTTTAATTGACCTCTTTTCACGGGATTTGTCAAAGAACCTTAATTTATAGAATACTTTTTAGCGACTACATCAATTTCTAATTGAATAGTAGCAGGTTTGGCTATAGAGGTTGTTGAAAAAGGCTTAACCGTATCATATTACAAAAACTTCGAAAGGTTGTAATCCACTTGAGGTGGGCGCTAATCTAATAGCTTCTAAAATGTTATCGATTTTTTCTTGTGGCACTATTTTGCCATTCATTGCTTTCGTCGCATACCGCTCTTTTAATTTTTCTAAATAATTCATTGTATTTTTTTGAAATGCAAAGGTAGAGGCTATCGAGAGGAAAAAAATTGATCTATGGTAAGAAATGGTTTTCTAGGGGTCAGGAGTCAGGACAGGCTGACCGTTAATGCGATTTCGTAACCACTAAATTTATTTGGTAGGTTGTAAATCAGATATTTATAAAGAACCAGCGTAAGTTCTCAATGCTACTTAATTGTCAGAATCAGGATTCACGAGATTTTAAGATTAGCAGGATTTCAGATGGTGCTACCGCTCAGAATCCTGCTAATCTTAAAATCCTATAAATCCCGATTCTGACAATGATTGGTATTTTAAGTACTTACAAACCAGCCAATTAAAATTGGCGGTTACGGGTAATTAACAGTCATCCTGAGGAGCGAGGAGTCAGGTTGTTTTGGGTAAGTCAAACAATAGTATTTAATTTAATAAGGCATAAACCCAATTTAATATTAATCAGCAAAAAATAAAACTAGCAGAGACTACCTGACTCCTGACACCTCGCTCCTGACTACTAATCACTTTTTCGCTTTTTCAACCCGAATACGACTCAAACTTTCTTGCGTGATGCCTAAATACGAGGCAATATGATAATTCCGAGTATACTGTTCTATGTCTGGGTATTGCTCTAAAAACAAATCATATCGTTCCGCAGCGGTCAAAATGGATTGATTCAAAACTCTTTTATGCAAGCTAACGATATGACGCTCTAACAAATTTCTCTTAAAGGGTTCATATTCAGGGAAGACGGTCAATATTTCATTTAGCTTTTTAGCGTTAAATTCAATGACACTAGATTCTTTAAGACTTTCTATGGTCAGCGTTGCGGGTTCCTTATTATAATTAGCTATATAATCACTTATCCACCAACCTTTTATAGCAAATTGCAAGGTATGTTCTTTACCATTCTTGTCGATGTAGTAGGATCGTAGACAACCCTCTGTTACAAAATATATTTTGTTTACTTTTTGTCCCTCTCGGATTAAGACTGCCCCTTTAGAAAAGGTTCTTTTTCTAGTAATAGCATAAAGATATTCTTCTGCTTGTGGACTTAAATCTTGGCTACTTTTTATACTTTCGATTAATTCTTTCAATGGGTAATAATGGGTTTAATTAACTACTACTCAGCTATAAGGACAAGATTACTAATTTATGACACGTTGAACTAATTTTAAGTATTCTTTTTAACCACTTTCCTGGTAGGGTAAATCTATTTTTTCTTGTTCTACTAAAAAAAATAGTAGAAACAATCAAAAAAGTAAATTCCATATATCATGAAAAGAATAAATTGTAAAACGCCAGTTGAGTTGAAAAAACAACAACTAAGCAGCAGAAGGGGATACAGGATTTTGCTTTTAGTAGTAATCTTATTTAGTACAGAGGGATATGCTCATAATACACTTGAAAACTTATTAACTTCGTCCAATTCCTATTATATTGATGCGGTTGGTGGCAATGATAATAATAATGGCTCCATCAATAATCCTTGGCGATCCTTGAATAAAGTATCGGCCACAACTTTCCTACCTGGAGACAATATCTATTTTAAAAGAGGTACTTCTTATACTGGGTCAGTAACCATTAATGGTAATGGCACTCAAGGCATGCCTATTACTGTTGGAGCATACGGTACAGGTGCTGCGCCTAAACTCACCAATCCAAATTATGGGGTCAATAAAGGAAATGCCATGAGGGTCCGAGGAGATTTCCAAATTATTGAAAATCTTTATTTCCATCATACTGCGCCTGCACCAAGCCATGCTTCCTCATTTGAAGAAGTATGGGAAATTGGAGCCTTACACATAAGTATGGGCAATGACCATGTCATCATTAGAAATAATGAATTTGCCAATATCCCAAAAGCGATACAGTCTTATAGTCAAAATAGTCTGATTACTGCAAACTATATTCACGATGCTAATATGGATCAAGAGAACGGATTCTTACAAAACCCCTATTGGGGTCCTATTGGTATACAGCTAGGTATCGGGAATCAAGAAGTATCACATAACAGAATCGAAAACATGTATGCGGTAGGTGGAGAATTTATCGCAGATGGAGGTGCTATCGAAATTGATGACGGACGGAATCACAAAGACAATATCAAGATACACCACAACGAGACTTATCATAATATGGGTTTTCTAGAGGTCAGTTATTGGGATGATATTACTTTTAGGGAATCTAATAATATGGTAGTCGAATATAATCTAAGTCGAGATTACCAAAGTTTTCTCCTTTGGTGGGCACCCACTCATAATAGCATAGTAAAAAACAATACGATCATCCGAGATGATAATGAAGTGGAAGGAAACTGGAATGCGGTATTCATTCTGGATGCGCCTCCTGGTGATATTAATTTGACAAAAAACATAGTTGTTGTAGACAATGATCAGACAGAATCTATTTTTATCCAGGGGTATGATGGTGCAGTCAATGATGTGTCACATACTGATAATTGTTATTGGAATGTAGATGGAGGAAGTATCAATTTGGGGCTTACTAAACAATCAACTGAAATCATTACAGACCCTTTATTCATTAGTTATACTGACAAAAATTATTTTTTACAGACAGGTAGTCCAGCAACTGACTGGGGAGCATTCGGGGTAATGGAAATGGCTGGTAATGCATGTACAAAGGAAAACCTAATTTTAAGTGGCGAGATAACTAGTTCTCAAATTCATGAAACAGATGGTAGGATTGAATCCACTCAAAACATATCAAATAGCAGCTCCGTTATTTACGACTCCAGTAGTTCTATTACCCTGAAGCCTGATTTTTCAGTCTCAAGTGGCGCTACCCTCCATGCCTTTATTGATGGTTGTGATAAATCTATAACTGTAGAAGAAAATACTCCTATTCGTAATAGGCAAATCCAAGATACGCCTGTTCCTTCCCAACCTTCTCAAATTGCCACGCTTGCCGTTTCCCCAAACCCTTTTCATAACACTACTTACATTAATTATGAAATTACAGTAGCTGGTTATTCTACCGTAATGGTGGTGAATGCTCTCGGACAAATTATGCAGCAGCCTCTTTCAAATACTTGGCAAGAATCAGGAAAATACACATTTACAATAGATAGCCATTTATTTCCGAAAGGGATTTATTATGTTATTTTGAAAAGTAACAAACAGGTTTGTAATCGAAAAATTATTAAGAATTAAGTTTGTGTACGTAGCTTAGACCTCTGGTCTGAGTAGCCTGAATAAACAACTACTCAGACCAGAGGACCTAAGCTACCTACAATCACAAGCCTACAGTTTAATAAACTTTTTCCTAAAAACCATCCCTGCATTAGATTGAACTTCCAAGAAATAAACCCCCGCTTTTAAATGACGAACATTCACTCGATCAATGGAATTTGTCGAATCAATTTTGCTTCTAAAAAGTTCTTGTCCAGTAACCGTATAAATGCGGATGTTACCACTTGTATTGATCGGTATTTCCAATTGCAACCAATTACGTACTGGGTTTGGTAAAATGCGAAAAGTTTGATTGGGAATAGTTAATCCAGTAATATTTGCAGTCTCCTCATTTCTAGAACTTGCTGCCATTAAATTATTAGAAATAGTGAATTCTTGGATGGCACTATATGATGATTCCTCTCCATTGTCACAAATAGATTTCAATCGGAATTCATAGGTGTTAATGGGGCCGAAGATGTTGACCATTGGATTAAGAAGAGTTGTATTGACTAACCAATTATTACCGCCTTTAATTCTAATTTGTATAAAATAACTTTCTACATTTTCTTCTTGATTCCAACTCAGCTGAACATTTTTTGCATCATTTGGTGTAACTGTTAATTCCGTAGGGGGAGTACAAACCATAATGGAGGTAGTCATATCATCCATCCCATCACAATTTTCATCTATACCATTATTTGGTATTTCTTCCGCATTTGGATTGATATTGGAATCATTATCATTGCAATCTACATTGGAAGAAAAACCATCTCCGTCTTGGTCTATTAAATTACCACAATCCACTAGATTCAAATCTTGCCGCTCCACTAAAAAGTCAAAGGATAATTCGTATAAACCTTTCCCATTCACTTCTGCATCCCAAGCACCATGACCATGGCCATCCAAAGTAGCAAGCTCGCTGTGAACACCTAAAGAGTTATATATACCTTGTAATTCTAGAGCTTCTTCATAAGGCGTAACAGGATCAAATGCATTGCCATGTGCCATAAATAGTTCAGGATCGTTGGTATCATATCTATTCAACTCATAAACCATTTCAAAAACATCCAATTTTATGTTAGAACCCCAGAAGTATACCATACTTTGTACCGTGTAAGTCTCACTTAAATTTGTAGTGGAAAGTGTCGGATCGTCTGCTATCGAAATTTCATCTCTAAAATCTTCCAGATTTGAAATTCCTAAAGCGATAGTAGTAACTGCTCCTGCTGATGCTCCACCTACAGTAATGTGATCAGTGTTTATATTATAGCTGCTGGTATTGGAAACTATCCATCGCATGGCTGCCTTTGCATCTCGTTGGGCTGCATACATAGCAATGCTTTGTTGAAATTGTTTTGTAGTTTGTGCACCTTCCATCGCATTTTCAATCCATTCTTGCGGCGCAATTCCTTTATAATAAGCAATTATTTCTTCTCGGGACATTCCATCTATCTCCCCTAATTCTTCTGTTGTTCTATAATCAATAGAAGCAAAGGCCCATCCTCTAGAAGCATAATAATTAGCCATTTCTACAATTTCAGGTTTATGTTTTATTCCTCCTGTAAATCCACCGCCGTGAATAAACATGACAACAGGTCTATTGTCAGAATCGTTATCTGGACTATAGAGATCCAGCTTCAATGGGATCGCAGTCGTAGAGGAGCTATTACCAGTATAAGCCAATCCTTCTGCATAGGTGATGTCTTCTTCTACTAGGACTCCGAATGTGCTTTCGCATGTTACATTTGGCTGGCCAAGATCATTTGGAGGAGCGGGTGGGTCGTTATCGGTTGCGTCTATCCCGTCACAATTTTCATCTATCCCATTATCAGGTATATCTGTTGCATTTGGGTTGATATTGGAATCATTATCATTGCAATCCTCATCGGAAGAAAAACCATCTCCGTCTTGATCTATTGATTCATTTTGATTATCACATCCTTCTACGATCAATTCTTGTTGCGCTACCAGAAAATCGAAAGACAAGTCGGATAAACTCTTTCCATTTAAAGTTGCACCCCAAGGGCCATGGCCTCTACCTTCAAGCGTATTGAGTTCTACATGCACTCCAGTAGAATCATAGAGACGAACCAATTCTTCCGCCTCGCTGAAAAGAACCGTAGGATCTTCCGTGCCATGAGCGATGAATAAAGGAGGATCATTACTATCAAAACGATTTGTACCGTATATGATTCTATGTACTTCTAGAGCAGTATTTGATCCCCAAAAGTCAACAATACTCTTTATTTCATAAGTTTGATCGAGATTGGTGGTAGCCAAAGTTGGATCATCGGTCAGGCTGATCTCATCTCTAAAATCTTCTAGATTGGATATGCCCAGTGCGATGGCAGTCGTGGCACCTGCCGAACCACCACCTACAGTAATATAATCTGTATTGATGTTGTAATTGTCGGCATTAGCAACTATCCATCGCATGGCAGCCTTAGCATCTCGCTGAGCGGTATACATGGCAAGAAGTTGTCTAGCTTGGTTAGTAAGACTTGCGGCGTCTAACCATTCTTGTGGTACAATACCTGTAAATATGGACCCTAAATCTCCTGTCAATCTGTAATCAATCGAAACGAAAACCCATCCTCTAGAAGCAAAGTAGTTAGCTTGATCAACTATCGCTTCTTGTGTTTTTGTTCCACCAGCAAAGGCGCCACCATGAATAAATAGATAGACAGGTCTATTCTCTAAATCGTTATCTGGGACATAGACATCTAGTTTTAATGGGATCGCAAATGTCGTAGGACTAGTTTCATCATGGCTTAATCCTTCAGCATAAGTGATGTCTTC
>CAYOBX010000304.1:0-7340 GCA_964402245.1 uncultured Saprospiraceae bacterium | reverse complement strand
ACGATCACCACCAGAAGGTAACTTAGCCGCTTGAGAACCACTTACTACAGGACCAGATGTAATCTGGATAACCCCTCCTAAATTATTTCTCCAAGAGTCTCGACCGTCACCCGTTCCATCTGCTAAACTGTTATCTTCAAATCCACCTTCAGCGATCATTCCCACTTCTACAGCCTCAATTGAAAAATCGTCTATTCTAGTCTCTACTCCTACATTGTTGAAAAAGATGGCTACCTCTGATCTACCTCCTGAATTGAAAGTTATAGTTTCCGTGATATAAGCATTGGCATCGTCCTGATTATTTACTGTCGTTGAAGCAATCGTAGCTCCTGGCACTTCAGATATATCATTCAAAGTAGAACCATCTAAAATAGAAACCGTTAAACTTCCTTCAGGACTCGTTTTCATCGTGTAATTAAAAGTCACGTTATATATCGTATTAGGCTCCACCATCACACGTTGATAACCGATACGAGAACCATCACTAGGCAACTTGGCCGCTTGAGAACCTGTTACTGTTGGACCTGATGTAATCTGAATAACCCCTCCTAATGCACTATTTCTCCAACAATCCCGACCATCTAGCTTAGAACCGCAAGCTGCAGCTGAAGGATCATTATCTTCAAAACTAGCTTCACTAATTGTTGCGATAAATCCTTGGGAAATGGTTACATCAAATTGTTTTGAATCTTGAAGACCAGTTACACTCGTGGAAGTCAAGGTAACAGTATAAATACCATCTTCACGGTACGTATGTGAAGCACTCATTCCTGTAAATTGAAAACCGTCTCCAAATTCCCACAATAGTTCTTCTGCTCCCACGGAAGCATCTACGAAATGGACAGTCCGATAATCCTCTGGATCTACTTCCCAACTACAATCTACTGTAACTGGTGCTTGTATATCAATTCCTCTTTCTAAAGTACCCGTCAAACCACTTTCGCCAGTAACCTCAAGCGTAACCGTATAATTATCAGGAGTAGCGTAAACATGGGTTGGATTTTCTTCTGTTGAAGTATTTCCATCACCAAAATCCCAGAAGAAGCCTGCAGCATCCGAAGATGTATTCGTGAATGTGTACTCCAAAAAATTATCCTCACTTTGTGCAATATCAAATCCTGCTGATGGAGGTACGGCACCTTCCGCTCCAATATCAATTGAAAAATTATCTAATCTAGCTTCCACAGGGCCATTCAAGAAATAAATTCCAATAACGTTATTGTCTCCAGAATTAAAAGATAATGTCTGTTCTAAATATTCATCAGGATTCGAGGTGTCGTTTACGGTTACAGAAGCGATGGTTCCGTCAGTAGCTTCTTGCCGAGTCGTAATAGGTCCAAATTGTGTTGCACCTATTACCGCTACAGTTACCCAAGGATCGGACGAATCATCTCTCATCGTGTACCAAAATCTCAGGTCATAATTAGTATTAGCTTCTACAGCAATTTCTTGATACCCAACACGACTTTCGTCATTAGGTAACTTGGCACCTTGAGATCCAAATGTTACTGGACTACCTGTAATCTGAATAACACCGCCTATACTTGTTCTCCAAGAATCTCGTCCATCACCAGAACCATCAACTAGGGAATTATCTTCAAAACCTGCTTCCAGAATTATTGGTTGAAAAGGACCTTCTACCACCATCACCTCTATAGTTGTCACAGATGTTTCTCCTCTTCCATCTCTTGCAGTTAATGTTACTGGAAACGTACCCTCTCCTGAAAATGTATAGGAAGGATCTTCTTCAGTTGATGTATTTCCTCCTCCAAAGTCCCATTCAAATGTTGTAGATTCTAAAGAAAGGTTAGTGAATTTAATTGTTCTAAAGTCTTCCAAAGCAGAAGCATAGGAAAAGTTAGCCACAGGTAAAGCTGTGTCAGGTATAGAATTCGCTTCTGGTAAGTCAAAATCAAAAGCGTCTCGACAACTGTTTAAAGTTAGAACTGTGAAAGCTATGAAAGCTACACAGAATAACTTAGCTGCTATTGAAATAAAATTAAATTTATTGTTCATTTTATTATTTTTTGTAGCTATTTAGGATGTTCTTTTTTTTTGAAAACTTCTAATTTTTTTAAAAAAAAGAACATCCTAAATAGCTACTAATTTTTTATTTAATACCCAGGATTTTGGGTTAATAGCCCTCTGCTTAAATTAATTTCTCTTGATGGAATTGGTAATAATAATTTTCTAGCATTATATTCAGTAAATCCATTTTCAGCTGCGTGTGCACCTAAGACTGCATCCGCAACTCCAAATCTCACTAAATCATGGAACCGATGATTTTCGAATGCCAATTCTACTCGTCTTTCTACCAATAAGTCCCCTGAAGTTAGTGCAGCAGGACGATCGGCTGCATCAAAGCCAGCTCTGGTTCTAACCGCCATATAGGAATTTATTGCCGCCCCACTTGATGTTTGAGCTGAACCTCCCAGAATAGCTTCTGCATGCAATAATAATACATCTGCATATCGTAAAACAATCAAGTCATTTCCAGCATCACCTGGACTTGGACCATAGGTAGGCGGGAATACAGAAACGTCAGATCCGTCTGGTAAAAACTTTGTCACTTCATTCTTTGAACCAAAAGTTACAAAAGAAACTTCGGTTCTATTTCCTCCAAATACTGTGAAATCTGCCACAAGATTAGGATTGGCAAGATTTAGACCATCCTGTCTTCCCTGCCGGACTGTAGAGGTAAATTCTGCTGAAAAACCTTGACTTTCCTGAGAGTTTCCAGTTTGATATTGAATAGCAAAAATAATTTCATCATTCAATTCATTATAAAACACATCCCTGAAATTATTTTGTAAACTAAATTCACCACTATTGATTATTTCTTCCAATAATTGTTGAGCACCTGCATAATCAGGATTTGCTTGAGTCATGAGTACTTTTGCCAGAATACCTTGTGCTGCTGCTTTAGAAGCTCTAGACTTAAAGCTGTTATCTAAGTTGGCAACCGCATCTTGTAAGTCTGAAATTATTTGCGCATAAACCTGATCTTCGTCTACCCTTGTAAAAAGTAATTCATCTTCCCCTGGACTTACTACACTCGTTACCATCGGCACTGCACCATACAATCTTACTAATCGGAAATAAGCAATCGCTCTCAAAAATCTAGCTTCAGCAGCATAAGCACTCTGATTGCTTGCGTCTGCAACATCAATAAAATTTAAAACATTATTTGCTCTAAAAATAATCTGGTACATGGATTGCCAATAATCTTCTGATTGTACATTGGTAGGGTCCACTCTATACCTATGAAAATCAGCTCTAGAACCTTCTAATGTTGCGGTACTTGTATTATCACTACGCATTTCCGTCACCATAAATTCAAATTGTAAGCCACGGTTAAATCTAGTCGTATTTGACTCCGTATTTACATTGACTCCCTGTAAGGCATCATAGATTCCTGTAATTCCAGACAATACATCATCATCTGATGCAAAAAATGAATCAACAACAATAGCAGAATCTGGTATTGGGTTTAAAAAGTCACCCTCACAGGAATTGAAAAGCAGTGCTATTATTAAAAAGAATGTATATTTAGTGTATTTCATTATTATTTTATTAATTAATTATTGGGGTTAAAATTGAACATTCACTCCGCCTGTGAAAGTTCTGAATAATGGAGTACCTGCTCTTTGAGCACCATAAGATGTAGGTGTATTATTACCGTCAATAAATTCAGGATTAAATCCATTGTAGTCCTCATCCGTATTATAAATCAAATTCTGACCAGACACATAAAGTCTTACACCTCTTAAGCCTATTGATGATACTTTCTCAACAGGGAAGTTATACCCAATATTTACATTCCTCAATGAAAAATAGCTGGCACTCTGTACGATGTCATTAGTATGTACTCTTTGTTGTAGAAAAGAAGCATGAGGAATGACTCCATCCTCAACCACTTGTTGTATATTACTAGTTGAACCTTGCCAATGTGTACCAAAATATTGATCCCCTACATTTTTCACTTCAGCACCTAAGCTTCCTTGAATCATAAAAGAAAAATCAAAATCACCAAATTGAAACTCATTGGTCAAACTCCAAATCAAATTTGCATATGGATCTCCAAGAATGGTTCGATCCTCATCGGTGATTAAACCATCCCCATTTAAATCTTTAACGATTACATCTTCTGATACCCCATTAATTGGAATATAAGGAGAGTCATAATATTGAGTACCTAATTCTATTGATTCATCTACTACAAATCCATAAAAAGAAGAGATAGGGTTCCCTACAGAATTAATCCATAATGAATTTCTACCCCATCCATCGACTGTCAATTGACCATCTGATTCCCCAAAACTAATTAACTCATTATCGTTTGTTGATGCAATAAATGTACTATTCCATTTAAAATTTGTATTAGCAACATTTCTCGTTCTGACTTCCAGTTCGAATCCACTATTCCGCACTTCTCCTAAATTCACAATACCTGCATCAAATCCAGTAACATAAGAAACTGGATTTTCTAATAATAATTGATCACTAGTTCTTACATAATAATCCAAAGATCCTGTTATTCTATTATCTGCAAATCCAAAATCAATTCCAGGATTAAATTCCTCAGAAGATTCCCACTGCAACAATGCATTGGCTATATTCAATGGAGAAACACCATTAGTAATACCACCTTCAATCACCGCATTATTGTTATCTAATAATGCTAAATAAGGATAGTTATTAATAATGTCGTCCCCAACATTAAAGTTTTCATTACCAGTGAATCCATAACTAGCTCTAAATTTCAATCTACTGATAAGTCCATTACCGCTCAGAAAATCTTCATTATGTGCATTCCAACCCACAGAGATAGCTGGGAAATTACCCCATTTTGAATCTCTCCCGAAAACAGAACTACCATCTCGTCTATAAGAAGCATTAATCAAGTATTTATTATTAAAAGCATAATTAACCCTAGCAAAATAACCAATTTTGTTTTGTTCAACATTGGTTTCTTCCCATTCAGAAACGATGGTGGCTCCTTGTAAATTTTTAAGCAAATCATTTGTAAATCCAGATCCCTCAATTACACTATTCTCCGTTTGTCTCGCTTGAATAGTTGCACCGACCAAAACACTTAAATCACTGTTACCCATTGAGGTATTATAATCCAATGTGTTATCATTTATTATTCTAGTACGGAATCTATTTTGTAAATTATATTGAGCTCTACTCGCCCCTGCTGAGTGATGCTGCGTTCCATCGTATCTTGTTCTTTTACGATTTTCAAAAGTGGTACCCAGTGATGTTTTTAAAGTAAGACCATCCACAATTTTATAACTCAAATAGGTTCGAGCTAATAAATTAGTTCTAAACTCATAATGTTCTCTTTCAACATATTGAGCAAAAGGATTTTGATCACCAGAAGTACGAGGTCTACTAGAACCAAAATCATCATTAGGGTCTATATCTATATTCCTCAAATGATCCTCATTAAAATAATCCCCTACTCCTACATCTGGATATTCATCTCTATCAATATATGGAAGCGTCTCTTCTGTGTGGCGAATAAGTAACCAAGGAGATTGTCTGATAGGATTGTGTATAGAGGTTGGTAATCTTCTTCGCTCTGAATAAGAAGGGGTAGCACTAAATCCGAATTTTAGATTTTTAGCAATCTTAGTGTCTAATTTTACTTTTCCAGCATATAATCGGTAATCATCCGTAATGACCACTCCTTCATCTCCTACTGTTCTCAAGGAAACACTGAATTTCGTGTTTTCATTTCCTCCTCTTGCAGCAAAAGAATGACTTGAAATATTTCCACCATCAAAAAATACATCTTGCCAATCTCTATCAACTCCCGTATCTTCCACTAATTGAAGTGCATATTTCGTGTGATTAGTAAGCGTACCAGATTCCGCTAATTCTCTTGCTGACCACTCCGCAACGCTCTTTTTATAATTATCACTTCCAAATGCTTCTTTTCTACCGAAGTAAGTGTCATAAGTAAATTTGGTTTTTCCAGCTTCCCCACTTTTTGTAGTAATCAAAATCACACCATTTGAACCTTCACTACCATAGATAGCAGCAGATGCTGCATCTTTTAATACTTCAAATGAGTGTATATCATTGATATCTAGATTTCCTAAAAAATCAGCATCTACTACTAGACCATCCACTACTACTGCAGGTCCTGAATCCGCATTGACCGATCCAAATCCTCTAATGGTAATAGTAGGCGCCGCACCAGCTTCTGCTGAAGTAGTTTGGATATTAACCCCAGACACTTGACCTATCAATGCATCATCAATTCTAGGAACCGCAATTTGATCTAATTTTTCATTTACAACCTTAGAAACAGAACCTGTCAAGTGAGATTTTTTCTGCGTACCATATCCAATTACCACTACTTCATCTAACTGTGCAACATCTTGACTTAGCTCAAGATTAAAGGTCGTTTGATTGCCTACAGATACTTGCAAATCCGTGTAACCTGTATAACTAAAAACTAGGACATCTGTGTCTTCTGCTTCTAAAGAGAAGTAACCGTCTAAGTCAGTAATTGTACCTCTACCTGTTCCTCTTACCAATACATTTACACCTATTAATGGTGTTCCGTCCGCAGCATCAGTAATTGTACCAGTAACGGTTTTCGCTTCATTCATAATTGAAGGCAAATTATTATTTGCATATGCAGTTTCAGTTAAAAACAAAGGTAACAGCATTATCAAAATGGAAAGAAACCATCCTAATCGGCTACCAATCATTTTTTTGGGTAAATTGTCTATCATAATTTAATTATTTGAGTAATATTAGAGCAAAGGAGCGAGACAGATTTCGTTTTTATAAAGATATTCGTAACTGATTGACGGTATGGTCTAGTAAAATGATACTAAAATTGGTCAACCAATTATTTCCAATCAAAGGTAAAAGAATAAACTGGTTGACCAAATTTAAATTAATAAAATTTTATATTTAAAAAAAAAAAGTGAGTTTTGGCCGAGACATTATCATTTATCCAATAAAAAGTTTTAAATAATTCAATATTATTTACTTTTAAAACTTTTTATTTATATTTACCATCTGTTTTGACAAGTTTATCGAGGTAATTGATCCTTACTTTTGTAGAAGTACAAGCGCAAGAATCAAGTTCAAGTCCAAAACGCAACGCAGGCAAGCGTCTGGGGTCAACATCATGGCTTGAACTTGTACTTGAGACTTGAATTTGTCCTTTGATAAATCTCGTGAACATGTGTATCAAGGAATGATTTTATTTACATATGCGAATCACTAGTTGAATTTTAATCCTAAGTAACGGCAAAAAAATAAGTCCATCATTTGAAGAATTGAATGTTGTCGTTTTTTCGGGGTCGTTTTCT
>CAYOBX010000303.1:0-7369 GCA_964402245.1 uncultured Saprospiraceae bacterium | reverse complement strand
TGCTATTCTTGGAGATAGAATTTGCGATACTCCACCAGACCCAGGAACTGTTTTTGAAGTTTATGTTAACTATACTACCTGTGAATTATCCAACTTAAAAAATGAGGAGGGATTTGAATATAAACCTCTAATTGAAAATTATATGTCCTATTACAAACCTTGCTATTTAAAAGAATTTAGTTTTACTCCTGGTCAAATAGTAGTGATGAAAGTCGCTGCAACTTTACCAATCAGAGCAAAATTTATAAGATGATAGGAAAGCGAATCGTATAGGCAATTCCACTAACACTAGTTAAAAGAGTGTAAAGTTATCTAAATATAAATCCTCTTTTATAAGGATCATCTGGTGCAAACCAACATTCATTTTTCCCAATAAAACTTGCCGTACCAGTTACCTTAGGTAGGACTGCTTCATAACCATGAAAATCTATTTTTTCAATAGCCTCTACAGTCATAGTACTACCCAATATACTTTCTATAGTGATGGCTTGATTTAATGGTAAAGAACCTTTAGAAAAATGGAGTCCTGCTCTAGCACTTACACCAGAGCCTGTTGCCGATCGATCCACTTCTCCTTCGGCAAAAATGCATACGTTCCGAGAATGATGTTTGGCATCTTCAGGCAAACCTGTAAATATCACCCCATACAAAAAACTTAAATCTGGTTCTACTGGATGATTAATTTCCATACTATCCATCACCGCATACTTTATTCGTTTTCCATAATCAATCAACTGAGTATAATATTCAGGGGTCATTTTTAATCCTACTGATGCTGCCTCTACAAAGGCATAGTACGCTCCTCCAAATGCAATATCAAATTTCACTTCACCAATACCTTCCACCTGTACTAATTGATCTCTGCTATGCAAATAAGAAGGTACATTTATAAAGGTGCTTTCTACTACTATCCCATCCTCTATTTTTGCTTCTGCATATACTGTTCCAGCAGGAACATTTATGGTGAGTTTATTATTGGTTCTGTTTGGAATTAAATTGGTTTCAAAAGCGAATTTTGTTAAAGCCAGTACCGCATGACCACACATAGTAGAATACCCTTCATTATGGATAAAAAAGACATCAAAATCGGCCTCTTTTGTACTGGGTGCGGTTACAATTGCGCCATACATATCCGCATGTCCTCGTGGTTCAAACATTAATCCTGTTCGGATGTGGTCATAGTTTTCTTTAAAAAAATTCCGTTTTTCTAATACAGAATTTCCTTCTATTTTGGGCAATCCAGCTATTGGGATACGCAAAGGTTCTCCACCAGTATGCATATCTATTGTAGTAATTTTTAAATAATTGGAAGGAGGGGTGTAGTGAAAATCTTCAAAAAAATTTATCATTTTTAAATCGCTAAAGCTATATAAAATGGTTGGATGTATTAATTTGCAGTAATATAAAACATAATTCCTTGGAATCAGAGCCGAAATAGTTCTCTTTTTACGAAATACCACCTGACCCCTAGCTAATTACAAAAAAAGATATAATGAATCAAGTATTAAAATCCTATAATAAAATCCAGCAATATCCATTTGGGAAAAAAATATTTTCCTATATGGTTGCTAGAAAGGCCCCCTATTTCAAGACTATTCGACCACAAATTGAAGAATTGCGTCCTAATTTTATTAAGGTGAGTATGAAAAAGCGAAAAGCTATACTTAATCACATACAAACAGTTCATGCCATAGCAATGTGTAATATATGCGAATATGCAATGGGTATTTGTGCAGAAGTGTCTATCCCTAATCATAGAAGATGGATACCTATGGGGATGGAAGTGGCTTATTTGAAAAAAGCAACTACTAATCTTACTGCCACTTGTGATTTATCAAAAGTAGATTGGACTCCAAGCGAAGTTCCTTGTTTTGTGTCTGTTAAAAACATAAAAGGAGTAGAGGTAATGACGGCAACAATTACTTTAAAGATAACAGATAAACCAGCAAAAAAATAGTGCTTCTATGAATTTACAAACTTAATTCTTGAAACCGCTTCCGAAAGGTAATAGGTTTGCGAATATCTTTGAAAGTTTCCTTAGTACCACCAGTACCTACTATAACCAAGTCTCCATAGCCTAGAATTCTTCCTAATACGCTCTGGTCGACATTCACACTTTCAATCATTTGTAGGTTCATCTCCAAAGTTTCCCTAGCAACTAGACCTGTTTTAACAATAACTCGTTTATTGGTAATAGCGAACTCGGAAGTCCATTGCTTTATAATTGGAATCAAAAAAAGTGAAAAAAGTGCTTTTAAGGAACAAAAAATTATCCAATGAAATTTAGTCTCATGCATGATTTTTTCATCTCTAATTAAATGATTGTCAACATAGTTACCCATTGTGTGATTTTTTATTGTTTAACATTAATCTTTCACAAATACCACATAAACACTCATCTACACGATTGTTCATATAACAATAATACAAATAACTAATAATAGTTATTGGTTCTTTCGATAAGTTAGGATGAATTCTCGACTAATTGAAATTAGTTCCAACACCCAATAACTATTATATTATACAATAGATTTGTTACCCTTTAAGAAAGACTCCTCTGAAAATGTCT
Source organism: uncultured Saprospiraceae bacterium (assembly GCA_964402245.1). GTDB lineage: Bacteria > Bacteroidota > Bacteroidia > Chitinophagales > Saprospiraceae > JAFMDF01. The sequence continues at coordinate 4,800 of CAYOBX010000303.1, read as the reverse complement.
TTTCTCGCTATTTTGCCTTAAAAAATGAGTCCGTAGCTCGGCTATGCACTAATTTTTTAAGACAAACTATCGAAAAAATCCACATTTCATAGAAGCACTTCTTAAAGAGTAACAAGTCTAATAAACTACTGAAACAACTTCCATGTTATATACCACATTAGATGAAAATTCCCTTCAAACAATTTTACAGCAATATAATATTGCTCCAATTAAAAATTGGTCTATCTTAGAAGGGGGAGCAGAAAACACTAATTACCTTTTAGAAACGAATCAACAACGATATATACTTACGATCTGTGAAAGAAAAACTTTTGAGGAAATCACTATACTAGCAGACTTATTACAACATTTAGACGATCATCAATTTAAAAGCACTACCGTTATTCCTAATGCCAAAGATGTAAATATTAGTTTTTTTAAAAACAAACCCATTCTATTAAAATCTTATCTTCCAGGAAAAATCATACGGCAACCTACCGATCAACAAATAGAACAGATAGGGATTTCAATGGGTCAGTTGCATCTTATTCCAGCACCAGATTATTTACCGAATGAATACTCTTATGGAGAACAAGTCTTTCCAGAGTTGAAAGAGAAAAAAATTCACCATCCTTTTGTTGATTGGTTGACGGAAATGCATACCTATATCTTATCGAACTTAAATACCACTTTACCAAAGGTTTTAATTCATGGCGATATATTTTTTAGCAATGTCATCATAGATTTAAAAAATAAGCCAACAATCATTGACTTTGAGGAAGCTTGCTATTATTATAGAATGTACGACATTGGAATGGCTATTGTGGGTTTATGCACGGTCAATGGCAGTATTGATTTTTCAAAAGCTCGACAATTAATTAGTGGATATGAACAGGTAGCACCATTAGATACAGAAGAAGAAGGGTCGCTTAAATTATTCATCGCTTATGCAGCTACTGCAACGGCTTTTTGGAGATTCCGTCAATTTAATATTATTGCTCCTACTCTATCCCACCAAGATACTTACTTAGCTATGAAAAAGATTGCGGATGATATGCGTAGTGACGAGGTGGTGTTAAAGTAATATCTCTAAGTAACGACGAAATAATAACTGAGTCGTTACTTATTTATATTTATCGAATTCGCTCTCATTGCATTAGGAATGGCCGTTCGCATATTTCCAAAATGACAAGTATAAATTTTCTCACAATAACTTTTAGCGGTCTCAATTGAAAAATGTTTTGCCTCGGCTGGTAGGTTTTCACCAATACCCAAGGCATCTATAATAGAAACCGGAAATTTAGAGGGGTGTGCCGTGGCTAAACAAAGAATTGGCTCCTCACTTGAAAATTCTTTATTAAAAGTATTGGCTGCAGCTACCGCCACCGCAGCATGAGGATCTAACAAATACCCTTCTTGAAGGTATACCTCCTTTATAGTTGCTAAAGTTTGTTCATCCGAAATAGAATAAGCAATAAATCCCTTACTATATTGCCGATAACTTATTTCATCAAATTGAACCGTTCCATATTGCTCATATGCTTCCATCCATGTTTTTATTTTAAACGGATCTTGACCAATCGCAAAGTATAAATACCGCCAAAAATTATAGGGTACTAAAATATCTATAGCAGAAGATGGACAATTAATCATTTCCTTTTTAGAAAAAATTCCTTGAGAAAAAATTCTATACAAACAAGCATTTTGATTATTGGATACAATAAATTTTCCAACAGGCAAACCCATTGCCCTAGCTAATGAACCAGCGCACAAGTTACCAAAAGCTCCCGATGGTACTGCATAATTTAAAGGTACACCTACCCGATCTACTGTTTTTAAATATCCATAAAAATAATGCACTGTTTGCATCATCACTCTCCCCCAATTGATAGAATTAACACTTGATAAATTAAGGGTCTCTTTCAACTCCTTATTGGCAAACAATTCTGTAATTAAAATATCTAAATCATCCGCACCATCTGGACAATTGCTCACCCCTACAGGATATACGTTTGGAGCAGTGATGGTGGTCATTTGTCGCTCCTGTTCTTCGGTTATCATTTCTTTGGGATATAAAACCCAAGTATCAATAGTAGACTTCCCCATAGAGGCATGAGCCGCAGCAGGACCTGTATCTCCAGTAGTCGCTACTACAATCGTCATTTTCTCTTCTTTCCGCTTCAAAAAGTAGTGAAATAAATTCACAATAAAAGCCATCCCAATATCCTTGAAAGAAAGGGTAGGACCATGAAAAAGTTCTTGAATGATTAAATTCTTTTGAGTCGTTAATTGATAAAATGGAATAGTGTCAGCGTCATAAAATGCTTGGTAACTATCTTGTAGTATTTTTTTTAGTGCGGACGCAGGCATCACAGATTCATCTATAAATAGGGATAATACCTCATAAGCTAATTCAATGAAAGAAAGCTCTTTCCATGAGGATAATTGAGCCATTGTTATTTTAGGCAATTCAGTCGGCACATATAAACCTCCATCCGCTGCAAAGCCATCAAGGATAGCTGTTTCAAAATCTACGGGTGCTGTACCCCCTTTGATACTTACGTATTGGATCATTTCTAAAATTTATGGGTTATTCTTCTTAAATAACGACAAAAAAATAACTTCGGCATTTGGACGGATTCTTTTGCCCTTTTTTTTCTTGAAAACGGGAATTATGTTGATATAATGACTGTTTTCAAGGAGAAAAAGAAGGAGGAGTGAGTGATCCTGCAAGGTGAATGTCCAGTGGACATTCAAACGAACGAACCGCAAAGCGGATGGGATGCACAGAAGCAGCATAAATTGTAAGTTTATTTTTTCATCGTTCCATAGCTGCGCTACGGAAGTATTTTTTAAGATGAGCAAACACCGTTTGTGAACCGCAAAGCGAATGGGCCGCTGAGGACCAAAGAAGCCGTCCAAATGATGGAGTTATTCTTTTGTCGTTACTAGGTGGATAAATTCGTCAAATCTTTGGATAAAATTACAAAAACAATTAATAGATACAATATTTATTTTTAAATATATAATATATTAAAAATCAATCACTTACTTGAAAAATACATATAAATGTTTAATTAATAACAAAACAATCCCTTCAATACGGGTTATGGAATAGTTTTAGCTAGATTAAGATATAGTAATAACATTCCTAATCATGATAGCAAAAATAAGGAATACATTTAATAATCTATCTGAAAAAGGCTTAGACAAAAGCTGGAGTAATATTGAATTCGTACGAGGCAAAATGATCAATTGCTTCATTCTTATTTATATTATGACGCCAATTCCATTTTTTTTTGTTAGATTTTTTATAGGAGATTATAAAGGTTCAATGATAAATCTATTTCTAATTTCTCAACTTATTTTAGCTTATTTTATAAGTATAAAAAAAGGGCATCAGAAAGGAGCAATCTATCTTTTATTTGTCCTCCTACTTTTTCAAATTATACTAATTTTCGATGGTGTTTCTATCACCGCTTTCTTGTATCTAGCATCCCTACCGATTTTGTTTGCCTTACTCTTTAAGAATTCGCTTTACAAAAATATTCTATTCATTATTTCATTCCTGCTGATATTAGTATATTACTTTCGACATGATGGTCATATTAGTTTAGTGACCAATTATATATATATAATTGGTGTCTCCTATTTTATCATCTCCAGATTCGTAAGATTGATAGAAGAAAATCAAAATGAATTAAATATAGTATTAGAAGAGAAGCAACTATTCATTGAAAAGTTACACAAACGAAATAAAGAATTAGAACAATTTAATCATATCACCTCCCATGATCTACAAGAACCTTTGAAAACAATAAATACTTATTCCGATCTATTATTAAATAAAAAAAATAACCAATTAGACCAGGTCTCAAAAGACAGCCTTCATTTTATGAACCAAGCAGCCCATCGAATGACTGGCTTAATTCATGACCTATTTGACCATAACCGTATTAGTAACATGTCTCAATTAGGTTCTGTTAATTTACAAGAATTAGTAGCTGATATTAATAGAGAATTTCAACAAATTGCAGAAGAAAAGAAAATTCACGTATTACAAGAACCCTTGCCAATAGTAATTGGATATGAAAAAGAATTAAGATTACTTTTTCAAAATCTAATATCAAATGCTATCAAATTCAGTAAAAAACAAGACAATCCCTTAATTAAAATATCTGCGATCAGTAAAGCAGATAATTGGCTGTTTACAATAGAAGATAATGGAATTGGAATAGATACAGAAGATTATGGTCATATCTTTAAAATGTTCCATCGATTACAACCAAAGGGAAATTATGCTGGTAATGGAGCAGGCTTAGCACATTGCCATAAAGTAGTAGAACTGCACCAAGGGAAGATTTGGGTAGATTCTGTAATTGGACAAGGAAGTTCTTTTCATTTTACAATTAATAAATCACTTGACAAACAAGTGTCTTCCATTTACAAAAGTGATCTAATTCAAAATCAGCATACCAAATCTATACTTTCTAAACGCAATTGACTAGTGGTCAGAACTCTAAGTTCTTGACAATTAAAATGGACTCTTTTTCCGTAATACTGCCTTGTTCGTCGATCAGGTAGCTAAGGCTATCTTCACTCCTCACGCCTTGTCTTACGAAAAAAGGCTGCCCGTCTAACGTTGTAAATGTTTAAAAATCAAACCATTACAAAATGGTTGATTTTCAAGGATAAAGAACAATAAACCTCTGCATCTTTGCGATCAATTATAGACGGGTAGTCGAAAAAAATAACCTCACTCTAACTATAAGGGTTTTCTTATAAAAAGAATATTGCCTAAAAAATCAAGTTACAAACTTG
>CAYOBX010000302.1:0-7374 GCA_964402245.1 uncultured Saprospiraceae bacterium | reverse complement strand
TTTTTTAATAGAAGTCAGATCGCTTTGCTGTCAGATCGCCTACGGCTGTCAGAGGTCAGACGTATGATGTTGACCACGTGATGTTGAACGTGATGCAGTCAACGTTATAAGTCTGACCTCTGACAGTGAAGCGATCTGACCTCTGACAGCGTAGCGATCTATTTCTAAAAGAAATATTAGAACATGAGAAAAATAATTTTACTTTCATTAGCTATTTTATTTACGCTTTCTAGTTTTGCACAACAAGACCAACAGTACACTCAATTCATGTATAATAAGTTGAGTTACAATCCTGCCTATGCAGGAAGTATGGGACTAATCTGTGCTACAGGAATTACACGGAACCAATGGCTTGGACTAGAAGGTGCCCCTAATACACAGTTGATTAGTTTGGATGCTTCATTTTATGAACGGCGCGTAGGTTTAGGGGTCAATCTGGTTCGACATAATATAGGTATATCAGATCGCTATGATTTTGATGCAGCTTATGCCTATCATATTGAGGTGGGCAAAGGCATGTTAGGAATAGGTATCCAAGGAACGGCTCGTTATTTGAAAGCAAACTTTGCCGATGAAAGGATTGTTGCCATTCAAGCCGCTAGCACAGACGCTAGTATTCCAACGGGCATGCAAACGAAGTTATTACCAAATTTTGGTTTTGGACTCTACTATAATGATGATCGAACTTATGTTGGTTTATCCGCACCAAGATTAATCGAAAATAATATTGACTTTTCACAAGAATCGGCTATTATTTCGAGAGAGGTTAGACACTTATATTTGATGGGGGGCTATCTAATGGATATAAATAATGAGGTACAGTTTCACCCTCAGCTATTAGTCAAATATGCCCAAAATGTTCCTTTAGATATAGATGTTAATCTAAGTGCCATTTTATCAGGGAAGTATGTAGTAGGTGCTACTTTCAGAGTAGGAGGCTCTAGGGATGGTGTACCAATTGAATCCGTCGATTTATTGTTTAGTGCACAAATAAGAGATAACTTGATTTTTGGTATTTCCTATGATGTAACGGTCTCCGAATTAAAAAGTTATAACAGCGGTAGTTTAGAAGCAATGGTTCGTTATTGTTTTAAAGGAATCGAAACAGGTGGTAAGAAAGAACAAGAAGAATTTATGAATCCTCGATTTTTTTAAACTTATTTCGAGCCAAAAAAGTCTTATTGCGGCAAAGCTACAACCAAATTTTTAACACATAGTACCTATGTGTTAAAAATTTGGTTGTGCCAGCACATATTAAACTGAACCAATTAGAGATCGCACTGGCGCGTGCTAATCGCTCTATACAGCTAATTGAAGATAATTATATAGACCGAGCTATTTTCACTTTAGTTCGAGGCTATAGTTACCGTTCAGATGTGTATAAAGCGATGGAGGACTATAGATCAAGCTTTAGCCGATGGCAAAATATGTCCTTCAGTTAATGGATGATAATTCGCCTAATAAAAAAAGACCACATAGCTATGAAGATTTAGTGGCAGAAGTTTATTTTTTACAAGGAGTTTTTTTTAACTAAAAGACCTTCCCAAGACATAACTTCTTCCTTTATTATTGTGTTTAGTATAGAAACATCTAGAACTTTTGACTACCATACACTTTTTACATAACCACTCACTTCGTTATGCTACGTGATGGGAAATGGTCTTTCAAAAAGTGTACGAGAGAGATAAATTTTACATTTCAACTAGATTTTTATGAGGCATCTAATTTTTCTATTAGTCATTGTATCTTTTTTTTCTTGTAGTAAAAATGATGAACTACAAGAAACTATACTTGCAGATTTTATTGAATTAAATAATAATTTAGAACTAGCAGACCTCATCGCTTGTGCAGGGGGAAAAGCAGATGGTTTATTCGGAGCTGGTTCAGAACCAACGGCTGTATTCTTTTATCCAATCGAAGGTGCAACAGATTTTAGATATTTTGAAGCAGAAAATGTGGCAGACTCTTTAGATTTTTCAAAATATGTCGCCAAAGATTTAATTGCGGAGCCTATTTTTAATGGCTACCTATGGAAATTTAACAATATACCATTTACAGGAGAACGAATGGGAGTGGTCACCTATAGAACACCTGGAAAACTCCATACTTGTACTCCTATCAGACAAAAAACATCTACCAAACCAACAGAGGTGAATCCTGATTTAGGAAATGTATTGGAAGAAGGAGTTACCCCAACTTTTACTTGGGAAGACGGAGAAATAAAAGAGAGTGTTATTTACTTTCAGGTCATTTCGGATGAAGATGATAATTTTATTTCTGGTACCTACACATTTGAAAAAAACTTTACCTTCTATGATTTAAGTAATGTAGTTTTAAATATCACGGACACTACTGCACTACCTGTATTAGTACCCAATAAAGCGTATAAATTTACAATGATGGGAGTTAGTGAAGATAATTGGGTCAATCTATTGATTCAAAAAGATTTTACTACAAATTAGATTTATTAGATTGGACTATACATCTATAAATTGAACGCAGAGATGCAAAGATTGTAGAGGTATTGATAAGCAGACTATTGCAAACATAGATCAAAAAGAGTATTTTTATTTCTCGTGTACTAAGACTACTCAATTTTCATAGCAGTAAATGGTAAGGATACACTATACATTAGGAATACTATTTTTATTCGTGCAACTAATCATTGCTCAAGATAATCCTATCTATTCTTCTCTTATCAAACAATCCTCCACTATAGAACTTCCTACACCAGAAGTACAGATATATAATGCTTTTCGTATCAACACCTCGGGATATGAGTTTTCTCCTAGCTATTATAAAAACGGAATTGTTTATGTATCTACCCAATCCGAAGAAAACAAATCCGCTAACACGCCATTTTTTGAATTGTATTATGCCATTCTAGATGAAGATGGAATGCCTAATCACTCAATTCCTTTTTCTTCAACTGTGAATACTCATAGACACGAAGGACAAGCAACATTTAATCAATCAGAAGATGTAGTCTATTATACTAGTAATAGTGAGTTGAAAAATGATAATGCTCAGTATGCTATGAAAATTTACGAAGCAAGGAAAAAAGGAGAAGACTGGCTACATGTTGTTGATCTGCCTTTTAATAGTGAAACTTATTCCAATAGACATCCATCTATTTCTACTAATGGAAAATACTTATATTTCGCCTCTGATATGCCGGGTGGATATGGTGGAACCGATATTTATGTGGTAGAGAAAAAAGGAACACAATGGGGGATTCCTAAGAATTTGGGCGATCAGATTAATACGCCAGAGAATGACGCTTTCCCTTTTATTCATGCTAATGAACATTTGTTTTTTTCTTCTAAAGGTCATGGTGGTAAAGGAGATTATGATATTTTCGTAGTAAATCTTTCAGGCGGTATACCGGGACCAATAATGCATCTAAGCAACTCTTTTAACTCCCCACAGGCAGATATTGGGTTCATCCTAAATGACGAGAGCACAAAAGGGTTTTTTGCATCTGATAGAGTAGATGGATTCGGAAATGATGATATTTATTTATTCGAATCATCAACAAATTTGTTTGCTAAGGAAGTAGTAAGCGTGAACCCAGATATTGTTCCTACCTCCGAGACGGAGATAATTGCTAGTAATTCAATTATAGAAGAATCTATTCCAAACCATCCAGTAGAACTTCTAGTAGAGAAAAAAAATGTTTCTACCCCAATAGATGAAACACCTAAAAAGATAGTGCCTCCTGTAGTTGTAGCAGAGAAAATTATAACAGAAGAAGTTATAGCAGACCCCATCTCTATTAAGCAAAATTCAAATATAGAAACGAAGGTAAACAGTAGTTTACAAGTAGGTAATTGTAGTACCTTGAAAGGACAAGCATTATCTCAAAATGGCACTGCAATTGCTCAAGGAAAGATCACGATTAGATCTAGTAAGGGAGGTATGCCTTTGGAGTTGCTAACGAATCAAAATGGCACCTTTGAAGCTTGTTTACCATTTGATTGTCAGTATATTATAATAGTAGAAAAAGATGGCTACCAAACCAAAGATCGTTTAATTACTATCAACCAAGAGCCTACAACTGAAGAAGCACTACAATTGAATATTGATCGTTTTACCCCGGTAGTTAGTATACCAACCACTCATTTGGATGACCATCTAACAGTTGGTTCTGTGATTGAATTGAATCCGATTTATTATGATTTAGAAAATGGAACGGTGAATGCAAATAATACTGCTGAATTGGACGCTTTGGCTCAAATGATGCGAAAGTATAAAAGTATTGAGATTGAGTTAATCGACCACACAGATGCAAGAGGAGAAGATTTTTTTAATCAACAATTATCTCAAGCTAGAATTAGTATTGCCAAAAATCATCTGATTCAGCAAGGCCGTATAGCACCTCGACGAATTAACGCAATTGCAATGGGGGAACAACAAATTCGAAACCATTGTAAAAATAATATTTCCTGTGAGGATGAAGCCCATCAGTATAATCGTAGGACAGAAGTACGGATCATTCGTATTGTAGAGGCAGAACAAGTATGGTTTGCTGGTGGTAAGTTGTAACTTTGAATTAACCATACTTGTTGCCGAATACCAAGAAAAAGAACTACTTCATTTAATACTCCTTCGGTTCTTTCTAGAAATTATCTATTTTTTAATAAGGAAAAAAAGTCTTCTTTATTCAATAAATTCACCACAAATCCTAAGACTATCCCTCCTACTAAAACTAATAAAAAATTTCCTATCCAAGCAAAAGGTCCATAATGATATGCTAGATGAGCAATACTAAAAATTAATATAATAAATCCTACTAATTGTTTTATTAAAACCCAATCTATCTTCAAATCAAACACCTTTCTAGCTATTAATACTTGACCTATAAAAGCAACACCTTGTGTAACTAGTGTAGTGCCTGCTGCGCCAAGTGCTCCCCAACGTGGAATACAATAAAAGTTTAAACCGATATTTAATAAGACACTTATTACAAACAATTTATTGAGTTGCTTTAAAGATTTATTTGCTAACAATAAGGTCCCAAAGATATACCCTCCTCCAACTAATATAAAAGTAAAAATAAGTATCCCTAACACATTGGCAGCATATGGACTCGTATGTATATAGAGCAAATTCATAATTTCTATTCTAAAAAAATAAACACTAACTGCTGTAAGAATAGTCCCAAAAAATAATAATCTGGAACTTATCTGTAGTAATGGAATAATAGAAGATTTAGCTTTCAATAATTTAGAAAACATAGGCAATAATAGTCCAGAAAATAATAGACCTATAATATTAACAGCATCCAGTAAGCGATAGGCAGATGCATAGACCCCTGCTGCTTTTTTTCCTTCTGGCAACAATCGTTCAATCATTACAAAATCAACCCTAGTATAGATGGTCATCAAAAAAATAACTAGTGCAAAGGGGGCACTTTTTTTTAATAACTCCCAGAGTATGCTAGTATTAAATTGTAGTCGAAAAGAATGGAGTTGTTGATAGACTATACTAAAACCAATAACTGCTGCAATAAAAAGAGAGCCAGTTTGTGCATAGATAAACCATTCGATTTGAAAAGAAGTTGAAAAAGGATTAGCCCATAATAAAATACTACAGATAATAATTAATAGAACTCGTTCTACAATAGTCATTATACTATCGGTGCGATACATACCAAGTGCCGATAGATTAGATCTAAAAAAATGAATAGCAGATAAGAGAATTTGATTAAGAATCAAAAAGAAAAGTAAATGATAATAGGTCGTTAGATAACCAAGTACTGAAGCCAAAATAAGGACTAATAAAGTATATAAGCCTCCTAATCCAATTTTTAAAACAAAAATATTAGAGAAATAACGCTGTAATAATCGAGAATCTTGTGCAATGCGTTGATTGTTGAAACTTTGAATACCAAAATCATTGACAATATTGATTAGGAAAGTAAAATTGAAGAGCGCAGCATAGATACCATATTCTTCTAAGCCTACTTGATTCTGAATGGTCCGATCAATACCAAAAATAAAAAAAGGCTTTATCAGGAGGTTGATAAAAATAAGGAAAAGAATATTTAATAAAAATTCTCGCTGCATCTTAATTTTAGGGGTCAGTGGTCAGTGGTCAGTGGTCAGTGGTCAGAACGCCTATGGCTGTCAGATGCGAGCGCGGCGTCAACATCATACGTCTGACTTCTGACAGTTCCGATAGCGTAAGCTAACTAGAACGGTCTGACTTCTGATAGTGACCGTAGGAGAACGGTCTAAAATACTATTGCCAGCCCTTACAAGAAGGAACTGGCAATAATAAGCTAATAATAATTAATATATTGGTCAATGGCTAGGTTAACTAGTAACCAATTTTTTAAAGATGAATGCAAAATGATGAATGATGGATACCAAATAGAATGTGATACATCCTAGTCAAGGTCTAGTAAATTTCTCATTTTAATAATGAATACAAAATGATGAACACCAAATGTGGTGGGATGCATCCTAGTCAAAGTCTAGCAAATTCATCATTTCTCCTTCATCCTTCATCATTAAAAACCTACTTGTTCATTGCATTTCTGATCAAACCTATGACAGCCATTAATGCGCCACCACCTACACCACCACCTGCTAAAGATCCAAGCATTCCAGATATATCTGTAGCTCCACCAGCAGATTGGTCAACACCCATACCTAGCATACCGAGAATAGTACCACCTAGTCCACCTCCAGCTATACCAGCTACAGAGTTCCAGAGTGTACCTAAAGAAAGATTCTTCATTAAAGAACCAGCAACATTTCCACCTACCGCACCACTTACAAGTTGAATAATTAAAGGTAATAAACTTGACATAATTAATAATCTTTTAAATTAGAAAAAGTTTTGAATGTAATTAAAAAGCAATACGTCTTTGTGTAAAATATGAAAGGCTTAATTCTTAAGGTAAAAGAGGCTAAATCTGTAGTTAATGTAGAATTTTAAGGTGTGCACGATGCTAAGGTAGTAATTAGAATCTATTTTTTACATAAAAATGAAAAAAAATATTTGGTTTGCTAAACTTTATACAAAGCAAAGAGAATTAATCTTAACATTCTTTATTTTCTTAAAGTCTAAGAGTTTATTAAACAATGTTTTATCATTTAAAATGCTCATTGAGAACATACTTGTTGCCGAGTCTCAAGATAAAGAACCATAGCCTGACGGCCTTTGGTTTGTAACTTCAAATGGATATTATTCAAACCTTTTACTTGTTTTACAGACAATATCCTTTTATAAGAAAATTCTTAAGGAACTATTGATTGGATGAAGCTGTTGAGGATAATTAGAAGCAGAGAATATAAGGGCAGAGATGTTCTTACTCACTGCCATTTTATACCCGAAATGGCTATCTTTGCAGTTTTTAGATAATAG
>CAYOBX010000301.1:0-7376 GCA_964402245.1 uncultured Saprospiraceae bacterium | reverse complement strand
AAAACTAAATCGCTCCCTCTAAAGAGATATATTAAACATACTCGTTGCCAAGTGTTAGGCAAAAAATCCTATAACTTGCTGATTATCGACAAAATGATTTTTTGTTTAAAAAAAAAGCGATTTCAGCGAAATGTGAATCATACACTAAATTCTTAGTGAATAAGTAGTTTTACTTACATAAAAATACCATCTAATTTCCATCAGTTTCTTGATTCAATGCAGGATTACAAATTAAAGGCAACAAGTTATCCACCCAACTTACTAAAAGCAGCTCTTTCATTTTCGTTAAATCTATACAAGCTTTATCCATTTGATTCAATTCCAAATAAGCTTGACCTCTAGCATATAAGTACTCTGCATTATCAGGAAACAAATTGATTGCTTCACTTAATTTTTCTAATCCTTCTTCTTCTGCTCCTTCATTAAATAAATTACTTCCCTCAGTTACTAATTCTTGAGCTGTTTTAAAATTACTAGCTACAAATTCACATTGATTAACAGTAGGTTGAAAATCAATTCGTACAACATAGCTAGTAGGTACTTTTCTGCCATTATATTCGGCCATCTCCCACTGGCCTATTGTTGCATTAATCGCACTAATGGCTTCAAATTGAAAGTCTACCCCTAAATTACTGAAGTCAAGCATCTCTAAAATTTCAATACCTCCTGATGGCTTCACTAATATTTTTGTCTCTATTGTTCCAGCACTACAAGTGGTATTACCAGCGTCAGGGTATTTCTTATTGGTCGTAATAAAGTTGTCTAGTGCTGCCATGCCTCCTTTATAAGTTAAAGGTTTATCCAATTCTGTATAGACTGTATCTCCATTAATAAAGACATAGGGTGGTAATTCTTTTATTTTAAATTTTACAGGAATCGTCATTCTTACATCTACTGGTACCCCTTCTTTTTGTCCTGGCATCCATCTTAAGTTCATTGGATTCATGGCATTGATGACATACAAGGCCGCTGCACCACACCCTCCACCTATGTCTTTTACAATTTGAGATTCTCTAATCATACTATCTCGACCTATTACAAAACTTAGGACTACCATCCCCTCTATTCCATTATAACGAGCAGAATCTGGGTACTGAACATTTCTATAGATAAAATCTAATAATAGATCTTGTGTGCATTTTTGCTTGGCGACATAGCTCGTATCCATTACGCCACATGTTGGAATCAATGGCATTTGATCGACTAAATTATACACCTGTGCGGTGTCTACTTGACCAATTGCGGCTATTGATAATAGGGTGGTAACTGTTGTTAAAATAAAATTTCTCATGCTAGTTTATTTGTCTATAGTTTTCCCTATGGATTGTCCTTCCTGACTGCACCATAGATTATAAGATGTCGTTCAATGCGTAGGTTATTTTTTTCCAACTCCTTATCTCTGTTCTCTACTCTCGCTTCCCTATTCTACTTGACTGTCAAGTGAGATTTAAGCCCCCTTCAATTTTTTTGTCCACGGGCCTTGAATGGCTATAGTTAAGCCCGCATGCTGAATGTTTACAAAATAAGTTTTACCAGAAGGGGAAAACACTCCACCAGCAAATTCTGATTCAAAACCGATATTTTCTGCAATTTTATAAAATCTTCCTCGCTTATTGACTCCTACAATACGGGGCGTTGCACGATCTTCACAAAAAATAACATCTCCCCAAGGAGAAACCGTTAAATTATCACAATGCTGTAATAATTCTCCATTATTAGGTTCTAAAAATAATTCAATACGCCCAGGTTTCTTTATTTCTTCAGGAGTTCCTTCATACGGACTTGGTATATATCTAAATATTTGTCCTGTCTTGGTTGCCCCACCATTAGTACATGCAAAATATAATTCTTGATTGCCAAACCACATACCTTCTCCTCTTGCAAATTTTGCCGCCCCTTGTTCAAAGCCTTGCATTCGTAAGTTATCTTCTGGTACTTCTTCTACTTGTTCTAAATCAATCCATTTGACTTCCATAGATTGTCTTATTGGAAAGTCTTGATCATCTGTTTTCCAATTTCTAGTAGTAGCACTTTTAATATCTCTAATTGCTAAAGCTTGCAATTTTCCTCCTTTAATTAATTTACCTGGCGTGTTTGGTAAAAAGCGATAAATCAAGCCATCATCTCTATCTTCTGTCTGATAAACGATACTAGTCTTCGGATCTACACAAACCGCTTCATGATTGAACTGTCCCATTGCCTTCAAAGCAACTGGATTCGCCAATTGTATATGTTCTGTAATAGGTACTTCAAAATTGTATCCGTGGCCTTGCTCATATCCATTCATTTGAGGAATGACTACTTCTTCGCAAGAAATCCAAGTCCCCCAAGGAGTAGGGCCACCTGCACAATTTCTTAAAGTACCTGTCAAGCTAAGCCATGATTTTTCTACTTCTAAAGTATCTTCATTAATTACAAGCGTAGTAGTTCCTCCACTACAAGGTAGATTTCCATTTCTAAAATCATAAATCTTAGATTGATCTATTTTATTTAAATGTTCATAGTCTTTTCCAAACGCACTAAAATTGGTCGGCATTAACTCATGATTTCTAATCAAAATTACCCGACCATTGCTACCTACATAAGTCGCCATACCGTCTGGCTTATCAGGATGTACCAATCCATCGCTCATTGGCTCTCCCTTTCTAGCAATAATTTTATAGTGAAAATCTTTAGGTAAGTTTAAAACACCTGCTGTATCTTCTTGCAGTTTACTATATTTTCTTCTTTTTAATACATTCTTTTTATTGGAGGCAGCATTCTCTCCACAGGATTGAAAAGTAGTTGCTAAAAACGTCTGCAGCCCCAGAAAACCAACACTAGCCATAGCTGTTTGATGCAAAAAGTTCCGCCTACTGGTGGATTGATTCATACTTATTATTTGTGAAGTCCATACAAAAGAACCAACAAGTTAATAAGAAAAGGCTAATCTTAAAAGTGAGAAAAGAATAGAGTTATGTTTATGACAAAAATAGGAAGGAAATAGTTATTTTCTGGTAGGTTGTAAGATATTATTGAACGCTGAGGGGCAGAGAACAAGTAAAAGCTGCTTCTTTCCATCCTTGCGTTCAATAATATCTTAAGTGCCTCGGGTTAATTATGCAAATTGGGTCTTACGATTCAATAAATTCATCAAATACTCTCCATAACCGCTTTTAATAAAGCGTTGTGCTTGAACTTCTAATTGAGTTTCATTGATAAAACCCATATTATAAGCAATTTCTTCAATACAACCGATCTTTAAACCTTGACGTTGTTCGATTACTTGTATAAATTGACCCGCTTGCATTAAAGAATCATGCGTACCTGTATCCAACCAAGCAATCCCACGCCCAAAAACGCCCACTCGAAGCTTACCCATTTCTAAGTAATACTTATTGACATCTGTAATTTCATATTCACCTCTAGCACTTGGCTTTAGATTTTTAGCAATATCAATAACGCTATTATTGTAAAAATATAATCCAGGAACCGCAAAATTAGATTTTGGCTTTGCTGGTTTTTCTTCAATGGATACTGCATTTAGCTGCTCATCAAATTCCACTACTCCATATCGCTCTGGATCGGCAACTTGATACGCAAATACAACTCCTCCTTCTGGATCCACACTTTGTTGCATCGTTTCTGACATCCCATTACCATAAAAAATGTTATCTCCTAAGATCAAAGCTACACTATCATTACCAATAAATTGCTCTCCTAATACAAAAGCCTGGGCTAATCCATTGGGTACTTTTTGTTCTATATAGCTGAAATTGCATCCAATCTGGCTACCATCTCCTAATAATTTCCAAAAATTAGGTAAATCTTGTGGTGTGGAGATTATCAATATATCTTTTATGCCTGCCGACATTAAAGTCGATAACGGATAATAGATCATTGGCTTATCATATACTGGCATCATCTGCTTACTTACAGCCATCGTAAGTGGGTATAATCTTGTGCCTAGTCCACCAGCTAGAATAATTCCTTTCATGTGATTTGTATTTATGAATCGTATTAGTAAATTTTACTAATCCTAGTATAAATAGTTGCAATCCTTATACCAACTCCTATTTTACATCTCTTTTTCCCCGATTGCAATCCCCATTTCTTTCATCAAAATAGTCGCATTAAAGCTTTTACTCACTCCTTTTTCTAATGTATAATCAAATCTTAAAGCACCATTATCCACAGCGACTTCCATACATAAGTTCTCAATTGCCCCATTTGCACTAGCTTCCATATTACCCAATTCCAAATCATGTGTCGCAATAATACCTGCCCCTTTACTTTTAATCATTTGCTGAATCAATGCGCGCGAACCTGTATGTCGATCTTTTGAATTCGTTCCCTTCAGGATTTCATCCATTAAAAAATAAATATTTTCTCCGTTTTCAACGGCCTCTATAATTATTTTTAATCGTTTCAGTTCTGCGTAAAAAGAAGAAGTACTTTCGTGTAGAGCATCTTGGGTTCGCATACTTGTATATACTTGTAACATAGGTAGTTGTAAGGATTTAGCACATATAGGTGCACCTGTCATAGCTAATACGATATTAAGTCCAACTGTTCTTAAAAAGGTACTTTTTCCCGCCATATTGGAACCTGTCACTAGCTTAATATGTGCTTTAGTTGGGCTATGAAAGTCATTCGTGATACTTTTGCTTCTGTGGATTAGTGGGTGTCCCATAGCCTCCCCTGTTAAATGATCTGATTCATGAATGATTGGAAATTGCCAATCAGGATTGTTATAGTAGGTAGTAGCCAAACTATTCAATGCTTCCATTTCTTGTAATGCTACAAACCATTCTGGTAAATTATCTTTATTGATGGCTTTCCATTTTTCCAATTTTGATACCCATTGTAATTCCCACAAGCCAGTTAAATTTAAAAGCGCGGCGAAGACATTATACCGAACATTTAACTGGTCAATGATATAAGATATTTCACCAATAGCTTTAGAGGCTGGTGTGCTGGCACTATTCAGTTTACGCTGAAGTTGGTTTAATTTAGGAGATTGAAAAGAGGCTGGCTCAATATGCTGCATCAGTTTTGCATAAGAAGATAACATTTGGGCCGCATGTGTTGTACGGGTATGAGTATCATTGACTTTGCTAGCATTCCGACTAAGAATAGCAGCAGGTAAAAGGATAAATAAAATTAACAATTTCCAGGATAAAAAATAGATAGACAGACCAATTCCGATAGCCATCCAAATAGGCACAAGGTATAAGGCTATTTGTAACCATTTATTAGTACTAACAAATGGTTCGTCGGATAGCCATAAATGAAGTAATCGCAGATGCTCTGGGTTATCAATAGAATCTCTGCCATATGCTTGCAGGTTTTGTCGCCAATCTAATTGATCCTGTAATTCTTGAACTGCTGCCTGTCTTTCTAAAATTTCTACCTTTTCAGGAATTTGAGTTAAATACGTCGCCAGAGATTGCCTCCCTATACTCGTAGATGTACGATTAAAATATTGGAACACCGAGTAATCTCCAAAAATATCCAAGTCTACACTGTAAGGATGACTCGGATCTACAAATAAATCACCATTATCAAAATGATGATATTCGTGATTCAATACATCTATTTCTTCCTTATTAATAGTCGCTAAATATTGGTGGTGTTTAGCTTTTGCTAAAATAGCTCGATGCCAGAAAACAAATCGAGCAAATGCGATCAAGAATAGTATTAGAAAAGCTATTCCTATCCATGCATTCGATTGGGTGAAAATAAAAATTGCCAAGAATATACTAACAAAAAAAGCCACCAACCTAATGATGGAAAAGTAATTATATCGGCTTTTTAATGCTGCTGCTGAATCCGCATATTTCGTCGCTCTTTCTTCGTATTTAATTAGTCTTTTTTTCATATTTAACTTGCCAAGGCTTTCTATTTGATGTATTTTTGATTATGGAGATTTTATCCATGGACTTCCCCTTTTAATTCGACAATTAAAAGGTCTAGATAATTTTTACTAAAACCTTTCTAAAACTAACCAGTGACAGGAAGTTACAGGTTAGTAGTACTATCAAGAACTTTCAAATTGGTAATTGCTGCACAAAAATATAAACTTGTGAAAAAACTATTTTTCCTTCCAGTTCTTCTATTTACATTCATTGCCTGTCAATCTCAACAAGTAACTGCCCCTGCTGTCGAAAAGGTAGCAAAAGCTACTGTTCCTACGTTTAAAGTACCTGCTCATTATAAAGGAACAATTCCTGCACAAGGATTACCCATTGCTACAGACTATCCTTACAATGTAGATTTAACCAATGTAGATGGTACTGTCTTAAACTCTGCAACGACTTTCAAAAATAATGGAAAACCTACCGTTGTACTATTCTGGTTAACCACCTGCTACCCTTGTGGCCTAAAACTCAAAGCATTAAAGGAAAAATATCCACAATGGATCGCAGAAGAAGACTTTAATTTTTATGCGGTATCTACTGATTTCCAAAAGAACTACGCTAGTTTTACTAAAAGGGTATCAGAAAGTCAATGGCCATTCGAAGCCTATCATGATACCAATAAGGAATTTGCTAAAATAATGCCTGGTAATATAAACGGTTTACCTCAGGTATTTTTGTATGATGGGGAAGGCAATATTGTTTATCACAAACGAAAATACCGCACTGGGGATGAAGATGTGCTTTTTGAGAAGATTAAAGCATTGAAATGAATTAGAAATGATGAATAATGAATGAAAAGTTAAGGGTGTTCAGAAAAACTTTCAAACAATTATTTTCTCACAAATTAGGCGTTATTTCTAAACACATAGGCACAGTAGGGCACATAATTTCTAGCAAAATTTCTTATTTCCTAAAAAATGGCAAGCCTATGTGGTCTATGTGCCTATGTGTTTACCAAAAAAATAGGTTAAATTATTTTTCTGAACACCCCTAATGAGAAGTTGGTAATTTCGGCGAGTAAGCACTGCATTCAAAATACCTATAAAAGCAAACATCCATTTTCTATAATTGATAAGAAATTCTGTCAATAATCGCATTTTCCTTACCTTTAATCCATATTTCTGGACCTTTAATATAAATAATGGCTTTGTTATGAAAGGACTTGGTATTATTGTGCTAGTTCTTTTTTCACAAATAGTTTAGTAGTTTGTCAATACGAAAATTCAACGATTGCCATTGTGTCAGCACTCTTGTTGCTAACATAATTCATTTAATCAGTATTCGACACTATTTAGCATATGTAATAAATCATCCGAAAAGATATAAAATGATGCGAAATACCTTTTTACTCACATTGCTCTGTATAATCTCTTACAATGTACAAGCACAAGAAGTATGGACTTTACGAAAATGTGTAGAACATGCCCAAAAAAATAACTTAAATCTTCGTCAGTCAGAAATTGCCATTCAACAAGC
>CAYOBX010000300.1:0-7403 GCA_964402245.1 uncultured Saprospiraceae bacterium | reverse complement strand
GAGACAACTAATCTGCGCTCCGCTCGATTAGTTGTTCTACGGAATGAATTCCGTGTTACAGTAACCAATATTCCTCTGATGATTGAGGTCTGTAACCATAGCCGTCAAGCTAAGGAATTATAGTGGCACGTAAGGGGAGTTTTATATTTGAAAAACAAAAGGATTTTTATAAATGAGTAAAATTTTAAATCAAAAAACAACAAGATTTTATTGAATATTTTCTTATCAAAATATCCACCCCTCAAATGTGGATAACTTCCCTTCCTTCCCCTTTCTTTTCTGTGTCAGAAATCTTTACTTTTGCACCAAATGAGACTACGTAATTTAGAAATAAAAGGCTTTAAAAGTTTTGCAGACCAAACGGTGATTAACTTCAATGAAGATGTCATAGGTGTGGTTGGCCCAAATGGGTCTGGCAAATCGAATATTGTAGATGCGATTAGATGGGTATTGGGAGAGCAAAAGAGTAAGCATCTACGATTGGATAAGATGACGAGTGTCATCTTTAATGGAACCAAGAAAAGAAAACCGAGTGGAGCTGCTTCTGTATCGCTTACCTTCGAGAATACCAAAAATTTATTACCGACAGAATTTTCAATGGTCACGATCACTCGGATATTGTATCGGAGTGGGGAGAGTGAGTACCGATTGAATAATGTACAATGTCGATTAAAAGATATTACTTCTTTATTTCTGGATACGGGGATAGGCTCTAACTCCTATGCGATCATTGCCTTGAATATGGTGGATGATTTGCTGAACGATAAGGATAATGCTCGACGAAAGATGTTTGAGCAAGCGGCTGGTATTTCTAAATACAAACGTAGGAAGCATGAAACGCTTAATAAGCTAAAAAATACGGAGGCGGATTTAGAGCGGATAGAAGATTTGTTGTTTGAAATTGAAGGCAATCTTAAGTCTTTAGAAAAGCAAGCTAAGCGAACTAAGAAGTATTACGAAATCAAGAAACTTTATAAGGAATTAAGTTTAGAATTAGCTATTTTTCAAACGGCAGCTTATAAAGAAGATTACCAAACCATCAATCAACGCTTAACAACAGAAGAAGATAATTATCGACAATTAGAAATACAATCTCGACAGTTTGAAGCCAAGATAGAAGAGGATAAAAAAAATCATTTAGACTACGAGAAAACGCTTTCAGAAAAACAACGGGAATTAAACATCTTGGTGAATGGTGTTAGAGAGTTAGAAAATGAAAAACGTTTATTAGAGGAACGCAGCTCTTTTACAAAAACCAACCAAGAAAAATTGTCTAGTGAAATTGGCAATGCCAAAGTCCGTATCCAACAATTGGAAGAAGAATTGGTTGACTATCGTTCTAGAATTAATGAAGAAAAATCCAGAGAGGCTGTTTTAGAAGAAGCATTAGAAGAAGCAGAAACCCATCTAGCCAAAGTCCGAGAGAATCATTCTTCTTTAAAAACGGATTTAGATCAATATATTGAGACGCAGCAAACCTTAGAAAAAGAAGTATTTGAATTAGAGAAACAACGGGCCATTAATGATAACCAATTGGGTTCTCTAGGTACGACCCTTGATTTAGATAAGACGGAAATTGAAGGAAGACATGGCGAAATCATTGCCCTTCAAACTCAATTAGTCCAACTAACAGATAAGTCCTCTAAACAAAAAACATTAGTAGAAGATTTAGAAACCAAAGAGGCGACTCGTCAAGCCGAAGTAGAAAAAACAGAAGAAGATATTACGGTACTGAATGAAAAAATTGCCAATATCAGTCGTAAGCTGGACGCAAAGCAAAATGAATTTAAGTTAACTAAAAGTATGGTAGAAAACTTGGAAGGTTTTCCAGAGTCTATCAAGTTTTTAGATAAAAATAGTGATTGGAACCATAAGGCGCCACTCTTATCTGATGTGATCTATGTAAAGGAAGATTATCGAGTTGCCATTGAAAATTATTTAGATCCTTACTTGAATTATTACGTGGTCGATAACATGGAACAAGCTTATAAGGCAGTCCAATTATTACACCATAGGCAAAAAGGGAAGGCAAATTTCTTTTTGCTAGACTCTTTTAATAACTATGTCCCTAAGAGTAGTAATTACGGCAATGCTAAAAGAGCAACGGAACTTGTAGAAGTAGAGAATAAGTATCGACCGCTTTGTAATTATCTGCTCTCGAATGTTTTTGTGGTAACAGACATTATTAACAATGTACCGCAAAACATAGAAGAGCATGTAGTAATCCTTTCTCAAAGTGGTGGTTTTATAAAAAGAAAATTTAGTTTATCAGGAGGATCCGTAGGGCTTTTTGAGGGAAAAAAAATAGGGCGTAAGAAAAACTTAGAAGTACTTGAAAAAGCAATTGGACAATTAGATCGACAAAGAGATCAATTGACTACGGAATTATTAGAATTGAAATCCAATTTAGAGGAACTAAAGCAAAAAGCAGGTAAAGTATCTATTGATGCAGAAAAGCAATTTTATAATGAACTGTCGAATCAAAAAGTATCCATAGAAACGAGATTAGAAAACTTTGAATCTTTTGCCAAAGAAGTAACAGAAAAAATACAAAACAATCAATTTAGAATTTCTGAATTGACAGAGGGTAATAAGTTAATCGCTCGTACACTCGAAGAAAAGAAAAAGATCGCAGAAGAGGCCAAAGAAAAACTATCAGACACAGATAATACGTATAGAGAAATTGCCAATGAATTAAATGCTGCTTCTCAAGCATTTAATGAAAAAAATATCACTTTTATTCGGCAGCAAAACTTAGTTGGCACTATCCAACAAGAACTTACCTTTAAAGAAAATCAGGCACAGGAATTAAAAGATAAGCTAGAACGCGATACGCATACCATACAAAATTCCTCTGGAGAAATTCAACAGTTAGTAGCAAGAATTACGACAATAGATGCTTCTTTAATCGGTCAGTATCAGTCTAGGGATGTGCAATCTAAAGATTTATCTATTGCCGAGCAGGATTACTTCAAAGTAAGAGGCCAAGTCACTGAACTAGAGGATACTCTAAGAAAGAACAATCGTAAGTTTCAGGATTCCCAATCTTTGATTAATCAATTGAAAGACAAGTTCAATGATTTGAAATTGAAGATGACTTCTATTGGAGAACGTCTAAAAATTGAGTTCAATATGGACATCAATGATGTCATTGACAAAGAACCAAATCCTGAATACAATATAGAAGACTTAGGCGAAAAAGTGGGCAAGATGAAAAAGCGATTGGATAATTATGGAGAAATCAATCCAATGGCCGTAGAGGCTTACGATGAAATTAAAGAACGCTATGACACCATCATAAACCAAAGAGATGATGTAGTCAACGCAAAGTCTTCTTTAATAGAAACTATTTCAGAAATAGAGACAACCGCTACGGGTCAATTCATGGAGGCTTTCGAAAAAGTTAGACTCTACTTTATTGATGTATTCCAAAGTCTTTTCTCAGAAGGCGATTTGTGTGATTTAATCTTAACCAATCCAGACCATCCGCTGGATTCGCCTATTAATATAACCGCCAAACCTAAAGGCAAACGCCCACAATCTATCAATCAATTATCGGGTGGAGAAAAGACATTGACCGCTACTGCCCTACTCTTCGCTTTATACCTATTAAAGCCTGCCCCTTTCTGTATCTTCGATGAGGTCGATGCCCCATTAGATGATGCGAATATTGCTAAGTTCAATAATATTGTTAAGAAATTCTCTAAGGAATCTCAGTTTATTGTAGTCACTCACAATAAACAGACGATGGCTGCTGTAGATGTCATCTATGGGGTACATATGCAGGAGTTGGGAGTTTCTTCCGTTACGCCTGTTGACTTTAGAGCCTTGGATAATCAGGGGAATATATTGGAGGCGGTGGAGGGTTAGAAAAATTCCAAATTAAGGATCAAATTACAGATACTTCTTTGGAAAGCCTTAGAGCAAATAATCAATCAACAATACATTTTTAAATAGGCACTTGCAAAAAAGGTTTATATATTGTTTTTAATAATTTAATGTATTTATATTGTTTTGGTAAGTTCTCAAAACACCAATCACTGTCAGAATTAGGATTCGTAGGGTTTCAGGATTCATAGGATTTTTGAGCAGTAGCACAATTCAAAATCCTACTAATCCTGAAATCTTATAAATCCTAATTCTGACATTTAAGTGGTATTGAGAATTTACTTGTTTTGAACTTAAACAACTGACATTCAACATAATAAATGCTATTGTTTTCTTTATTTATTAAAATAAATCCTAACTACAGCTATACCCAGGACGACCACCCGTCCACCGTCAGCGAAGCGGCCGTCCACCGTCCACCGATCAAAAAGCCAATTCAAAAGAAAAAAACAAGCCCCGCTCCCCTAAATGATTAAAACTATATTCAAAGCGTAATAACTTATCATAGTACAAAAGAATATCCAGACCCACGCCCCTACCCCATAGAAACTCATTACTCAAAGTACTCTTTGCTTGATTAAAAGGAGCATTGACATACCCCACATCATTATTAACAGTAAAGAAGATTTTTAAAGGCATATATCGAAACTGTTGCAAAAACACCCACTTTCCCCAGTTAATTTCCTTTTGCATCAATCTAAATCGAAAGTGTGTTTTGAGGTATGCATAGTCCAGTCCATCTACGACATAAAACTCATAGCCTTTCAATACATTAGGGATATAGCCAATGGCAGAAACATGTGTGTAAGGTTGCTCTGATCTATTGAAAGTATAGCGGCCTTGCAGTTTCGCCCCAAAAGTATGTTTTTGTTGTTTCCCCAACGCAAAGAATCGACTATAAGAAGCAACTGCCCATAAGACATCAACATCTTCGTGTGCAAAACCAAAGCCATCTTTTTGGACAAATAAACTTAATTTGTCTCCTTTTATAGGATATACTTTCACATCACGACGATCTATGGTAAAATCATATTGTAGGGTAAGATGCTGCTGTGAAGTTCTGCCGTTTAAGAAATATTCAGGATTCAATTCTGCTATAGATGCTCCAATAGAACTAGCACTATAAAACATTTTAGCAGTGTGGTATTTAAATAAACCATCTCGGTAGGTAGCCCCAGCCCCTACTCTAAAACGTCTTAACAAGATATTTTCTTCTTCATCTCCAAAAAATCGCAGGCGACTATCTTCTGTGACAAAGGCTACTTGCTTCTGATTGGAAAAATGAATATCTGCAAAAATGCCAAGGTTTTCATTATCTCCTATCATCGGCAAATCATACGCCATTTCTAGAACTTTTAAAAATCCTACTTGAGTAATCAATCGTAAGCGATCTCTTCTTCCTGTGAGATTGTGGTGAAAAAAACGCAATCCATAATTGACTCTTTCTAAAGAACGATTTTGCTCCGTCCACCAAATACTAAAGTTTCGATCTGCTAGTTTGAAGAGTACTAATGGGAAGATGTACCAAAACTCTCTGACCTTTACAATTGCTTTAACAGCTGCCCCTTCCATTGACTCTATTTCAATAACTACCTCTGTAAACAGACTCGTATTCATCACCAATTGTTGATTGTTTATTAGACGGTTGGATAGATTGGTCGAATGTATGGTATCCCCAATTTCAAAATTTAATTCCCTTAGTATGACGGATTCTTTTGTTCGCTTATTGCCTTCTATATCTATATGGGCGATGGTGTAAATTGTGTCTTGTCCATTTAGCAGATTAATGCTTATTAAAATGCTTATCAAAAAGAAGAGTAGTTTTATTTTTTTGGACATATACTTGCTTTTCGCTAATTTTATAATCGAACGCAGAGGTGCAAAGATGCAGAGACTTATACTACGGACAGGATAGATTGCCGAATTTATTTTTGAATTAGACTTCTCAAATCTTGAAGGTAAAGGGGGTCTAATAAAAGATTTCATAAGAAAACTCTTGTATCAAGACGAACACCAATACACAATAGAGACCAATATTAATAAATTTAAATTATTGATAACAAAAAGCCATCTTTAATGTTAGATTTGAGACATAAGAATGGGACATCTCTTTGTGCACTGTGTACTTAGGGATGGGTTAAAAATAAATTATGACATTAAAAGAAAGAATAGCGAAAGGAGATACTAGCTTTGATCAGCTATATACTAAAGAGCTACGAACTATAGCAGCGTTTCATTTTACTTTAGTAGAGGTTGCGATCGCAGCAGCCAATTATTTAGTAGATGCTCCAACATCAAAAGTATTAGATATTGGAGCAGGAGCAGGGAAGTTTTGTATGATCGGAGCTGCTACTACAAAGGGGTATTTTACAGGAGTAGAGCAGCGAGCTAATTTTGTTAAAGTTGCTCAAGAACTATCAAAAACCTATCAAATTAACAATACGACTTTTCTAGAAGATAATATCATTAATATTGATTTTGAGCAGTACACTGCCTTTTATCATTTTAATGCTTTTTATGAAAATATAGATGCTTCGGGAGAAATTGATACAAGGGTGGTTTTGCATAAAGAATTGTATACTACTTACTCCGAATATGTAAAAGAGCAATTACAAGAGTTGCCAGTGGGGACGAAACTTGCCACTTATTTTAGTTATAAAGATGAAATACCAGAAAGTTATAAGGCTGTCAAAAAACTATTTGATGGGAAATTAATTTTTTGGCAAAAATGTTAAATAGTTTTTTAGATTTAGGGATGGGGTGGAAATAAATTTACAAATTTAGGGTAGCTTATTTTGTTCTCAGTTTTCCTTAAAAAATCCTTGCATATACTACACAGGATAGATTGCCGAATTTATTTTTGAATGAGACTTCCCAAATCTTGAAGATTTTGTAAGTCTGTCGGGATCGAACTTACAAAGTCTTCGAGACTTGGGAAGTTTCATTTTCGGTAATTTATCCTGTTTCGTAAATAACGGTGAAAGAATAAAACAAAAAAAAGCGAAATAATGTTTTTACATTATTTCGCTTTTTTAAGCCGCTAATCTACACTCTGAAACTGCGTGGTGCAATTCCAGAGCGAAATTAGTTTAAAACGGCTAAGCTTTAATTAGTAATATTAATTATTAATTAAACCCTTCCTTTTACCGTCTTAATAATATTTGCAGCCACCTTATAAGGATCTGCTGCAGAGTTTGGACGACGATCTTCTAACCACCCTTTCCATCCAGATTCTACTGCTGCAATTGGAATACGGATAGAAGCACCTCTATCGGAAACACCGTAAGAGAATTTGTCAATAGCCTGTGTTTCATGCAAACCAGTTAAACGTTGCTCATTATCTGCTCCGTATACTTCGATACTGTTAGCAATCGCTTTCTTAGTTCCAAACATCTCACAGATTGAATCGTAATCTTTCTTCTTACCAGAAGTTCTCAATTTAGTATTAGAGAAGTTCGCGTGCATACCAGAACCATTCCAGTCGCCTTTTACAGGCTTACAGTGCCAGTTAATTA
>CAYOBX010000299.1:0-7416 GCA_964402245.1 uncultured Saprospiraceae bacterium | reverse complement strand
CATGATGTTGACCTCATGACGCTTCTGACAGCACAGCGACCTGACAGCACAGCGATCTGACTTCTAAAAAGAACACCTGTATTTAAACAAAAACTAAACCTTATGATTAATGTACTAATTGTAGATGATGAGCCTTTAGCATTAGATGTTATAGAAACACATGTTGCCAAGTTACCTGAATTAAACTTAGTTCAGAAGTGTAGTAATGCATTAGAGGCAAATGATGCATTGAGGGCGCATGACATTGATTTGATTTTTTTAGATATCCAAATGCCTCAATTGACAGGGATTGAATTTCTTAGAACCTTGTCCAATCCTCCTTTAGTCATTTTTACGACTGCTTATCCCAATTATGCAGTAGAAGGATTCGAATTGAATGCAGTAGATTATCTACTAAAACCAATCTCTTTGGACCGATTCATTAAGGCGGTTAATAAAGCCTCTGACCAAATTCAACTAAAAAAAGGTACTCAGACTGTTGTCGCAGAACCTGTAGTAGATGGGAATGATTACATTTTTGTAAAGGCAGATAAAAAATTAATCAAAGTAAATTATTGTGATATTGTTTATATAGAAGGATTGAAAGACTATGTAATTATTCGAATGGAAAATAGTAGAATAGTTACTTTACAAACTATGAAAAGTTTAGAAAGTAAATTGCCTCCGCAGTTATTTAAGCGGATTCATCGCTCTTATATAGTTGGTATTGAAAAGATCGAAGCGGTAGTTGGTAATATGGTAGAGGTAGTTGAAAAAGGACAACCTAAACATTTGCCAATTGGGAAGAATTATCGAGAGGAATTATTGGCTATTGTTAATCAGAATAAACTTTAAATTAAATGATGAATGAGAAATGATGAATGATGAATACGTGGCGCAAGCAGCGTATTCATCATTCATCATTTCTCGTTCATCATTAATTAGACGAATAATTATCTTCCAAAGTCTGCCCCATAGTAGCTAGATCTTTAATAAAACAATCCAATCCCTGACTTTTTAAATTCGCTTTATATTGATCTGCACTTGTTCTTATACCATAGTGCCCTAATAGGACCTTATAGCAAGGCATTTCATTTAACTCTGAAATGTGGACATAGATCACCTCCTTAAATTTATCTTGTAATAATTGCACTTCTCTTAGCACATTTCCATACTCATAAAAAGCACCAACCTGAATACTATATCCAGAATTTGGAGCTGGATATACATTGAATTGATATAATCCAACATTACTATACCCATTAGTAGAAGGTGTAGGACTGTTTGTAGTATGAGATGCTCTAGATGGGGCGGCATAAGTACCTGGCGTTACAGGTTTATAGCTAGAAGTAGTTGTTGGCGTATCATAGGTAGTCGGCTCCTGGTAACTTGGTGTTGCTTGCTGACTAGTATAAGACGGTGCACTTTGTGTATCACTATAAGTTTGAGTGCTACTATAAGAAGAAGCATTGTTATCAATAGAAGGAGTATTTCCATAATCACTACTCATAGCTGGTTTCCAATTAGGAGCAGGCTTAGCAGCTTGTTGTTGTACTGGATTTACAGCATGGTATCCATCATTATAAGTAGTAGCATACTGTTGTTTATTATAACGACCTTTATTCAACTCTTTTAATAGTTTAATTAATTTGGATGGCGCAAAAGACTCTTCGTATTTTTTAATGACTTGACCTTGTTCGTTTAATACTAGCAAGGTAGGTAAGTATCTAATACTATACTCTTCCTTTAAATTATACCCTTGAAAATTATCAATATCCACCCTGACAGAAATGTATTCTGAGGATAAGTATTCCTTTACCTGTTGGTTAGAAAACGTCTGTTCATCCATCCATTTACACGGATTACACCATTCTGCCCAAAAATCAACGAATATTAATTTGCCCTCTTGGGTAGCTTGTTGTTTAGCTTGTTCCAGATTATTCTGTATAAAATAATCAGAGGCAGTCAATGGATTATTACCTATAAGTAAGGTAAGGAGGAGTAGACCTAGTGTTTTTAAATATCTCATAGAATTAGTTTTGAATATGGGATCAGATATAATTGACGTACTTATACGTGCATATCAATAAATTCACTGCTACACAATAGATAAGTGACTGGTAGCATTTTAAAATAGAAACAGATTCTTTGAATTACTTAGAGGAAAGAGTTACGGGAATAGGATGTTTGCTCTAAGTTTTCTCATAATACATTAAACATAAGTCAAATATTATACCAAATATATTATTTAAAATAATATATTTAAATTCAACTATTGTTTCATTTTACAATTCATTTGTTTTTAGGAAAATCTTCCTAAAAAAGCAATAAGATTCCTATCTTCGTTCTTATTTTTCACTACCGTACATTTTTACTATAGAGAATCTTATTTTTGGAATTGTTTAGAAGAAAAATAATAATGTTATTTGACTTATAATATATAAGTTGAAATCATCAAAGAATCAATAATATATTTTATAATGGAGGCAATTACAGCAGCAATCACAGGCATAGGAGGCTATGTACCAGATTATATTCTTACGAATAAGGAATTAGAGACTATGGTCGATACCAATGATGAGTGGATTCGCACTCGTACAGGTATTGAAGAACGCAGGATATTAAAAGGGGAGGGTAAAGGAACTTCCTTTATGGCCGTAGAGGCTGTTAAAAATTTATTGGATAAAACCAATACGAATCCAGAGGATATTGATCTATTAATTTGTGCGACGACTACACCAGACCATCCCGTACCAGATACAGGAAGTACTATTGTAGATAGAGCTGGACTGAAGAATGCCTTCGCTTTTGCTGTAAATGCTGCATGCTCTGGATTTATCTTTGCATTAACTACGGGTGCTAAATTTATAGAGTCAGGCAGTCATAAAAAGGTCATAGTGATAGGGGCGGATAAAATGTCTTCTATTATAGATTATGAGGATCGAGCTACTTGTATCATATTCGGTGATGGGGCTGGAGCGGTCTTATTAGAACCTAATGTGGATGGATTTGGTGTGAGAGACTCCCTTTTGAAAAATGATGGAGCTGGTATTGTCAATCTAAATATTAAAGCCGGTGGATCTGCTTATCCTGCCACAGCTGATACGGTGATGAATAGAGAACATTTCGTATACCAAAATGGTCGACCCGTATTTAAAGCTGCGGTTTCGGGAATGTCTAATACTGTCGAAACGGTGATGAAGAGAAATAATCTGAGGGTGGAGGACGTTAATTGGGTAGTGCCACACCAAGCTAATAAACGAATTATTGAGGCTGTAGCTCGTATGTCTAACTTTCCAATGGAAAAAGTATTGGTCAATATTCAAAAATATGGCAATACGACTGCGGGGACTATTCCTCTTTGTTTGTGGGATTTTGAAGATCAATTAAAGAAAGGCGATAATATTATATTAACTGCTTTTGGAGGTGGGTATACTTGGGGGGCTGTATATGTGAAATGGGGGATAGAATAACTCAATTAAAATTTCTTTCCTTCAAGTGATAGGAGTAGTGAATAGTAAACTAAAATTTATATCTATTGAACAAAATTACACTAGTTTTTTTCGCTTTTATTATTGCTTTCTCTTCACAAGCGCAAAACCTTAGCTTACCACATATGCGCCATATTGGGGCTGTTAATTCGATCAATCCAGCCTTAAAAATAGACTCTGCCATGTGGACAGTGGATATTTTAAATATCAATAATGAATTTCGATACAGTGGTCCTGCTTATAATAGTCTTGTTCAATCTAATCAAGATCGGCTAGTTGCAGATGTTAATTTTGCGCTCCAACAATTAGCTCCAACGGGCAATAATTTTAATCTATCGAGTGAGGTAGAAACTTTCAGAGTACAATATCATAGCCCTAAATGGTCCATACAATTACATCATGCTAATCGCTATCAAGCTAATTTTCAATACCCAAAAGCTTTGGCAGAATTAGCATGGTTTGGTAATGCTAGTAGTATAGGAGAAAGGATAGAGATTGGTCCTTCTTTAGATTTCTTATCTTTTAGTGAAGTAGGTATTGGTGGGTCAATTCCTTTAGGTAAATTTAGAATTGGACTTTCCTTAAATATACTTGCTGGGAATGCTGTTGTAGATACAAAACAAGCGAATGCTTCCTTGTATACTAGTGATGATATTTACCAATTAAGCCTAACGACTGATTATGAGCTTAATACTGCGGACTTGGAGGTGGAAAATGATCTATTTGATGCTGGTATTGTTGTTTTAGATTTTTCTAATATTAGCTTGTTAAGTCCTGATGTTCCAAGTATCAATACTTCTCTCGGGAGTACTTTTTCTAGCTTTTTCAATGCTAATGGAAATAGAGGCCTTGGCTTAGATCTTGGTATCAGCTACGAACTCAATGAGCGTTGGCAATTTGGGTGGAGTATTGTCGATCTAGGATTTATTAATTGGAAGAATAACACAGCGGTCTACACCTCTAATGAAACCACTAGTTTTAATGGCTTAAATATAGGCCTTATTGATTTTGATGATACGGAATCCATCAATTTTGAATCTCTTAGAGATTCTGTGGAACAGTTTATAGTCTTTGAAAAAAATGCAAATAATTTTACTACGAACCTACCTGTTCAGTCCTACCTGAGTGCTACTTATCAGTTATCTTCCAAACTCGAACTGGGTGCTTTATTATATGGTCAATTTGGAGATAATTCGACGATAGCAGCTTCCCTTAGTGCCAATTACAAATTACCTTTTATTCGTTTAGGAGCTGTTTATTCTATCGCAGAAGATGAACTTTTCAACATGGGCTTAAATGCCACCATAGAATTGGGTGTTTTTAGGCTCTATGCTATGACGAATAATATACAGACAATTTTTGATCCTTTAGCTGTTTCTTACCAAACTAATAGAGTGGGGATGGGTTTTGTTTTTTAGAAAAAATTGACACATATCAAATTAGTGAAATAAAACCACGAATTCACTAATTTTTGTCTAGCTCGCTAACTTAGTCTCCCTATTTTTAGCATTCCAAATAACGAATACCGCCAAAGGCACTAAAAAATGAGGAAAACGCATCACCGACTCATGCAACCACTGCACTAAAACATAATCCAACCATTCCCAATCAAAGTAGGCCCATATCCTAGCAGCAGTAGTACTTGCCCCCCAGAAAACCGCATAGGCTAGACAATATTTAGCCCATCTCCACGGCAGAAATAAACCTATACTAATGATAAAATCAAGAATCCCAGCTATATTCAAAAATTGAATTGCCTGCTCTTCATATATCCCTAAAATATTCATAGTCATCTCCATGAAATGTACGGGTCTTGGATAAAAGCCTAAAGCGTATAATCCATGTGCCGTAAAAGTGAGTGCAATTGCCACTTTTATAACATGCAACAATTTATTACTGATAATAGGATTGGTTGTTAAATAAATCAATAATAATGGACTTCCAAATTGTAAGGTATATTCAAAAAATTGACCAATACTAAAAAAGCGTTCTTTGCAATACAATAATGCTAATATAGCCAAACTAATAGCCCCTAGCCCTAGCCAATATCGCCCTAACTTAGGTAGTGATTTTATAAAAAAAGCTACGACTGCACAACTCAAATAAAACAATCCAATCCCTTTTATCCCATACTGGATCGCATTTTCTACAGGCACACTTGCTATATAAGTGGACCAATCCATTCCTAATAGCTTGGCAACCATATGGCTCATCCATTGCTCATCCCATAGTAAGGTTCTATAGGGGGCATCCCATCGCCAATGCTGCCAAGCTCTTCCTAGAAAAACGGTTATGGTAGCGAATTGAATGAGTTTAAAAAATATAGAATTTGTTTTATTGATAGTATTCAAATATAAACTTTTGTTAAATAGGTAAGTATAATTTGTTTAATTACTTATAGATCTAGATTTTTATGTAGAATACATTGTTCCGAAAAATCTAAAACAAAGTTACCAATGAAAAATATAAGTTATTTACTACTCGCCATTTGTTTAGTGATCGCTTCCTGTGGAGATGATAGAGATGCACAAATTACTTTAAGCAATGATGGAGATAATGTCACCTCTCCCAATTTGCCAGAAGATATTTATGAGGTAGCTACTCAATTTACAGCTACGGAAGTAGCACCTTTTGAAGGACAAGTTTTATCAGAAGTGAACTATTATATGGCAGACACTCCCTTAAGTACTAGTGTAAAAATTTACGGTGCAGGAAATGGTAGTCAACCAGGAAGTCTATTGTATGAAGGTTCTTTAACAGGCACTTTTAATACGGATAGCTGGAATGCCCATGTATTATCAAATCCTCTTACCTTAACGGGTGAAGAAATTTGGATTAGTATCCAAATGCGCTTGTCTAGAACACAACAGTCTATTGGTTGTGATTCGGGCCCCGCAACTGCTGGTGGAGATTGGGTATTTCAAGAATCAGATGGTGAATGGCGAACTTTTCAAGATAGAGTTGGAGAAAGTATTAATTGGAATATACGTGGGGTGGTGGAGGAGTAAGTAATAGGTAATAAGGGCGAGCGGTTCCTTATTACCTATTACCTACACATCATCGTACTGATACAACTTCAACGCCTCAATAATTTTTATCAATTTCTCTGCGTATTTTTTATCTGTTGCATAGCCTGCCTTTTTCAAGCCATGTGCCCACTGTTTATAATCATTCCCTAATTGTTTCAGATGCTTATATCTATTACTACTCAGTAAAATGGAGTGTTCTCGATAGCTATCTGTAGCACTATTAAATACTCGAAACATATCATAGAAATTATCATCGTGGTAATTCCTACAAGTACAACCTTTACACTTAGAACGACATTTAATACCAAAATGATTGTTTGATTCTTTGGCTAATCTGCTGTCCCCAGCATTGGATTCTAGTAAGCCTTGTGCTAAAGTAATACTAATAGGAATGTCGTATTTTTCTTGCTCTACTCTGGCTATTGGACCAAATTGCTGTAAATATTTATTTAAAATAGCTTGTTTTTCTTTTACTATATAAGTGGGTATGCCTTTTCTCTCTGCATAATCTGGACTCAAGATAAAGGTCAAGTTATAGAAACTTTGCGCCTTATGAACTTTGCCTTTATTAGAAAATATCTTTTTAGGAGCTATGGAAGGCGGACTAGTTTTATTACTGAAAAGGGGAGTAGGTTCTTTTCTTATTATTGCGCTTGAAATTGCTTGATTAACAGGCTGCATAACTGGAATATTAACCGTATCTTTTGATTTGAATTGGAAGGCTATTTTAATGTCCTTTTGTACGATTAGATGTAATAGCAAGAATCCAAGTACTAATTCAAACCAGTGATCTAAGCACCAATGAAGGTAGTACCGCCAATTTATTGGAGGTATGGTGTATATGCTAGGATTTAGGAGTTTTAGCTTATTCATGATTGTATTGCTTATAGTATTTACTACAAAAGTAAGGTAATTTT
>CAYOBX010000298.1:0-7431 GCA_964402245.1 uncultured Saprospiraceae bacterium | reverse complement strand
TTTTTATAAAAAAAACAAAATAAATTTGCTACCTCTAAAATTAATATCTAACATACTTATTGCCGATTCTTAAGCCAACAGTTAATTATTAAAAAGTTTCAACTAATATTGTCACGATTCTTGCTATAGCATAGTTGTTTTTACCTCCTCTTATGTAATCTTTCATGTTATAATTTTCCCAGTTCACTGAGAGATATTCCAATTATAGGCAACACCTAATGTCTTTTATAGGTACAACAAGACATGTTCATTACTCTCTTATTAAGAGTAAGTCAGGTACTTCTGCACAAATACACAGCTACACAATAACTACTTTTTCCTCTCCACAAATAGACAAAAAAACTAATACTTAGCTATTAGCTGCTAACTTGATTCTTTCCAATTCATGAAAAGAAACTAACAGCTATTTTATTCTTTTGTCGATACTAAAAGTAATTCAATGCGCATCATCACACTTTTATATTTTTTAATTACTTGTTCTTTTGCTGTAAAAGCCCAGCCTAGTCCTATACAACTTGGTGCAGGTAATACCGAAAATATCGCCGTAACAAGTAGTTCTTCAGCGGGAACTACCCAAGCTTCCAATACGATCCAAGAGGTAGGTCTGTTACCCAACTTGACTGCCGCTTCAAGGTTTCTAGGTCAAGCTACCTTGGGAGCTAATATGGAAAATATATCTGCTACTGCAAACAAAGGTTTTTCCAATTGGATAGATGAACAGTTTGCTATGGAACAACAAATGTCCATCGAAGAACAAACTAGATATTTTACAGAATGGGCATTAGATTCTACTTATGCATTAGGTGGTGATCCTAATGATGTAGAACCTAGATTGCACTATTGGCATTTTTCGTGGTGGCATAATACAATGCTCTCCGACGATGTTTTGAGAAACAGAATAGCATTAGCACTAAGTGAAATATTTGTCATTTCAGAATTACCTCAATTAAACACAGTTCCTTTATCGCTAGCCAATTATTATGATATGCTGCTCAAAAATTCCTTTGGGAATTTTAGAGATTTATTAGAGGATGTTACTTTCCACCCAGCAATGGGAGTGTACCTCACCCATATGAATAATCCAAAATCAGATCCTTCTCTTAATCGCTTTCCAGATGAAAATTATGCAAGAGAGGTGATGCAATTATTCACTATTGGATTATATGAATTAAATCAAGATGGCTCTAGGAAAACAATGGCAGATAATGTGACGCTTATTCCTACCTATGGCGATGATGATATTCAGGCTTTTGCCAAGGTATTTACAGGAATGACTTGGGGCGATGCTTTTCTTTTTGGGAAAAGACCTCAAAGCGAAGAAAGTTATACTGTCCCTATGATGATGGAAGATTTTTGGCATGAGCCAGGAGAAAAGCAATTACTAAATGGTCAGTTGATTCCCGATAGAAATCCTGTAGATGGGTTAGCAGATGTCCAAGATGCTTTAGACAATCTTTTTAACCATCCAAATGTCGGTCCATTTATCGGGCATCAATTGATCCAACGCTTAATAACTTCTAATCCATCTCCTGCATATATATCTAGAGTGGCTGCTGCCTTCAATGATAATGGACAAGGAGTAAGAGGCGATATGAAAGCGGTCATAAGAGCTATTTTATTAGATGAAGAAGCTAGGCAATGCCCTAAAGATGATGCATTTAGTGGCATGCTCCGTGAGCCAATGGTGCGTTATACACATATTAGCAAAGCCTTCAATGCTTATAGCGAAGAAGGAACTTTTAGAAACTCTATGAATAGATTCTATCAAGGTACTTACCAACGACCACTTGCCTCTCCTAGTGTATTCAATTTTTTCCAAACTACTTATCAACCAATTGGCGGCATCGAAGAAAATGGATTAGTCGCCCCTGAGTTTCAAATTACAAATTCTGTATCGATTATGGGATATGCGAATGAATTAAATAATTGGGTGATGGAGAATAATAATGTCATGCAATATGCTTCTCTTTTTGGAGGGGAACATAATAGCACTTCTAAGCGAGTAAATCTAGATATGTCAGAAGAAATTCGATTAGGCGAAGAAGGAAAGTTTGATGAATTAATTGATCGCCTAGATTTACTACTAACGCATGGACAAATGACGGAGCGAACAAAAACAATTATTCGAGAAGCACTAGATAATTTCCCAGAAAATGAATCTGATCGAATCGGCAGGCTAGCTATTTATTTAACCATGATTTCTCCTGATTATTTAATCATTCGATAAGGTTTTCTACAAAAAACACGACAACATTATTAAACGCAGATATAACAGAGTAATAGTTATTCTCAGCAGCTCTGCACCTCTGCGTTCAATACAAAAAAGCATATATGCCTAAGAATCTAAATCGTAGAAAGTTTATTGAACAAGCAAGCTGTGCAGCTTTGGGATACAATACTTTCTTTTCTACTTTAAATAATTTATTTGCTACTAATAATCTAGCTGTCGGCGGTTCCAAACCACCTGCTGATTATAAAGCAATCGTTTGCATCCTTTTAGCTGGTGGAAATGATTCCTATAATATGCTACTTCCCAAAGGAGTAGAGGAACATGCAGACTATGCAGTTACTCGATCTAATTTAGCATTAGACAGAGATAGTATTCTTGCCTTGAGTGGGACGCATAGCGGGAAAAATCTTGGCATCCATCCAAGTATGCCCGGTATTCAGCAAATGTATGAAGCTGGAGATTTGGCTTTTATTGCTAATGCTGGCACCTTGGTAGAGCCTATATCTACCTATGCAAATTACCAATCAGGTTTGAGGAATTTACCTTTAGGTTTATTCTCTCATGCCGATCAGATAGAGCAATGGCAAACTTCCATCCCACAAAGTCGGCAAGCTATTGGTTGGGGCGGAAGAATGGCAGATTTATTAAAAGACGTTTATCCTAATCAGGAAATATCTATGAATATTTCTCTTTCTGGGCGCAATGTATTTCAATCAGGAAATAGTGTTTTAGAATATTCTATCAGTAATTCAGATACAGGTAATGTTGGCATCGAACGTATCTCTCCTAGCAATAGTACAACGGGCTTAATGAATAGCCTTAGAGATAAGGCCATTAAAAGTATGATGGAAGATGTACATGGTAATGTATTTAAAGAAACCTTTGCCAATATGACGACGGCTACTTTGGATACCCAAGAGCGTTTTGCTCAGGCTTTGGCTAGTGTTAATAATTTTCAAACAGTCAATTTTTCTGAGCATTATTTATCTCAAAATCTACGGATGATGGCTAAGACGATCGCAGCAGGAGAAAGTTTGAATATGAAGCGACAAACCTTCTTCACTACCATCGGAGGGTGGGATCATCATGATGAAGTAATCGACGCACAAGAGTATTTATTAGGCGTGGTCAATAATGCCATTTTTGAATTTTACCAAGCCCTAGAAGAATTGGGCATGAAAGACCAAGTTACCTTATTTACCATCTCAGATTTTGCAAGAACGCTTACCTCTAATGGGAATGGCTCTGACCATGCATGGGGTGGGAATATGATGGTAGCAGGAGGAGCTGTCAAGGGAAAAACAGTCTATGGCAATTACCCTGATTTATTCTTGGATGGGAATGATTTGGTCATGAATCAAAGAGGCAATTTAATACCTACTACCTCTGCTGACCAAGTATTCGCAGAGTTGGCTTTATGGTTTGGGGTTTCTCCAAATGACTTATCAATGGTCTTTCCAAATATTGGCAATTTTTATAATGTCAATCAATACGATGGGACTTCTGGAAATAATCCTTTAGGGTTTTTATAAAAAATTATTGAACGCAGAGATGCGGAGGTGCAGAGCTAAATTTTGACCTGTAATTCTCTGCACCTCTGAGTTCAATACAGCTTATTACTTATCAATAATTGCAGTTCAATGTTAAATATCCGTCTATATTTTTTTAGTGGTATACTTCTTATGTTCGCTTTTTCTCTAACCGCTCAAAACGAGTGTGTGGGAGAACAGGGTTTATTAAAATGGAAACATTGGAACACTTTAGGTAGTGATTTAAATTATCTTACGCACCTACCTAATTATCCTAGCTCTCCTGATGTAGTCGTTGAAATGAATCAATTCTCCACACCAGATAGAGGATTTAGTAATAATTATCGTTCGTTAATACAAGGATTTATCACGGTCCCTGAAGATGGGAATTATGTGTTTAATTTAACCTCAGATGATGATGCTACTTTCTATCTAAGTACAGATCAAACTCCAGATAATATAGTCGAAATAGCTAGTGTGCCCGAATGGACCAATAGAGAAGAATATGATAAATATCCAGAACAAACTTCTGTCGCTATACCTTTGGTTACCAATACCCATTATTACTTTGAAGTAAGGCATCGAGAAGGAAATGGGGGAGATATAGTACAGGTACAATGGAGAATTCCTTCTGCCTCAACTGTTTATTCTGTGATTCCAAGCGAACGAGTATATGATTACACCTGCGCTACTAATTGTCCAAAAGCAGGCACACAATGCGATGATGGCAATAGCCAAACAGACAACGATCAAGAAGATGGAAACTGTAATTGTATTGGTAAACCTATAGATGCTTCTTCTTGTATTGGAGAAAGAGGGCAATTATTAGCCTATACCTATACAAATATAACAGGGACCAATTTTACAGGTTTAGAAAATGATACCAATTTTCCTTTACGGCCTGATACCGCAGAATCCATTACTTTTCTAGGTGCCAATACCCCCAATACAAGACCTATGTCTGGCACAAGAATTAGCACCTATTTAAAAGTACCTGTAAGTGGTGATTATCAATTTAATGTAACAGGAGATGATCGAATGCAACTTTGGCTAAGTAAAGATGAAAATCCAGATAATGCGGTGTTGATTGCGAATTCAAATTGGACCCCTCGCTTTGATCATGAAGATGAAAGTACGCAAACATCTGTTACAATTTCTTTAGATCAAAATCAATTTTATTTTTTGGAAATGCGTCATATCAATATCAATAATAGCGGTCGGTATGGGATATTCTGGAAAACACCATTTATTGAAGATAATCAGTGGCGATATGTGAACGGGGTTTATTTATATGAATACAAATGTGAGATGGCTTGTATGCCAGAAGGTTTGGCTTGTGATGATGGTAGTGACCTAACCATCAATGATGTTTATGACGATCAATGCAATTGTGCAGGAACACCATGCGGACTACCCGATTGTAGAGATTTCAAAGACTATCCGCCAACGGAAAGCTGTGCAGTAACAGATCAACATTCCACGAACCCCAAGGATTCTTGGTTATCTTGTGAAACTTCTGCTAATCCCAACCCAAATAATGGTATAGGGCATTGGATACAATATGATTTGGGACAGGTTTATATTTTAAATGAAACCCACATTTGGAACTATAATGTGGCAACACAGACGGGAAAGGGGTTTAAAAATGTAAGTATTGAGTATTCCCTAAATGGCACCAGTTGGACTAGCTTAGGCAACTATACTTGGGCTCAAGCGGCTGGCAATAGCGATTATGCAGGATTTGAAGGACCAAGTTTTAGTGGTGTTACTGCGAGATATGTATTGATAACTGCTCTAGATAATTGGGACAATGGCAATTGCAGTGGTATTAGTAAAATCACATTTGGAGCCTCTGATTGTCTTAATTTTGGAATGGATTGCGACGATGGCAATGATGCCACTTATTATGACCAATATGATGCTTCTTGCAATTGTGTAGGACAGCCTATGCCTATGAATAACTGTGGTCCAGAGATTTTAATACAAAGTAATATTTTTATTACTGAAGGCAATTACGATGCTCGGATGAAGATAGAATCTAAAGCTATTATCAATGAATATGAACGAGTAAATCTAATAGCTGGTGAATCTGTCTCTTTATTACCTGGTTTTAATTCCAAATTAAATAGTGAACTATTAGTAGCCATTATCGACTGTCAAGCACCTGTTCAAGAGGAAATACTACCTTATAATACATTGATTGCTAGTATAGACTCCAATGACTTGTTACTTACTCAAGAAACAAAGACTTCCTCTACTCAAGTCCAAGAAACTCCACCAACTGATAAGTCGATTATGCAATTACAGGTAATGCCTAATCCAACTAAAAACTGGACGACTATTCATTTTCAACTACCTGAAAACACACAAGCCTCATTAGTTTTATATGCTACAGATGGAAGGAAAGTATTAACTATTGCTAATAAACTTACCTATAATAAAGGACTATATAGTAAAGCTTTTCCTGCTCAAAAATTAACAAAAGGAATGTATTATATAGTCCTACAAACAAATCAAGAAGTATTGACAAAACCGCTAGTCGTAATTGAATAGAAGGGTTTTAAAATCGAGGTCATTTTTAATTTTAATTTACATTTTAATTTTAATTCTTCACTTAGTTACTTATTTTTCCTTCCTTTGTAGCATGAGCTACAAAAACAAACTCTCCGATTCTTATTTAATTGGTAAAGGGGTTCTTTTCGGTCTGCTTTTATCAATCGTATTTTGTTTACCTTCCTGTTCGGAAGACTCAACCACTACTATGGATAATTCATTCGATTGGCAAGGTCATAGAGGCTGTAGAGGCTTATTGCCAGAAAATACAGTGCCTGCCTTTTTAAAAGCATTAGACTATAATGTAAAGACCTTAGAAATGGATGCTGCCATTTCAAAAGATGGACAGGTAATTATTTCTCATGAGCCTTGGTTCTCTGCAGAAATATCTTCGAAGCCAGATGGCTCCCCTATTGTACATGAAGAAGAAAAAGAATTTGCTATTTGGCATATGGATGTGGCGGACTTGCAAAAATATGATGTAGGCATCCGAGGAAATGAACGGTTTCCGCAACAAACAAAAATGAACATCCACAAACCTACTTTGGAGCAAGTAGTCACTGCTGTAAATGATTATTGCAAAAAAAATAACCATCCTCAACCTTTATATAATATTGAAATCAAAAGTCGAGTTGAATGGGATACCGTTTTAGCTCCCATTCCAGAATTATTTGCGGCTATTCTAATAAAAGAAGTTAATAGACTAGGCATACACGATCAAACCTGCATTCAATCTTTTGATGTAAGAAGTTTGGAAGCCACTCATGCTATTGATAAGAAGATTGTTACTGCTTATCTGATAGAAAATATTAATTCTTTTGACGATAATATGAATCTTTTAAGTTTTACGCCTACTATCTATAGTCCTTATTATCAATTAGTTACTGATTCTTTGGTTATTCAAACGAAAGCAAAGAATATGCAATTGATTCCTTGGACTATTAATGATGTGGAAACGATGAAGAAGTTGAAAGCAATGGGTGTGGATGGTATTATTACGGATTATCCTAATTTGATTTCAGAGGTACAATAGTTTTTTTAGAGGTAGCGATTTTGTTAGACTTTTTTGAAAAAAAGGCCAACAAAATCGCTACTTCTAAAATAATATATTAAATGAAT
>CAYOBX010000297.1:0-7433 GCA_964402245.1 uncultured Saprospiraceae bacterium | reverse complement strand
AATTCGACAATCAATACTTACCTTCATTGTATCCTTTTTGTAATCACCTGCCTAATTAAAGTAAAAACCAAATTACATACTATCTTATAGAGTTTGTAAACAACCCACTTACAGAACTAAATTGATAACATGTATTCTTTGACCAAAACAAAAAATCATACCCTTTCTATTGGGGAAATGCTTACACCATTCCCGTTGCTTCATCTAGCTATCCTGATGTTTTGTAATCTATCCTTATTACAAGCTACTCCTCCAGTGTGGACGGTGGATCGGGTGATCTGTAATGATTCTCTACATTATACCCAAGGACTTGAAATCGTCAATACTCCTTTGAAGATTCTTCCTTTTGAAGAAGTAAGGGTATTAGAAATATTTTTTGATACTTCTAGTCAAATCTCCCCCATTCAATACAAATTAGACTGTATCGATAAAGACTGGATTATGTCTGAAAATAAAAAAATCAGGTATACCAACTTACCCAAAGGACTTCACCAATTATATGTAAAAAACGAGAACTTTTCAGATACTTTATCCATAGAAGTTTTTCATTCTGCTACTCTACTGATGGCGAAGCCTGTTCAAGAACAGTGGTGGTTTTCTCCATTGCTAACCTTCTGTTTATTATTATTTCCTTTTATGTTTATTTATTTCGATTCCTTAGATCGATCAAGGCGTAAAATAAAAGTAGAAGAGGTGAGGAATCAAATTGCTAGTGATTTGCATGATGATATTGGCGTGAATTTAAGTGCAATTAAAAATTTCACGGAAATTTTAAAACTTAGAGCTGGATCTAATATTAAAGAAAAGCAATTGACTCTAATAGAAAGAATAGAGAGTTATTCTGATGAAA
Source organism: uncultured Saprospiraceae bacterium (assembly GCA_964402245.1). Lineage (GTDB taxonomy): Bacteria > Bacteroidota > Bacteroidia > Chitinophagales > Saprospiraceae > JAFMDF01. The sequence continues at coordinate 6,583 of CAYOBX010000297.1, read as the reverse complement.
CGTTGAATAAATTACAAGATACGGTATGGGCCATCAATCCTATGAATGATTCAGTAGAAGAATTAATTGATAAAATGAAAAATTTGAGTATTTCTATATTAGCATCAAAAAATATTCAATTACAATTCCAAAATAATTATCAAGAATCAGCTCAATTACAATTTGATATGCAACAGCGCCATAACTTATTTATGGTCTTTAAAGAGAGCATTCATAATATAGTGAAGCATTCTAAAGCATCCCAGGCTACTGTCCATATCTCCAATGAACAAAAAACTTTAGCTATCCAAGTAACAGACAATGGGATTGGATTCGATTTAGAATCATTAGGTTCTAATGGCAATGGATTAAGAAACTTTCAACAACGCGCTGAAGCTAACTTTATGAAGGTAGCGATTCAATCTGCAGAAGGAGCTGGGACTACTATTGATATCCGTATTTATAGTATATCTTAATTTCCATACACCCAATCCTACCAACATTGGGAGTTCGTCAAAAAACTAGTAAGCCCTAATTTTACAAAGAAAACAAAAGCATGAAAGGAAAAATACGTATTCTCCTTTTTGAGGATAATAAAAAATACCAAGAATCCTTAAAATTATACTTCGAAGACTCCGATCAATTTTTTCTAACAGCTGTATATCCACATGCAAAAGATGCCCTGAAAAGAGTTGAACAGCATAGCCCCGACGTAGTACTGATGGATATCGAAATGCCAGGCATATCAGGCATAGAAGCCTTACAACAAATTAAATCTAAAAAGTCCCAAGTAAAAATATTAATGCAAACAATTTTTGAGGATAGCCATACAATCTTTGTTTCGTTATGTGCAGGTGCTTCTGGTTATGTAATTAAATCTGCTGGATTGTCTGCTTATGGACAAGCGATTGTGGATGTCCATAATGGAGGCGGCTATTTTTCTCCTTCTATTGCGTCTAAAGTAATTACTTTATTTCAAAGTAAATTGGTTACTGAACAAGTGGAATATGTGACTCTTACTAAATCAGAATTACAAATTTTACAATGTATGGCAGAAGATGGGCCTAGTTATAAAATGATCGCTGATCGTTTGGGAAAGTCTTATGCTGCGGTCCATCATCATGTTAAAAATATTTATAAAAAATTGCATGTTAATTGTATGACAGAGGCGGTTATTAAAGGTATTCAAAATCGGTTGATCTGAATAGACTTGTTACTCTTTAAGAAACGCATCTATGAAATTTGGATTTTTTCGATAGTTTGTCTTAAAAAATTAGTGCATAGCCTAGCTACGGACTCATTTTTTAATGCAAAATAGCGGGAAAAGACATTTTTAGAGGAGTGTTTATTACAGGGTAACAAGTCTAATAGAAAAACTGAAAATTATATTCATTGAAGATTTAAAAAATTAAAGGAAACATGGTAAAAGTAATCACAACACAAGATGGTTTTTTAAGTTTTTTCCCCGATGGGGATCCTAATACTAAAGGGAGATTCAATTTAACAGAGATGGATAAAGAGGTGGGGGCGTATTGGGATTCTGTTACAGAGAAACGATTTGTTTTACCTCTTTGGAGAGCTAAAGCTTTATTTTCAAAATCAAATATTCAACAACTCACATTAAGAATCACTGATTTTTCAAAATCTACAGAGGTTGATGGAGAATGGCTATCATTAGACGCTGATCTGGGGCAATCCTTAGAGAAAAGAAATAATGAGGTCAATGCGGAAGATAGCAATATTCATTATTTTGTTTTTGGTAAAAGTTTGGTGGACCATTTGGAATTAGCATATGATGAGATGTTAGATGATAAAAGACCCCCTGAGGAAGAAAGAATGATAGTTGCGCGTTTGGGAAAACAAACAATTACTAATAATGGAAATCAAGAGATACAATTTGTGGTGTTTTTTATTTTAGGAGAGACAAAAATACATCAAGGAGGAGATGGAGGTAATTTCATGAGTCATTCTTGTGGAAGTAGAATCCCTCCTAAATAGTTAAATATATTAACTTTTAGAAACTATGCTTGCTCTCATATCCTCTCCACAAGTTTCCGCAAGTAGCGTATCCATTTTTAAAAAAAAATTAGAACACTAGACTTTATTCGAAAAAGTTTAGAACTGCCAGTTTTTCGAAAACTGGCAGTTCTGCTCTGAAAAAAAAATCGAATAATCTTAACTGTACTTAATAAATTTTTGATGTTCGAAAAGGAATGGCAGGACCTGTTTATTTTTTCAAGAAGAATGGCTAATTTTTCAGTCTTAATTCCAATAATCATTGGAATTAGATATAAAAAATATTGGAATTGGCCTCTTTTCATCTTATTGCTATATTGTATATTAACTTTTTCGTTTAATTGGTTAGAAACACTTTTTATATGGGCGACAGGAGCGTATAAAAGCTTTTTCACGCCCTACTTGAATTATTGGAAGGTAGATAATACCGTATTTCTTCAAATTTTTTATGTCCTAAAAAATTTAATCTTACTCAGTATTTTTTATTGTTCTATTTTTTACCAAAAAAAAATAAAAAAACTCATCTTATTTACAGGGGGATTGCTATCGATAATAGTAACGGGCAACTATTTTTTCTTTGAAGGATTTCGAGAATTTGGGGTGATTACCCCTTCCATAAATGGGATTTATGTTGTACTACTCCCTTTGTTTTATCTTTGGTTTTCCCAGAGAGATTCTATCAGAATACCCCTTAAAAAAAGTCCTTATTTTTGGATAAGTCTTGGTTTGTTTATCCCAAATTTTATCACTTTATTTTTATACTTCTCTGGCAATTTTATCTTTCAAAACAATTTCACTTTGTTTAATCAAGCGCGAATAGTCAAAAATTTATTTGAAATTCTTGGTTATATCTTAATTGCAATTGGCTTTTCTTATGCCTATTACGCTAGATTTATTCAAAGAGATACCATATAAAAGTGTACTATTAGATATTGACTTAGAATAGATATTGATTTTGTTTACAAACAATAAAATGTGGTCATTTTGGAAACGAAATCAATCTCTATATCTCTGTTCTCGCTTCTCTGTTCTTTTCTCATATCCAGTAGTAGGATAAATAGATACTCACATGATTCTTTACCCTCTGAAATAATAGATTATGCTATTTGAAAATACTCCAAACGTGAAATTGAGAAAAGATAAAGAAGGTAGAGTGCGAAATATCCATCACATTCAGGAACCTTTTTTACTTCCAAAGAGTCGAAAAATTAGTTCTCCTCAAGTATTAGCTTCCACCTATCTTAAAGAAATAATTCCTTATTTAGAAATTGAGCCAGTTTCATTAGAAAATGTAGATGTTTCTCCCTTAGAAACATTCAATATTGACTTAGGGAATGAGTTGCGTTTAGTAAACGAAAAACGCATAATGGCTAATACCACATTGGAGTATGTACAGACATTATTTGGAATACCTCTTTGGTGTTCGGGTTTGACCGTATTAGTTCAACATGATCCATTGAGAATTAGTGGAGCTATGAGTACGCTTAAATACGATGTCCACATCGAAAATGTACAAAAAAAAGAGGCTAATGGAATAGGCAATAATTTTGATCCAATAACAGAAAAGGTTCTTTCAGAACTTATTAAAAATCCGAATGATTCAAAAACAATATCATATGGACCATTAAAAATCAATAAACAATGTCAAATAATTTATCGATATAATCAGGAACAAAGGCTTGAAAGTCATTCGGACCATATTGAAGAAAGTGAGGATTTAGTAGAGGAATTTTTAGTGGAATCTGTTCACAAGAGCATTAAGGATGGTGCATATTACATCATACATGAGGTCCACTTTTCCTTGCCCAAGCTCAAAGGCAAAGGAGAAGATAATTGGCGAATATATATTGAACCACAAACTAAGTCAGTTTTATATTTAAGAAATTTAGTAGCTAACGCTGATGCTAGTGGATATGTATACAAGATAGATCCAATCACTAAATCTGGGTCAGTCAATATTAATGGATTTTCTACTGCCACAAATCTAAACTCCTATCAAGAACTAGTTACTTTAAAAGGACTTGATCCTCCAGGAGACAAACTAAAAGGAGAATTTGTTTATGTTACTAACATAACAAGTCCCGATCCTAGTACACCAGAAGAAAAAAGCGCCAATTTCAAGTATGATGTAAAATCCGATGCCTTTAGTGCGGTATGTGCCTATTATCATTGCGACAAATTATTTAGGACCATGCAAGATATGGGCTTTGATTTGAGTGTCTATTTTGATGGAACTACTTTTCCAGTAGACGTAGATCATAGAGGATATAGAGGACTTGTAAATGCTCAATCTCTTGGCAATACTCTTGGCAACGGATCTCGCGGATTTAGGTTTGGACTTTTACAGAAAAATTCAAAAGTCGGTTTAGTGGTAGATTGGCGGATAGTTCTTCATGAATTTGGCCATACTATATTATGGGATCATGTTCATACTCATGCCTTGGGCTTTGCTCATAGTTGTGGGGATAGTCTAGCTGCGATTCTATGTGATCCAGGAAGTAAGGCACCAGATAGATTCGAGACTTATCCATTTGTGCCTACTGTTAGTAGAAGACATGATCGAACTGTAGAAAAAGAATGGGGATGGGGAGGACCTTTGGATACAGGTGGTTATAGAAGTGAGCAAATTTTATCTACTACCTTATTCCGGGCTTATCGATCTTGTGGCGGAGATAGCGATAAATTGGTTGTTCAAGAATTTGCAGCTCGATATATGTCCTTTTTGATTTTTAGTGCAGTTGGATCCCTTACTCCATCTACTAATCCTGAAGAGCCAGAAGACTTTGCTTTTGCCTTACAAAATGCGGACATAAGTACGGTTAATTTTGAAAATAATCCAGGTGGGGCTTTTCATAAAGTAATACGTTGGGCATTTGAGAAACAAGGTGCTTTTCAAGGAACGCCCCCCGAAGTAGATGTATATGTCGATGACGGTAGAAATGGCGAATATGAATTTCAACCAAATTTTGGGAATGCTGCTGACTTGTGGAATAGATTGCAGTCAGATGGAGATGTAGTCCATGAACAACCTGTTATAGGCGTGCCGAACTATATGTATGTGCGGGTAAAAAACAGAGGTACTCAAATTGCAAATAATGTAATAGTTAAGGCCTTTCATACTATTTCAACTGTTGACCTAGTATGGCCAGATAGTTGGCAAACTATTACCCCACCTAAACATACAGAAACAAGCATTTCGTCTGGTGGAAGTGCAATTGTTGGTCCCTTTGTTTGGACTCCAACTATAGAAGGAGAGGAATGTTTATTAGCGGTTGTAGAGGCAGATGGGGATCTTAGCAATACCAATAACATTTCAGGTTCCCAATCTATCCCGAATTTGAGATTAGTTCCTTTTGATAATAATATCGTACAAAGAAGCGTAGTTCCAGTTTCTGAAGGAAGTGAACAAGGAGCCTTAGTTTCTTCATCTGAAGAAAGAAAATTTCAATTTAAAAACCCTTATTCTTATCAAGGTAGAGGTACATTGGAAGCTCAGTTACCTAAAATTTTTGTGGAGAAAGGCTGGAAGGTTAAATTCTCAAATCTAGATGGAGATCATTTTTCCCTAGATGCAAACGAAGAAAAAGAGGTCATTTTTACTTTAGAAGCAGGGGAGAATTTTTCCCAAGAGGAACTTAATACATTACAAGATTTTTCGATTCATGCTTTTCTTAATGGGTTTCCAATAGGTGGAATGACCTATTCTATAGGTACTAGTATAGGTACGAATATAGAAATACCAGAAAAAGAAACCTCTAATGATAAAACTAATGATTCAGAAAAAATAGAAAACCTTGTGAATCAACTGAAAGCAAATATGACAGATATAGACATTAAAGAAATTTTAGTTAAAGAAATTTTAGGTAAAAAAATTACTATTGAAATAGAACTCAATGATGAATTATAGGTTTGTTTAATATTAGAGTTTTGCATTGCGCTATAAAAACCCACCCTTTTTATTTTATAAAACCTCCCAACATTGGGAGTTTCCGACCTAAACTATTTTTCTGAACTTTGTTATAAAGAGAAAAATAAATACTATAGCACACCTAGTATCCTCTTTTAAAAACCAAATGAAAAGGGCAAGTAATTTAACTACTTGCCTATTTTTTTCTAAACCTACGCTTTTACCCCTCGCGACGTAGCTATATACGTCCACTATGATACACTTATCTAATCTTAATTAAATACTAGAAGTTTTTAAGGCAGTTTATTTTCAAAACAAAGAGACTTGACAGTTTACCATCAAGCCTTTTTGTTCTAAATATTTTTAATAAACTCTGAGTTGATAGCAAGTATTACTCAGCATCTCTGCACCTCAGCGTTCAATATGCTTATCGTAATTATTACAACCGAATCATCTTGCCTGACACCACCGTCTCTCCACTTTGAATTTGATAAATATAGATACCAGCTTCTTTAAAAATGCCACTGTTAAAAGTAACTTCTTGCTGACCAGCCCCAAAGTTTTCTTGTAGCTTGAAAATTCTCTGCCCCGTAGTAGTTGCAACGGTAATACTCACCTCACTTGCCTGAGAAAGCGTAAAAGGCAATGTCGTACTATGAGAAAATGGATTTGGGTAATTTC
>CAYOBX010000296.1:0-7468 GCA_964402245.1 uncultured Saprospiraceae bacterium | reverse complement strand
TTATTAATACGATGGGATTTACTTGATGGGAGCGTCTCCGAAATTGATCGGAGACACCCTATTTTTTTTTGACCCTATTGTTACTTTAGATTGTCCGCTAAAAAGTGGTAACAATCCGTTGCCAATAATAATTCCTTGCTAATTTTTTTAATATGTCTAAACTATTTTCCATTAATAAGTAGCCATAGAAGAATCTATTTCAGCCGCCCAAGCAAGTATACCTCCTTTTAAATTGTATAAATTAGTATAGCCATGATTTTCTTGTAAAAATCTAATCGCATTAGCACTTCTTGCACCACTTCTACAATGGATAACGACCGGTTTATCTTTAGAAATTTTTTCTACATTATTAGGTAAGGTATCTAGAATAATAAGATCTGCATCTAAGTTGGCAATATCCCATTCAAATTGTTTTCTAACATCGACTAATTGAAAATCTTTTTCTTCGTCCTGCCATTGTTTTAATTGAGCAACAGTAATTTCTTGAACCATAGTTAAAGTATTTGTATTAGGAACAATCCCGCAGAATTGATCATAATTGATGAGTTGGGTTATTAAAGTATCTGGTCGTTTTTTCACTTTTAAAATACGGGTAGTAAAGGAAGCTGCTTCGAATAAAAACAACCTACCTGATAAAGGTTCTCCAACACCAGTAATTATTTTTATTACTTCATTAGCTTGCATAGATCCAATGATACCTGGTAATACGCCTAATACCCCACCTTCAGCGCAATTGGGCACCATTCCAGGTGGAGGCGGACTAGGAAATAAGTCTCTATAGTTAGGTCCTCTTTCCCCATTTTTATCCAAATAATTGAATACAGAAACCTGTCCTTCAAATCTAAAAATAGAGGCATACACGTTCACTTTATTGGCGAGTACACAGGCATCGTTTGTTAGGTATCTAGTAGGAAAGTTATCCGTTCCATCTGCCACAATATCATAATTTTCAATAATACGCAAAGCATTATCTTTTGTATAGGCTTCTTTATACACATTTATGGTAATGTAAGGATTGAGTGCGGTTAACTTCTTTTTTGCTGTTTCTGCTTTTGATAAACCTACATCATTAATCGTATATAAAACTTGCCGTTGCAAATTACTATCATCCACCGAATCAAAATCTACTATGCCAATTGTCCCAACCCCTGCTGCGGCTAGATATAGTAATACAGGACTCCCTAAGCCCCCTGCACCTACCACTAAAACCTTAGCAGCTTTTAATTTTTTTTGCCCTTGAATTCCAAATTCAGGGATCGCAATATGACGAGCATAACGAGTTAATTCTGGATTCGTTAAATGCATCTCTTCTGTCATTTTTATTTGTTTTTTCTCCTTTCTTTAATTTGTTGAAATTCCGCTAATTCCCTATCTGTAATAATCCAAGCATTAAATTGGGTGATGTAAAAGAAGGACATAAATATAGGAATAAACAATAAGCCAAAAATAAGCCATGCAGTAGGTTGGGGAAGCCCCATGAAATAATCCATACTATTAGTAGCTACATAATCCCACCAGGAGAAGACCATCATGCTATATACCAAAAGATATAAAAAGGTGCCGATTCCTAATACTCGATATATTTTCTTTTGAATGCTTTTATCTTTTTTAGCAGCTCCCATAAAAACGCCTAAACAAAACAGACTCAGAATAGCTATACCGAAGAAATAGGCTAACCATTTTAGATAAGGAGTAATAGCTACTGTTCCTCCACTTTTTTGTAAGGTGCTATAGGTTGTATCTGTCATTCCTGTAGCTTGAATAGGTGGTGTGCTTGTCCAAATTGCGACAATAATTAATAAAAGGATTATTAAAACGGCAAAAAAGATTGCGGGTACTCGTTTCATGAGGAAGTTTATTTTTGCTTTTATATTTTCGTAAAGAATATCTATCTGAAAGAACCATGACCGCCAGATTAAGTTTACATCACAACGAAATTTTACACAAATTCTATTTTATGAGAAAGTCCTTTATTGGTTTTAAATTATTGGTTAACTACCTATTGCTCAAAGGTACTTTTTCTTTTATATATTTTTAATATTTCAATCAAGAAGCTTTACCAGAAAGTTAGTAATTTAGCTACTATTTTCGTAATTCCTTAAATACAACTTTATAAAATTTGCAAAAAGTAATCGTTCTACTAATTGGTATTTTCATTTCCTACCAGACTAGTTATAGTCAAGTACATTTTTTAAAAGAAGATTTTAATAATCAAAAAGTAGTAGGTAGTGGAGAACTTTTGCATCCTACTAGTATTCGTTTTGATGTTACTGGGAGGGGGTATATTACCTTAAAAAGGGGGATCGTACATCTACTAGATACTACGGGAGTATTATTCCCTACGCCATTAATTGATATTTCTGAAGAAGTAGTGGGGGATAGTGATCATGGTTTAGTAAGTATCGCCTTGGACCCTAATTTTGAGAATAATGGATATTACTATCTGCTATATTCTGTAGACCGACATCATTTATTGCATTTTGGTACACCCGAATATGATCCATCGTTTACTATTGAAAAGCAAGCCACTATAGGACGGATTACAAGATTTCAAGCAGACAAAGCTACTGATTATACAACAACACTTTCCGCAAGCAGAAAAGTACTAGTAGGGAAAGATATAACGGATTTAAGTTTCCCTATACTGATGAGTTCTCATGGTATGGGAACTTTGGTATTTGGGGAAGATGGTACCTTGCTCGCGTCTTGTGGAGATGCAGGTAGTTTCCAAGCTGCGGATTTAGGAAGTTCAGAACATACCTATTTTGAGCAAGCATTAGCAGATGGAATTTTAAGAGAGAAAGATAATGTTGGTTCTTTTAGAGCGCAATTGGTCGATAATTTAGCTGGAAAAATAATACGAGTAGATCGGAATACAGGAGCAGGTATTCCCTCTAATCCATTTTATGATGCCGACAATCCTACTGCGCCAAAATCTAGAGTTTGGTCATTAGGATTTAGAAATCCATTTCGATTTATATTAGCTCCTGAGACAGGCAGTCATAGTCCAATGGCAGGACAGCCAGGGGATTTATATGTGGGTGATGTAGGATCAGGAAGATGGGAAGAGGTGAGTGTTGTTAAAAAAGGAGGACAAAATTTTGGTTGGCCTTTATTTGAAGGCTTCGGTGGAGGTTGGGAATTTTGGCCGCATCGAACATCTAATTTTGATGCCCCTAATAATTCTAGCACTCCTTGCGAGAACGACTTTTTTTCCTTTCAAGAATTATTAAAAGAAGAACGACAAGATCAAGAATATACTTTTATAAACCCATGCGATAAAAGTTTAATACCTTCAGAGATTCCAACTTTTGTACATTCTCGACCCGTGATAGCTTGGAGTAATACCTTATGGAATAAGCCGACAAGAGCAGAGATTCCTGCTTTTGATTCGCTCGGTCGTGCCGTACCGGGGAAGATGTCGGATATAGGAATAGAGGCGCCTGAATTTGATGGTTTTTCCAGCATGCCTGGCTTTTTTTATAAGGAGGGGGATTTTCCAGAAGAATTACACCATAGTTTATTTGTCTCTGATTTTAGTGGATGGATTAAAACCTTTCATTTTGATGAGGAAGATCAATTAGTGGGGGTTAATAATTTTATGGATAGAGATACTGGTATAGTTGATCTAGAATTGAATACAAAGGATGGTTGTTTGTATTATATACATTTTAATACGCATTCGGTTAACAAGATTTGTTTTGGTGGAACTCCGCCTCCGATAGCTGCTTTTCAGATAGATCAACAATTTGGTATTAGTCCGTTAACGGTTCAATTTAATGGGCAGGCGTCCTATGATCCAACAAATTTGGACATAGCTTATGAATGGGATTTTGGCGATGGTACTTTTAGTACAGATCCAAACCCCAAGCATATTTTTGAAGCCCCTGACGGAGCACCTAGTTTATTTGAAGTCTCCTTGACCGTAACCAATAGCGCAGGACTAGAGGCGACAGAGAAAAGAATTATCTCTGCTAATAACACCCCTCCTAATGTCCGTATTACCAGCCTTCAGCCTAATGCTTGGTATCCCTCAAGTGATATTACCTATTTGAAACTAGCGGCAGAAGTAAACGATCAAGAACATACAGAAGAACAGTTAAGCTATAAATGGCAAACCTTCTTTCATCATAATACCCATTTTCATGAAGAACCCCAATTATCAGACCCTACAACATCTGTTATACTAGAATCTACAGATTGTAGCACCTCTGAAATTTTTTGGCATCGTTTTAAATTGACGGTTACAGATGAACATGGATTATCCGCAACAGATGAAGTAGAGATTTTCCCTTACTGTGAAGCAGATTTTTTCGAATTAAAAAATTTAAAAGCAAACGGTACAGATGAAGTGATTGAATTAGACTGGGAGGCGATCTCTGAGCAAGATGTAATTCGATACGAAATTCAGCGAACCAAAGATTTTCGATTTGAGACAATTGGCAGTGTACCTGCTAATGAAAATAAAGACTATTCCTTTATAGATACAGATCCAATATTAGGAAAAAATTATTACCGTATTATGGGCGTTCGCTCTGATGGCGCTTTTGAATACTCGGACCAAACCAATCTTTATTTTCCAGCAGATCCCGAAATAGTCAATGTCTATCCTAATCCAACTAGTGCTGGCTTAACCGTTTTTACACAGTATCCTGTAGAGGAGACCCTTGTTTTTGAGTTATATGATCCAATAGGGAAATTGGTCTATACCACAACATGGGATGCTACTATTAGCGAACCGATAGAGCAACGTATCAATTTAAGACCATTTAATAATGGCGTTTATTTTTATAAGGTAAAGAATGGAAATAGTCTAGTGGGAGGAAAAGTATTGCTTATGAAGTGAATTAGACCGTTCTGCTGTCAGAGGTCAGATCGCTGCGCTGTCAGAGGTCAGACTTATGACTTTGACACAGTTCGTTTTTTTAAGTAAATATATTCCTCCAACAAGAAAAATCTTTGAAGAGAAAATTACGGTAAAATCCAAATGTTACTGAAGAAAGAAAACAAGCTCTTAGGTGGGACCTGTTCAATTAATGCGTCAACATCATACGTCTGACCTCTGACAGTTCTGTTAGTGTAAGCTAACTAGAACGTTCTGGCTTCTGACAGCGTAGCGATCTGACTTCTCGCCTAAAAGTCAAAGGGGCTAAACATTATGCATGTTAGCCCCTTTGTAATATATAATAATTGATGTGAATTAACTTTTCTTTGTGTACGCTTTTTCTTTAATTCTAGCCTTCTTACCTACTAAATCTCTTAAGTAGTATAATTTAGCTCTTCTAACCTTACCTTTCTTCAATACTTTAATATCAGAGATACTAGGAGAAGAAATTGGAAAGATTCTTTCTACACCTACACCATTAGAAATCTTTCTTACAGTAAAAGTTTTATTTCTACCGGCACCCTTGATCTGAATTACATCTCCTCTAAAAAGCTGTGTACGCTTTTTTTCTCCTTCCACAATTTCTACACTTACAGATACATTGTCGCCTGGTCTGAAGTCAGGGAAGGTATTTTCCTTTAGCATTTCTTCTTGAACAAAACGTATTGCGTCCATCGCTTATCTTTTTAAAAGTTCGATTTTTAATAAAATTCTCTAAAATGTTTGCAAAGATAGACTTTTTTTAAAGAAATGAAAATAGGTAGATGTTATTATTTAATAAAATAGGACTAATTAGCCAGAGATAATTAGGAAAAGATCAACTTCGATTTAGTTTTTTCTATAAAACAAAATAAAATTTGTATTGAATAGATGGATAATAGCTTAGTTATCATCATGTATAACAATAAAATCACGAATTAAAATTATTAAATATATATCTTACTCTGTCACGAATTAAAGATTAATATTCTGAAATAAACGTATATTATATGCTATTTGCTTATTGAGAATCAAAGGTATTGCCCTACCTGATGTTAGAGTAATGATATGCTTCCCTCTACTTATCAATTCCAGAAAGAACATATTAAGGTGTTCTTGATACTCTTTCCATCATCTTTCCTGTGATTATTAAAGCATAACAGTCAATCAATCCTACACTATACGGCTGATAGCTTTTCAGATTTAAATCAATTACACCTCCTTTTTATAGTAGTTTCAAATAAATAATTCTACTTAAGATTATGGGAAAATCATTACTTTCAGGAAGTTATACATCACGCCAATTTGAATTTACAAGAACGTTTTTTTGTTATTCTAATGTTGGAATCTTGCCAAAATTTTGCAGAAGTATATTATTTTTTCTTTGTTTCACAGTTTCTAGTGCTTTTGCTCAATCCTATGATATTGAAGTAGACCACTATCTGGATAATCCAACAGCCAGTGTTGGAGATGTAGTTGAATTTACGGTTGTTTTATCCAATCTTTTTGGAGATCCTGCTGTTGGTATCGTATTAACAGACTCTATATCTTCTTGTCTAACAGTAGACCAATCTAGTATAATAATATCTTCTGGGGCAGGAACAGCAACCTATAGTGGTAGCAGTGGATCGAGTAGTTCCATTACATGGACTGTACCTTCTTTAACAACTACAGCTATCTCGGATACCTTAAGGTTTAAGGCTACCGTAGATTGCGAGGGAGTGTACTTCAGTAAAGTAGAAGTTACTACTGATCCAGGAGATGATCTCGATGCTAATCCTAACAATACGGATTATGGAGAGGATGATATAGCAACAGCTTGTGTCAGTGTCCCTATTGGGATTTGTGTCACAAATATGGATACCATAAATGTAGAGGCGGCGATGGGTGCTGATGCTGTTCAATGGTATAGAGTATATGATGCTGATGGCAGTAATAGTTTAACTGTGGGAGATACAGTTGCAATGCCCGCAGGAAGTACCTTAGATATTGTTGCAGATGGAACTTATTTTTATGAAAGTACTTTTTCTGGGTGTGATGCAGGATTGTGTTGCCCTTTAATTGTTGAGGAGGCTTGTTATGATTTAGCATTAATTAAAACATTGGCGAGCGGACAAAGCAGTACCATTCAACCTGGAGATACGGTTTGTTTTGATATAAAAGTTTTTAATCAAGGAGATATAGCAGCAGACTCTATCTTAATAGTAGATTATGTCGATACCACTCAATGGTTGCCGTTCAATGCTTCTTTGAATAGTGGATGGACTCCAATCGGAGTGGATTCTGCCTTATATGATGTAGCTACTGGTTTACCTTTAGCTACTGGAGATACTATAACGGTACCTGTTAAATTGGTCAGTAGAACGGACTATATTGGTACTTTAACTAATACTGCGGAGATAGAAGGAGATGATGGGTCTGACTTCGATAGTACGGAAGAAGGAGAAGAGAATAATGATGATGGTGATGCTACTATAGATGATACTTCCAACACAGATAGTGCTGGCGGTGATGAGGATGATGAGGATATTGCTACGGTGGTATCTGTGCCATGTGAGACAGTAGCGGGTGTAATCTTCTATGATTTTGATAGAAATGGATGTC
>CAYOBX010000295.1:0-7545 GCA_964402245.1 uncultured Saprospiraceae bacterium | reverse complement strand
TTTTTAGCTTTTAATTCTATGAAAAAAATTAAAATACTCCTCATTTTAGTATTAAGTTGTCTAGCTTACTATGTGCATGCACAAGTACTCTTTAATGTAAGGCAATTGAGTAATTGTAACGAATTTCAAGTTAGTCTTACTCCTAATACTACCTATTTCACACCATTTAATCTGACCAATGGCGCACAGGTTACATTAGTAGTTCCGACTGGAAGTGTATCTGTCAATTCTTTAACTTCTATTACGGGAAATTGGGTATTTATTAGTCCAATAATAACTGCTCCTGCTGAGAATCCATTTTTTGATTATATAAATTTTCAGCTTACTAATGGAACGAGTGCCATTAATTATCAAGCAGGAGTAGAAGTACCTCTATTTACGATTAATACTACCCGAAATTGTGGGGCAGGAAATGTTGTACTAATAGATAATGCAGATCCTTTTATATTTCCAAATTCGTTGAATATCAATGTGGGTAATTTTATAACTGTTTTCGGAGCAGGAGGAAATGCTTATTCTGGAAATTATGATGTTGGTGGAGGAAATAGTGGGAATACGACTAACAATCCAACTACTTCTAATAAATGTATTATTGAATATCAAATCTCGGAAGTAGGAAGCAATTTATTTCAGGTAAGTCTAATACCCGATACTACTTGGACTGGTATCAATGCCATCACTTCTACTGCGCAGGTAAGTATTAGAGTACCTACGGGTACTTTAAATATTGGCAATTTAACAAACAATATTCCAACCGCTATCTGGACCCTTAATTCTAGCCACATCAGTCCACCAGAAAATCCTGCTTGGGATTATTACAGTTTTGGCTTACAAAATACACAAGACATTACTTACAACAAAGGGATTCCAGTAGACCTATTTCGATTTGAAAATTTTGGTGTTTGCCCTAGTAGTATTGTTTTAATTGACAATGATACAGATCTCCTAATGCAACCCAATAGTCAAAATGCAAATGTGGAACAGCAGATCACTATTTCAGGATGGAAAATGCCTGATGCTCCTGTATGTATTGCTGGTAGCATTATCCCCACTTGCCCACCTACTAACCCACTTCCTGCGGATGACTGTCTTATTAATTATCATTTAAGTTCAGCAGGAGGTAATTTATTTCAAGTTAGCTTAACGCCTGATACCACTTGGACTGGTATCAATGCATTTACAGCTACAGGACAAGTAAGTATTAGAGTGCCAACTGGAAGTTTTGTAATGGGAAATTTAACAAACAATATTCCAACCGCTGTCTGGACCCTTAATTCTAGCCACATCAGTCCACCAGAAAATCCTGCTTGGGATTATTATAGTTTTGGTTTAGAATTCACACAAGACATTCCTTATTTTGATGGAGTCGAAGTAGATTTATTCCAGTTTGAAAATTTAGGTACTTGCACTGGTAACAATATTTACTTAATTGATAATGCTACCGATCCTTTAATGCAGCCAAATAGTCAAAATGCCAATATCGAACAGCAACTCACTGTTTCTGGATGGCAAATGGAAGATGTACCCATTTGTATAGATGCTGGTACAAGTGTCGCTTGTTGTAATTGTGGCAGTCCTCCTCCTCCATCTACTAATATGTTCTCTGCAACAAGAGAATGTATGGGAGATGCTACTCATTTTACTTGTCCAATTAATGGAAATGTAATCAATAGTGTCCTTTGGGATTTCGGCGATGGTATTGGTGCTTCAACTTTGAAAAATCCAAGTTATATTTATCAAGAGCATGGTACTTATTCCGTAACTTTGAGGATCAATTATTCCAATGGAACATCCTCCGTTTTTACACAAGATGTGATTGTTGATCCGATGATTTGGCCTCTTGTACGAGCAATGAAAGACACTGTTTGTATTGGAGAATGTGTTCGATTACAAGCTCAAGGAGGTGATTTTTATGCTTGGTCTCCAACTGCCACTATTGATGATCCTGCATTTTTTAGTCCAGTCGTATGCCCTACTACTACCACAACTTATTCTGTAATTATTAGCGATGACTTGGGTTGCTCTGCAACAGAGGACGTTACTATTTATGTGTCCAATCCTTCTCTTATTCAAACGATCAATGACATCTCTGTCTGTAAGGGAGAACCTGCTACTCTAGGTATTGCTAGTGGATCGGGTGAGTTTCAATGGGGACCTGTTGGAACAATTGTCAATGGAACTATAGCCAATGCTATAGCTAATCCAACAAGCACTACAGAGTATTGTGTAACTGTTACAGATGCGCTTGGTTGCACTGCATCAGATTGTATGATCGTAACTGTACTACCAGACCCAGTAGTTAGTGCTGGAGCAGATCAAGAAATATGTACTGGCGAAACTGCACAACTAAATTCTACTGGAGGTATCAATTACCAATGGAGTCCAGCAACAAATATTACCAATACGGCCATTCCCAATCCAATTGTTTCACCGACCACTACTACGGAATATTGCGTAACCGTTACTGATAATAACGGATGTACTTCTACAGATTGTGTGACCATAACCGTAAATGAAATTGCAACTGTCATCAGCAATGACGCAACTATTTGCGCTGGACAATCTACCCTATTAAGCATTACTGGAGGAACTTCTTATAGTTGGAGTCCTAGCGCTGGATTAAGTAGCTCTAGCATTTCTAATCCTACAGCATCCCCTATAGCAAGTACGACCTATTGTGTGACCATTACAAACGCAGCAGGTTGTACACAAGTACAATGTACCCGAGTCAATGTTAACGCAATGGTTACTGCTAATGCAGGACAAAATGTGACCATCTGTAAAGATCAACCTACCCAGTTATTCGCATCAGGAGGAAATACCTATGTATGGAGTCCTACAACTAATTTAAGTAGTACTTCTATTGCTAATCCAATTGCTTCCCCTTCTATTACAACTACTTATTGCGTCACTGCCACGGATAGTAATGGTTGTACAGATACAGATTGTGTAGAAGTCATTGTCGAAAATAATTTAACAGCAAATGCAGGGCAAGATCAGTCGCTTTGTAGGGGCGAAAATGTTGTTTTAAATGCTAGTGGTGGTAGTACATATAGTTGGAGTCCTAGCAATGGATTAAGTAATACTACAGTTCCTAATCCAGTAGCAACACCTACCACTACTACTACTTATTGCGTGACAGTCACGGATAAAGATGGATGCGTTGATACAGACTGTGTGAATATAATTATAGAAGGTACTATAGTGGCAAATGCAGGAAGTGATATTACACTCTGTAGCGGCAATACAAGTCAATTAACTGCATCAGGCGGTACTACTTATAGATGGAGTCCTGCTATTGGATTGAGTAATACAAATATTGCCAATCCAATTGTCACAGCAAATAATACTACAACTTATTGTGTAACCGTCACGGATGCTTCGGGATGCGAAGCAAGCGACTGTGTGAATATAATTGTTGAAAATGGAATTACTGCCAATGCAGGAAATGATGTAAGTATTTGTTCCGATGGAATTGCCCAATTAGTAGCCTCAGGAGGTATTTCCTACCAATGGAGTCCTACTGCTGGATTGAATAATTCGAATATCAATAATCCAATTGCTAGCCCAAGTAGTTCGACTAATTATTGTGTTACTGTAACTGATAATAATGGCTGTACTGGTACAGACTGTGTAAGGGTAGACGTTAGTAACTCGATCAATGCAAATGCTGGGAATGACATAAATACTTGTAGTGGATCTTCCACATCTCTAAATGCTAGTGGCGGAAGT
Source organism: uncultured Saprospiraceae bacterium (assembly GCA_964402245.1). GTDB lineage: Bacteria > Bacteroidota > Bacteroidia > Chitinophagales > Saprospiraceae > JAFMDF01. The sequence goes on along the minus strand of CAYOBX010000295.1, from coordinate 3,813 downwards.
ACTTATCGTTGGGCACCAACTGCTGGTTTAAGCAATCCTAATATTCCTAATCCGATTGTATCCGTCAATACTGCCACTACCTATTGTGTGACTGTTACCGATAATAATGGTTGTACTGGAACAGACTGTCTTAGTGTTAATATAGGAGAAAATGTAATCCCCAATGCAGGGGCAGATCAAAATATATGTATCGGTTCAATAGTTAGCTTAAATGCTAGTGGAGGGAGTACCTATCGTTGGTTTCCCACAAGTGGCCTAAGCAATCCTAATATTGCTAATCCAACCGTCAATGTTAGCGTCCCAACCACCTATTGTGTGACCGTCATGGAGGATGGAAAGTGTTCGCAGGTAGATTGTGTTGTGATAAATATAAACGGTAATATAACTGCAAACGCAGGCAGTGATATAAGCATTTGTAGTGGCTCTACCACTTCACTGAATGCAAGTGGTGGAAGCACCTATAGATGGTCGCCAACAGCAGGTTTAAGCAATCCGAACATTGCTAATCCATCTGTCAATATTTCCACACCAACTACCTATTGTGTAACGGTTACTGACAATACTGGATGTACTGGAATAGATTGCGTCAATGTATCAATTGGTACTGGAGTAAAAGCTAGCGCAGGATCAGATATATCCGTTTGTATTGGAAATAGTTCCGTATTAAATGCAAGTGGAGGAACCAGTTATCAATGGAGTCCTACTACTGGTTTAAATAATCCTAATATTGCATCTCCTACGGTGACACCTACCTTGAGTACACTTTATTGTGTAACAGTAAGTGATGCTAATGGATGTACTGCGCAAGATTGTGTGTCAGTCTCTACTAAAAAAATACAAAGCAATATCAGCAATAATGTTACTATTTGTGAAGGAAAGAATACCCAGTTAATAGCAACTGGAGGTGACTTTTATTCTTGGACACCTACTACTGGCTTAAGTAATCCAAATATCGCTAACCCATTTGCTAGTCCTACTTCTACTATTACTTACTGTGTAAATATATCTGCAGAGGATTGTTCAAAACAAGAATGTGTTACGGTAATTGTAATAAATTGTGATGGAGAAAGTGACGATGAAAATGTACCCAATATTTGTAATCCGAGTGTGAACGCAGTAGCTTGTCCAGATAAAAATATTTGTATAGGAGAAGAAGCACAATTAGTTGTTAATGGGGGAAATACTTGGTCTTGGTCACCAACTACTTCTATAAATAATCCATTTACAGAATCGCCAATTGCTACTCCTACAGTAACAACTATCTACACGGTCACCGTGACAGATATTAATGGTTGTACCGATACAGATCAAGTAACAGTTTTTGTGGATAATTGCGAAGTAACTCTTGGGCCATGTTCTAATGGTTCAACTGTAGTGGCTTGTGATGATAAAACAATATGCCCAGGAGAAACCGTACAATTAGTCGTAACAACAGGCCTTACCTATCAATGGCTACCTCTTACTAATTTGTCGAATCCTTTTAGTGGAGTGCCGTTTGCAAGTCCAACTACAACCACTACCTATTCTGTTACTGTTACAGATATTAATGGATGCATCGGAGTAGATGAAGTTACTGTTTTTGTGTCCTCAGATTGCTCTACAGAATCATCACCTCAACTTTGTACCACCCCTGCTTTAGTGATAACTTGTGAGGATAAATATATTTGTAGAGGAGAAAGCATTCGATTAAATGTAACAACAGGCACTTCTTATGAATGGAGTCCAGATGCTAGTTTATCCCATCCTAATGTGGGCGCACCGATCGCTCGTCCACTAGCGACTACCACCTATACAGTCACTGTGACAGATACAGATGGTTGTATAGGGACAGATGAGGTGACTGTTTTTGTGAATGATGCACAAGCTTCCGCTGGTACAGATGTATCTACTTGTGGAAGTGCTGTTCAGCTTAATGCCTCTGGCGGGAATACTTATAGCTGGAGTCCTTCCACAGGATTAAGTAATGCCTCTATTGCGAACCCTATTGCTAATCCTTCCAATACTACGATCTATTGCGTGACGATTACTGACTTAGATGGTTGTACTGATACTGATTGTGTAGCTGTTTCAGTAGGGAGTTCTTTTCCAGCAGTTGCCTGTGAAGATAAGTCTATTTGTCAAGGAGAGAATGTTACCCTAACAGTCACGACTGGATCGTCCTATCGTTGGAGTCCTAGTACTGGTTTATCTAATCCAAACATTGGTACACCGATAGCTAGTCCATCGCAGAGCACCACCTATGTTGTTACTGTTACTGACGAATTTGGTTGTACATCAGTTGATGAGGTAGTAGTCAATGTCGATCCTAATTGTAGTAAAGGCAGATCTTGTCCTGAAGATATTCTACCTAGTGATTCTTTGACAATAGAATTATCAGATTGTGAGTTATCTGGAGAACTATGCTTGCCTATTGCAAGAGCTTCTGTGTCAAATTATATTTTTAAAATAAATGGAGTCGAACAAACAGAAGATGCATTTAAAGATTGTCAATTAAATTATTCTTTTTCCTATACTTATTTTACCATCCCAGATCGAGGAAAAAATGGTCCTTATAATTTACAAGAATGGATTGTTGATGGAAATATCCACGAAGGTTCTTTTGAAAGTATTGAGGAATTGATCCGTTTAATGAATAGCATAGATCCTGATGGAAATTGGACGGCAGATGAAAGCACTTTAACTTTAAAAGGGGGTCATCCAGATATAAAATATAGTACCATAAGCATAGAACAAATTGCTTCAAATGCTACCGCTAAATTAGAATTAAATACCAATATAACTCCTTCAGAAACTATAATAATTTTACCAATAGGCACTAATGAAGTAGAGATCATGTTAAAAGAAACAGGCTGTAAAGTTCTATCTACTATACAGGTAGCCTGTCCAAATGATTGTGCTGATTTATTTATGGATGATAGAATAGAAAGAGAATTAACTGATTGCAAAGATTTAGTGGAGGTTTGTTTAGAATTCCCATTACTAAATGCTATTGAATATTCCTATCTACATAATGGCGGACCATTCCAAGGAGATGGTGGATTTTGTTCTTTAAATGGAACGACTACTGCCTTATATGTAGGTAAAGGGGAGCATGAGTTAATTGTTACTCATTTAGTGACAGGTTGTTCAGATACACTAATTGTTATTGCTACATGTCTTGAATCGATCACTGGTGAACTAGAACCTAGTGCAGATACAGATGAAGCAATTACAAACGTCAATGAGCCGATAGCAATTGATGTGAGTGCGAATGATCGATCTCTTGGAACTATTCAAAGTATGCAGATTATCAGTCCTCCAAACAAAGGACAAGTATTTATCAATGAAGATCAATCCATTAGCTATCAGCCAAATGAAGATTATTGTGACTCAAAAATTGGCGACAAATTTAGCTATGAAATTTGCAATGAACATGGATGTGATATCGCAGAGGTACTTGTAAAAGTAGCTTGTAAACCCCTATCCGTACACAATGGATTCTCTCCCAACGGAGATGGAATCAATGATTATTTTAAAATAGAAGGAGTAGAAGAATATCCTAACAGCACTCTTCAAGTCTTCAATCGCTGGGGAGCCTTGATTTATCAACAAAAAGCCTATCAAAATGATTGGAATGGTCAATACAAATCAAATCCTTTGGCTGATGGTGTTTACTTCTATCTCTTTACGGATGGCTATGGTAACAAACAATCAGGATATATTCAGATAAGTAGATAGGGGTCAGGAGTCAGGTGTCAGGGGTCAGGGGCAGCCCATTCAAAAAATAATGTAAACTCGTTTAGTTAATTCCAATTGTCCTAAGTTCTAATTAGG
>CAYOBX010000294.1:0-7560 GCA_964402245.1 uncultured Saprospiraceae bacterium | reverse complement strand
AAGCCTATTGTCTTTTTGGATAGTGGAGCATCTAGTCAAAAGCCACAATATGTCATTGATGCCATGAATGATTACTATACGAATCAGCATGCCAATGTTCATAGAGGGGTTTATCAATTGAGCCAAGAAGCAACAGATGCTTTTGAGAAGGGGCGGCACTTAGCACAGCAATTTATTAATGCGCCCTCAGAGAAAGAGGTATTGTTTGTGAGAGGTACTACGGAAGGCATTAATTTAGTGGCGTCTTCTTATTGTAGAAAATTTTTGAAGGAGGGAGACGAGGTTTTGATATCTGCCATGGAACATCATTCTAACATTGTGCCGTGGCAGTTAGCCTGTGAATTAGCAGGCGCTCATTTAAAAGTAATTCCAATCAATGATGCCGGAGAATTGATAATGGAAGAGTTTGATCAGTTATTGAATAAACGAACTAAGATTGTTGCCGTTAATCATATCTCTAACTCTTTAGGAACGATTAATCCAGTTGAAGAAATTATAGAAAAAGCACATGCGATTGGCGTTCCTGTTTTAGTAGATGGTGCACAGGCTGCACCGCATATGAAAATAGATGTCCAAGCCTTAGATGCTGATTTTTATACCTTCTCTGGCCACAAAGTTTTTGGACCTACAGGTATTGGTATTTTATATGGAAAAGAAAAATGGTTAAATGCCATGCCTCCGTATCATGGAGGTGGAGAGATGATCGAGACTTGTACATTTGAAAAGACAACCTATAATGAATTGCCTCATAAATTTGAGGCAGGTACACCAGATATAGCGGGTGTGATTGGCTTAGGGGCTGCCATAGAATATGTAGAGAAAATTGGACATGAAGCCATTGGTAAACATGAACAGGAACTATTAACTTACGCAACAGCAGAGCTAAGAAAAATAGAAGGCATCCGATTAATAGGTACCGCCAAAAATAAAGCAAGTGTTATTTCTTTTTTACTAGATGGTACGCATCCTTATGATGTCGGAACGATTTTAGATAAATTGGGAATAGCAGTTCGTACAGGACACCACTGTACGCAACCTTTAATGAATCGCTTTGCTATACCGGGGACGATAAGAGCATCTTTCGCATTCTATAACAATAAAGAAGATATTGATAAGTTGGTGGAAGGGGTGAAGCGGGCGAAGCAAATGTTACTTTAGGGAATAAGTAAAAAGTAATAGGGAATAAGTGCACTTGCTTCTTGTGACTTATTCCCTATTACTTATTCCCTATTACTTAAAAAAAGCATGACAATAAACGAAATACAAGATGAAATCATAGAAGAATTCGATTTGTTTGATGATTGGATGGATCGCTATGAATATATTATTGATTTGGGTAAAAAGTTACCATTGATTGATGCATCCTTGAAAACAGAAGAACGCTTGATAAAAGGTTGTCAAAGTTTGGTATGGCTGAATGCAAAACAAGAAGAAGATAAAATAATTTTTACAGCGGATAGCGATGCAATTATTACGAAAGGAATTATTGCATTATTAGTTAGAGTGTTGTCGAATCAGAAGGCTAAAGATATAGCAGAGACAGAATTATATTTTATTGATAAGATTGGATTAAAAGAGCATCTTTCACCTAATCGATCCAATGGTTTAGTGAGTATGGTGAAGCAGATGAAATTATATGGCAACGCATTGAAATAATATGGAAATAAAACCAATGGAAAGTAGTCGATCCTATCTACTCTCTGGTATCGTATTATTACTGCTGGGGCTTTTAGGTTTGGCTGTTATAGAAGGAGAAATACCTTATCTGGAATATCCAATAGATTATACCTTTCAAGATAAACATGAAGATATTGTTGGTTGGACACTAGCTTTCTCTTTTATGAGTTTTTTAATCTCTATTAAAAAGAGAAGAGAGGGAAAATAAATAAGAACTATTTCAAAATAACAAAGTGAAATTAGATAAAGAAAAAATAAAAGAACAAATCTATGATCAAATACGTACAGTATTTGATCCAGAGATTCCTGTTGATATATATGAGTTAGGATTGATTTATAAAGTAGAGGTAAAAGATGACGGACAAGTGTATTTAGAAATGACTCTAACTTCTCCTGCTTGTCCCGTTGCAGAATCTTTACCGATGGAAGTACAAGAAAAAGTAATGAGTGTAGAAGGTGTAATTGATGTAGACTTAAGGGTAGTATTTGATCCGCCTTGGTCAAAGGATTTGATGAGCGAAGATGCTCGATTTGCTTTGGACATGATGTAAAAAAAAATGCAGAGATGCAAAGATGCAGAGTTTATATAGCTCTGCATCTTTGCACCTCTGCGTTAAAAAAAATAGAAAATGAAAATTTCTTCACAAGACGAATATGGTTTACGGATATTGTTGCGCATTGCCAGAGCAGATGCGGAGAAGGGCTTGAGTATTCCTCAATTAAGTGAATTGGAAGGTTTATCAGAACCCTATGTAGGTAAGTTAACCCGTGCTTTGCGATTGGGAGAGTTGGTGCAAAGTACGCGTGGACAAAAGGGGGGATATGTTTTAACGAAAGCGGCGAATGAAATTACGATCAATACTGCATTAACTGTATTAGGGGGTAAATTATATGATGCCGAATTTTGTGGTAGCCATTCAGGAGTTGTTCAATTATGTACCAATTCTGTTGATTGCTCTGTGCGGTCTTTATGGAAAATGGTGCAGTTTACTTTAGATAATTTATTAGAAAAAGTAACGCTGGCAGATTTAATGGATACAGAGACGCAATCTAATTTAAAATTAGTAGAGCTGTTAAAGAATAATGCGATATTGAATGGTTTGCAGTAAGATATAAAGAGTCTGCTCTAGAAAAGGTCCTATAGTTTTCAAGAACTATAGGACCTTTTTAATTTAAAATTGGCTGCCTCTAAAGATAAATATTAAACATACTTGTTACCGAGTCTCCAAATAAAGAACCATAGCCTAATGACATTAGTATAACTCTCACAAAAGTACTATATTTAAACCCTATGAAAAAGCAAGAAATAGGTAGGCTGTTATTTAAGGAGATAGAAAAAATTCATCAACATCCAGAATGGGACAAGCGTGCCCAAATAGATGCCTTATATGGCTTAATGGGACGTGCATTTGTAGAAGCTACTAAAGAGGAACGAGTATTATTTACGACTCTATTTTCGAGAATTTCTTATGCTTGTCAACGGTATCAAGTTAAAAAGCAACGAGTTTTCTTTATACATAACTTCAGAATAGAAGCGCAACGTTTGTGGAGAGGGAAAAAATTGACGGAAGAAGAAATAGAAAAAGAATTATATCCTTTAGGATTACAAGCTGTGAGTGATGCCATAGCCGCCTTATTTGATTATCCACTCCCTAAGGAAATTCTAAACATCTTACCACCCAAAGGCTTTTACAAATCCAGACCTGCCGATATTAAATCTTTCAAGCCTTCCGTACGAGTATTAGTATTGGGCGAAGATGAAGAAAAACATCAATTAATCGCACAGGCAGAAGATGAAATAGGGGAGGAGATACGTATCCAATATAATATACCTGAACGGAATGAAAATTTTAATAAGACGATTCGTGCCTTGCGGAAGGGATTTGGTTTTCCTACGACGGTTAATTTATTAGATGTAGAAATTGATAAGGAAGGAATTTATCGACCTATCGCTTTTGTGATCCAGCCAGATTATTTGATCGATGTAACGGCAGTGGCAGAATGTTTTAAAGATACAGGTACGGAGCCGATGATGTACTTGCTTAAAAAATTTACGGCCTTTAGTAATGGAGCACCTTTGATGATTGGGCATATTGCCAATTATTTTTTAGATGAGTTGATGACCAAATCGGAACGGACTTTTAAAGAAATGTTTCCAGAAGTTTTTCGTTTAAATCCATTGGCCTTTACGATGTTCTCTGATCGAGAGATCATGGATATACATAATAAATCTAGTCGCCATTATACCACTCTTAAAAATATGGTATTAGAACAATTTGCTAAACAAGATATTGTTGTAGCAGATTGTTATATAGAACCTTCTTTCTATTCAGAGATTTACGGTTTACAAGGACGTTTGGATGTTTTTTATAATAATACCAAAGTAGAAAAGAAAGCAGCCATTATAGAATTAAAAAGTGGGAAGGTATACAAGCCGAATCGCTATGGCATTAACCATAGTCACTATACCCAAACTTTATTATACGATTTATTGATTCGATCAACCTATGGAAAGCAAATAGAACCGATTAATTATATTTTATATTCTGGTGCGGATCAACGGCCTCTTCGTTTTGCACCAACCCTAAAAGCGCAGCAGTATGAAGCGATACAACTCCGAAATCAACTATTAGCTATAGAGCAAGGATTGATTAATATGCGAGATGGTGATTTGGTGAATCCTCCTTTGCTTAGACATTTGCATCCTGATCGTTTCCCAAAAATTTCTGGTTTCACCAAAAAAGACATGACGGTGTTTGCAAACACCTTTCATGCATTAAGCCCTATAGAACGAAAATACTTTACGCTTTTCACTAGCTTTATAGCCAGAGAACACCAAATTGCCAAAACAGGAATACATGGCAAACATAAACGAAATGGACAGGCCTCTATTTGGTTAGATAGCTACCGAGAGAAGGAAGAGAATTTTGATATTATTAGTTATTTAAAGATTGAGAAAACAGCATTAGAAGAAAAAGACCCTTTCATTTATTTTGCTAAAACAGAAAAAACGAATGACCTTGCTAATTTTAGGCGAGGAGATATAGGCTTTTTATATCCTTATAGAAAACAAGAGGATACGCCTTTAAAAGATCAAGTATTTAAGTGTACCATTATAAAAATAACCAACGAGGAAGTAGTGGTCCGTTTGCGCTCTAAACAGTTTAATACCGAATTATTTGAACAAGATATTTTTTGGAATTTAGAGCATGATCTAATGGATAGTGGTTTCACAAAATTATATCAAGGGCTATCAGATTTTGCGAAAGTGCCTCCGCAAAAAAGAGCGGTGCTATTGGCGCAGAATCCACCTAGAATGCCACTACAAGAAGACTTAGTTGCCCCTTCCGAATTAACAGAGGAACAGCAAGACATTTATAAGAAAATTATCAACGCTAGAGATTATTTTTTACTCTGGGGCCCACCGGGTACAGGGAAGACTAGTATGATGTTAAAACATCTGGTTGCTTATTTATGGAAAAATACAGAGCAGAATATTTTGCTGTTAGCCTATACTAATAGAGCCGTAGATGAAATATGTGAATCCATTGAAAATATTGATGATAATATTCGAGAAGACTACATAAGGATTGGTTCTAAATATTCTACAGGTATTGATTTTAGAGATCAATTATTGGATAGTAAGATGGCGGATATTACGACTCGTAAAGCTTTAAAAGAATTATTATTAAGTCATAGAATATTTGTAAGTACTGTCAATTCGATTGCTGGAAAAAAAGATTTATTACAAATTAAAAAATTCGACCAAGTAATTATTGATGAGGCTTCTCAATTGTTAGAACCTTACTTAGTAGGTTTATTACCTCACTTTGAGCGATTTGTCCTAATCGGAGATCACCAACAACTACCAGCAGTAGTATTACAAGATAATGAATTATCTAAAGTAGAAGACGAAGAATTACACTCCATAGGACTTACCAATCTTAGAGATTCTTACTTCGAGCGTTTGTATAAACAATGTATCAAAAATGGTTGGCATTGGGCGCATGCGCAACTAAGCCATCAAGGACGAATGCATGAAGACATCATGTCTTTCCCGAATCAATTCTTTTATCAAAATAATTTAAAAATATTACCTGCCACTACAAGCGTGCATAAGGAGCAGATTAAAGTATTAGCCTATCAACTACCACCAGACCCTACTTTTTTGGAAAGTGAATTATGCAGTAAACGAGTAATCTACATAGATACAGCAGTAGATACAACGAGTAGAACGCATAAAACGAATCAGCACGAAGCATGGAAAATAGTGGAATTGATGCAAAGTATTGAAAGAATCTATGCAGCGAATCAGTTAGCAATTACGAAAAAAAGTGTAGGAGTCATCACACCTTATCGAGCACAGATTGCTCAGATACGACAACAGCTAATGGCAGAAAATCCAGCAATGCTTCGACACTTAACGATTGATACAGTAGAACGATATCAAGGGGGAGCGAGGGATATAATTATACTGTCTTTGTGTACGAATAGTTTGTCTCAATTGGATTCTTTAGTTTCTCTTTCGGAGGAGGGGGTGGATCGACGTTTGAATGTGGCTTTAACACGGGCTCGGAAACATTTAATTATACTGGGGAATGAGGAGGTGTTGAATATGAATGCTATTTATGGGCAGTTGATTAAGCATTTGGTTTGAATGAATAGAGATCAGAAGTTAGACCGTTCTAGTTAGCTTGCGCTAACGGAACTGTCAGAGGTCAGATTTATGATGTTGACGGCGAGACTTAATTCGACGCTGATTTTCTTTTTGAAAATACGCGGATTGAAACTGTTTCTGTATTGGATGTGCTCTAGGTCGTAATAGCAACAAGGAAATTAGGGGCTGATAATTTAACCACGAATTCACGAATTAAAATACCACTTCTGTTAGGTCTCTATTCCAGAGTAAAGCATTGCAATGTAAATCTCCTACAAAATCTAAGCTACTATATAAGTCGGTTGCTTTTTTAGAAGCCGTATAGGGTGGGCTGGTCGTTACTTTATTTCCTATATGATTATTATATTTTTGCATCCTCCGCATTCCACTCTGCTCTAAATCGAATCAACTCCCCATCTATCCAAGACTGCGTTTGTTCTAACAATGCTTTAGAATCTGATCCTGAAATAGGCTGTCCAAAACTAACTTTAGTCTGCATTTGTTTACTAAAAGTAGCAATAACATGCCCTACAAAACTATACTTACTAGTCCAATAAAAAGATTGGTCTTTATAATCAACCGCCATAGGAATAATAGAGATGCCATTTTCTGCAGCAATACGAAAACTTCCCTCTCGAAATAGTTTTGTGGTAGGTTGATCATTCGTTCCTCCTTCTGCATAGACAATAACAGAGTTACCATCTTCTATAATGGATTTAGCAATGGCTTCTCTTGTGGCTTCTCGACTAGATTTATTTTCTCTTTTTACATAGACAACGCCCGTTAATTTGATGCCATGCCCCATAATAGGCCAACTCGCAACTTCATTCATTACTACAGGTATAAAGGCTGCTTCAGGACATTGTAATACTGGATCAAAGTAAGTTCGGTGATTACTAATAAATAAATAATCGCCTTCAGGTACCGTTCCTGTAACCTCTCTTTGAACGCCATTTAATTTCGCAATACCTCGCCCTAATCTTTGACGATGCGCAATTGCTCCTTTTAAATCAAAGCCTAACATTCCCCGAATTACGATGAATAGAATATATGATGCAGTAAATAGGCCTGTAGCGAGAAAATAGAAGACACCTTTTATTTTAGACATATATTGTAATTACTATATGGTACTAAGTAACGACGAAAGAATAAATCCGTCATTTGGGCGAGCTTATTTTGGTCTCAGTTTTTCTTAAAAAATCCTTGCATAGCAGAGCTACGGAAGT
>CAYOBX010000293.1:0-7564 GCA_964402245.1 uncultured Saprospiraceae bacterium | reverse complement strand
ACCTTTAAAGTTTTTAATACTAGATCAAAAGAATCACTTAAAAGAGAAATGTCAAGAAAAAAAGGAATTGGTGTTACTAATGTTAAAAAGCAATTGGCTTTGATCTATCCCAATAGACATACTTATCAAGTGGAAGAATTAGAGGAATCTTATACGGTTATTCTAACGATTGAATTATGAAATTACGTCTTGGTTATCTGGTTGCTGTAACACGGAATTTATTCCGTATGTATGACTATCGAGCGCAGCGCAGATAGGAAATAACTAATCTGCGCTGCGCTCGATTAGTTGTACGGAATGAATTCCGTGCTACAGGAACCAATTTTAATGGACACCTAACACCAAAAATAAACGATGCACCAAAAAATAAAATGCCTAATAGTAGATGATGAACCATTAGCCATCACGGTCCTGAAAGAATTTTTAGAAAAAATACCCCAATTGGAATTGGTTAATACTTGTGCAGATGCGCTACAAGCTTTCCAAATATTGAGTCAAGAGAAAATTGATTTAGTTTTTTTAGATATAGAAATGCCAGGGTTAAATGGGATTGATTTTATCAAATCCTTAGCAAATCCACCGTCGATTATTTTAACCACTGCTTACAGAGAGTATGCGATGGAAAGCTATGAAATAGAAGTGGTAGATTATTTACTGAAACCAATTTCTTTTAGCCGTTTTTTTAAAGCCATTAATAAGTATTTAAAGTCGATAAATATTGTTGCTGTTGAGCAGGTTGTTGAGCAAAAGACCTCCCAAGGTTCGATTTATGTGTACTCTAATAAAAAGAATATAAAAGTTTATTTAGAAGAGATTTTATACATCGAAAGTTTAAAAGACTATGTTCGAATACATACTAGTCAACAACAAATTATTTCTAAAGACACCATTAGTCGCTATGAAGAATTATTGCCCAATTCCTTCTTACGAGTCCATCGATCTTTTATTATTAATAAAGAAAAGATTAGTGCTTTTACACAGCATGATATTGAGATTGGGGAACAAGAAATTCCTATTGGGAGTAGTTATAAAAAGAAGGTAATAGAGTTGTTGAAGTAAAAGTATTTAGCAGTTAGCTTTCAGCAGTTAGCTATTAGCCAAACTAGACGTTGATGTGACTTCTATAAGTAGTTTTCTGCTAATTCCTAGTTGCTGCTAATAAACGCTTAGTAGCTAAAGGCTAATAGCTAATAGCTGATTGCTGATTGCTCATAAAACAAAAAAAAGGCAGGCTGCCTTTTATAGCAGTCCTGCCTTTGTAGATTCTGTAAATTACTAGGAGGAGGATCATTCTTCATAGCCATTCGTTATAGTGTTAGCCATCGAACTTTTATTGGTATAGCTAGGCATATTACCTGTTTGAAAACCAATAGCTCTTTGTGGCATACTAGGGGTAGTCAATCCAGCAAACCGCTCTGCTCGTCTTCGAATAGAATTGCCTGCTTTAGTTTGAATACCACTCCATAATAAAGCTAAAGTAGACGGAATAGATTCTACTTCCTCATACGCTACTTCAATACCGCTACCTCTTCGGAAAACTTCGACCGTAATAATACAGAAGTAAGCCAAGATGATGGTAAATCCAACTACACCAGAAAACAGAGATCCCCAAAAACTAGCTACCTTTAATTGGGAAGCTGCTTTTTTAGATTGAATAGTCGTTGCTGCTGCAATTTTAGCATCCAAGCGATTTTGTTCTTTCTCCACCATTTTGACCCGGCTTTTTTTCCAAGCATCTACTTTGATACTTTGTGCCTCATTCATTTTAGAAAGCTTACTAGCTTTAAGCGTTGCCAGTGCAGCTGCTTGTTCGTGATACTTTCTAGCGTGGCTGTTGGCCCAACTCAAGCCTTTTTTACTTTTTTGTTCGTACTCTGTAGCTTTTAAATTAGCCTCTTCTATCTGTGTATCATACTGTGCATTTAAGCCTCCAACATTTCGATCAAAACCATCTTGTAATAACTTCAGATCTTGATTGTACTGAACATCTACTCGATCCATCCGCATTTTATAATCCTCTTTGATAGCAGAGTGATCTATTTCAATCGTCGCTAAAGTAGCTTTGGAGGTAAAAGCATGTCGAATACCATTCGTTGATAAATAGAAGGACAAAACACACATCCCAATAGTGATACAACTAACGATACCAAATAATACTTTGTACCAGACATTTTCTAACTTCTTCCAAATAATGGCTCTAGTTAGTACTTGTAAGAACTTCCTGCCTCCTAATTCTAAAATGGAGACCATCAATACTACTGCCAGTACAGAAAGTGCAATGGAGATTATCTTATGAGTTCCAGAAAGCTCACTTTGCATGATAAACCATACGGTCACCGCCTCTGTAATAGCAGAAATGACTTGCGCAATTTTACCTGTTATATCCAAACTAGGAACAATAGGTCGGAATAAGTCATAGAAATCCCGGTTGGTAGCAGATGACTCTATCTGCTTCAATTTGACATTTTTTTCCATTATATGATTTGATTAAAAAAGAATGCAGTTAGTATAGATTGCTCTATACATACGCTGTATAACACTATTTAGACGAAACAAGTCACAAAAGTAACATTTGTTATTTAAGTAATTTTTGTTATCTTTGTTTTATGGAATTTTTTTCTTAAAATGCAATGTGGTAAGTGCTTCATCATTTTTTTAAGCCACCTAAACAAATAAGCAATCAAATGGGAGACGATTTAAAAGTATTACGAGTAATGTCCATTTGCCATCAGATGGCCAAGATTAACTCCGCCAAGAAAGGAATCAAACTTCAAATTTATATAGAGCGTCTGATAGAGGCGGATGAGCAAGGATTGATTGAGTGGAAAAAATTTAAAGCCCGTGCAGTTGATAAGGATCAACCAGCCAAGTAAGTAATGTAATTATTTTGTTGAAGATTGTTCTTTCTTGTATATTGTATAGCTGTTTAAACCACTATGTCACCAAAATAAATAAATAAGTTTCATTTTTTTGCTAAGTATTAGATATATATGCTTACATTTGACCTCTTTTGATAGTGATAATTAGCAATAAATGAATAATATAGTTACACAACGATTTGTTAAGTGTATAAAACAGTTAAAAGAAGATGGAACCATTCGTTCTATGCGTCAATTTGCTTTAGAGGTAAGTTATTTGCCACAGAGTTTAAGCGAAATATTGAAAGAAAGAAGAGATGTAACTATAGAATTATTGAGAAAATCAGTAGAACGATATAAAATGAATCCTGTGTATATTTATACAGGAGAAGGCCCTTTGTTCATGACTGAAGAAGGGCATAAAAACTTTAGAGTACTGACGGTAGTGACGAGCGCATCTGATGATGAGCAAATAGTACATGTACCTGCCCCTGCACATGCTGGATATGCTAGCCAATTGACTAACCCTGTTTTTATCCAAGATTTACCTTCCTTTTCTTTACCTGACTATAAATATAAAGTAGGAACACACCGCTCTTTTGATGTAGCGGGTGATGGTATGGAGCCGACGCTCTTTGAAGGAGATAAGGTAGTTTGTAGTTTTTTAGAACCTACTCTTTGGGAAACAGCTATCAAAGATAATTTCGTATATGTGATTGTTACGCAAGCAGATGTACTAATAAAACGGGTTTTCAATCATCTTAAAGAAGATAAGCAATTAGAAATTTACGCAGATAATACCTTCTATTCCGCCTATCGAATTGGCTTAGGAGACATACGAGAGATTTGGTATGTACGTGCGAAAATTAGTCCGTTCTTACCCTCTCCGCAAAATATTTCTAGTTTGATAAAAGACGAAATGTTGAATATGAAAAAAGTGATGGGCGAGCAATCTCGAATGATCCAAGAGATGCAAATGATGATGTCGGCTATGAATGAGAAGATGTAAAAAATGACCTCTTTTGGTGTTGATTTTTTAATGATGAATGAGAAATGATGAATGATGAATGATGAATACGTCATGATGCATCACGTATTCATCATTTCTCATTCATCATTCATCATTTAATTCCCCACTCCCAAAGCCTCAAAATCTCCATTCTCAAAACTTTCCAAGGCTCGCAAGACAGTAGGATCTCGATTATTAAAAATATGGTAGTAGGTATTGTTATCCCATACCTGTGCACCAATCCATGCCTTTAAATTATTTAGCATATTTGGCGGAACGGTTGGTTGAAGGGAGACTGCATAATTATACGCATCAATTTCTTGTTGA
Source organism: uncultured Saprospiraceae bacterium (assembly GCA_964402245.1). Lineage (GTDB taxonomy): Bacteria > Bacteroidota > Bacteroidia > Chitinophagales > Saprospiraceae > JAFMDF01. Next base: position 3,370 of record CAYOBX010000293.1, on the reverse strand, counting down.
GCGTAATATAAGAAGGCACTTTCTATACTTTTGTTAATGTCTGTACTTTTATAGAAAGCATCGCCATCAGAAAAAGACGCTAATAATTGTTGTCGACTATTATGAGAGAAATTAACCGCAAAAGGGAATAGAAGTCCCAAGTTATTCAATTGATTGTAATAATTATCACTAGAGGATTGGACATAAATATCTGGCGTAATACCTCCTATATCTGTTATCAAAGAACGATTATTTCTTGTAGTATATTTTCTTTGTTGCGGCACAGGTAGTGCTCTAGTATATCCATTTTCAGGCAAGTCAGAAAGATAAGGAACCAGCCAATCTTGGGTGGCTGTGTAAGAGCCTTGAACATTTCTACCAGCAGGCGTATAATATTTACCAATCGTAATACGCATCGCAGAACCATCTCCTAATAAATAAGACTGTTGTATTAATCCTTTGCCATAAGAGGATTGTCCAATGACCAATGCTCGATCCCAATCTTGCATGGAGGCTGTAAAAATTTCACTAGCGGAGGCCGTACTTTGATTAACTAAGATAACTACTTTGCCAGATTCAAATCCTCCATCCTTTTCGGTATAATGTTCTTCTCGTTCTGCATTATGACTATGGGTAAAGATGATTAATTTCTTCTTAGGTAGAAATTCATCTGCTAAACCAACCGAGGCATCTACTACACCACCTAGATTATTTCGTAAGTCCAGAATTAAAGATTGCATCCCTTCTTTTTTTAGACTAGCTAGAGCTTTTTGAAATTCTGGTACGGTCAAAAAATTAAATCTACCTACTTTGATAAAACCCACCTTATCCGTCAGCATATGTGCAGCATCCACACTATGTAAGGGTACAGGAGCTCTTTGTATGGTAATATCCTGAGTAGCCCCATTCCGCTCGAAAGTGATTTGCACATTAGTACTATCAGGTCCTTTAATTCGATTGGCAATAGTGTCCATTGGTAAGTTAATCATAGACTGATTGTCTACCTTTAATATCAAATCTCCTCTTTGTAAGCCAGCCTTATCTGCGGGTCCATCAATGGTAATATCCGTAATCATTGCTTTTCCAGCGAGCGGATAGAGCATAATACCAACACCTTCTTCAGAGACACCATTATCAGCTTGTTGCTGCTTTTCTAATTCGTCTTTGGTTTGGTATCTTGAGAATGGATCTAATTGTTTTAGCATGCTACGAATGGCAATCTCTACCAAATGGTCATTATGGGTAGAATCTACATAGTGATTTTGTAAATAAAATAAGGCCCAATCGAGTTTTTTAGCCGCATCTCCTCCATAATATTTTGGTTCTGTGGATTCAGATTTATCTGTTGAATTAGTTTCTTGACTAGTTTCTTGAGCAGATAGACAAGATTGAAAAAAGAAGCATAAAAGAAACACCATTAATGGTGGGAAGGTATTGGTCATATAATTATAAATTGATTGCTAATGTAAAACGTAATAGACGAAAGTAGACTCCATTAAGTAACGGTACGCACCACTACATTCATTTTTAGAGGCAGCCAATTTGATTTGTTTTTTATAAAAAAACAAATCAAATTGGCTGCCTCTAAAAAACTATATCACAAGCTACTGCTTGCCGATTACCAAAATCTATATTCTACCCACTTGAAAATCAAAATGTTATTATTAACATCGCTTTGAAACAAAATACAAAAAAAATTTTGTTAAATACTTATACTTTTTTTCTAAAAAAGCCTTAGCAGATGTTAATACATTAGCTAAGGCTTTTTGTTTTTTGAGTGGATTGCTTGGGAGGTTTCCAGTTAATTTTAATACCTTGACCGCTATAATAGTTTGTTAGCAGTTTAAATTTTTACTAAATTGACTGTTAGTAACGGTGAAATAAATCTATAAATATGAGAAAAATATTGCTTTTAGCTATATCATTAGCTTTTGCAGTTAGTACTTTATCTGCACAGTGTCCAACTTCCAATAGAGAAGGTATCCACGTTGTCCAATTTGGTCAAACCTTATATCGAATTTCCAAAATTTACAATGTAAGCATCGATAATTTGAGGGAATGGAATGGGATGCAGTTCAATGAACTATTGCAAATCTGTCAAAATATTCGAGTAAATGCGCCTGCGACTACTTTTCAAGCACCTACAGAGGAAGTTTTTGAGACGCGTAGTGCACCCATAGTTCAACGCAGCAATTCTTTTGATATTTATCAAAGACAAGCAAACGGAAGACATGTGATTAAACAAGGAGAAACGATTGCGGGTATAGCCAGGTTATATGGATATACAGAAGCACGTTTTAGAGAGTTTAATGTATTAAACCCTGGACAAGAAAGAACGCCAGGATCTGTTTTGTTGACCTCAGATTGTGCTTGTGACCGCACCTCCTATGCGGAAGATTCGAATGGATTATTTTCAGGCCAATGGAATGATCAGTTACGTTCTCAAAATAATAATGTACCCAATACTACAAATACAAGACCTGCACCAGCCAGTAATTATACCAACCCATACTATACACCTCCTTCGAATAATAGTAATTATAGGGCTCCTTATAATCAAGGAAATCAGGGCAGGCAAGGGAACCAAAATAATCAAGGAAATCAAGGTACAACTACATGGGGAAGAGTAGCCAATCAAAGAAACAACCCTACCTCAAATAATAGACCAATCAATAACAATTGGAATAGAACGCCTAGACCAACCAATCAGCGAAATAATACCACTCCGAATAATCGACCAGCAACGACTGCTACTACCAATCGACCAAACCCGAATGCCTATAGAAATGAACTAGGCAACACCGCTTATTTAAGCCAAGAAGAACAAAGGATGATTAATGAAATCAATTTGGTGCGTTCTAATCCTGCTGGATATGTAAAATATGTAGAGCAATATATTAAAGATATTCGTAGTGGAAAAGCATTCGGTAGTTCGACTAATGTAGCTTATGAATTGATTGATGAGCTTAAAAGAACCCAACCGCTTTCTATTTTACAACCTGTTGAATGTTTATATAGAGCAGCACAGCAACATGGCCAAGAAGCCGTAAGAAAAGGAAGTTCAGATCATAAAGGATTAGACGGATCTTGGCCTTGGGATCGAGCGAAGCGTGCTTGCCCTCAAATGACAGATGGCAATGAGAATCTTGTTGGTGGCCCAGCGGATGTAAGAGAAGCAGTAATGCTTTTATTGGTAGATGATGGCATCAGCAATAGAGGTCATAGAAAAACTTTGTTGAATAAAGATTGGAAATATGTGGCTTGCTATAAGAGTGGTACGGTAGGGCGTATGCCTAATAGTTGGGTACAGATGTTCGGGTACTAATTTTAATTTTTATTTTAATTGAAATAAAACTGACAGCTCATAATTTGTATTGAACACAGAGGCACG
>CAYOBX010000292.1:0-7579 GCA_964402245.1 uncultured Saprospiraceae bacterium | reverse complement strand
TCTCCATCAGAATCAGTGAAAATATCTTCTGAAGAACTATCAAATCTCAATTCAGGAATAATGGTTAAATTACCTACTGAATAATTGGCAGTTACCGTAAAGTCTGATACATTGGTATCTCTAATACCAGAAGCCAAAGCTATGTTCCCATCAGCATCTTGAAAGAATTCATATCGAACTCCAAACTTGAAGTTGTCACTAGTCGCTAACTGCGCATAAAGTGCTGCCCCTAAAAAGCCTACATCTTCTCCTAATTCATTTTCACCAGCATCTGTTATGGTTGCATTGATCCCCAAGTATAGTTTTTCAGATACATCTACCCCTCCTGTCAAATCAAATTGAGTATAGTCCTCTCCAAATAAACCATTCAAATAAAAACCACCATAGCCTAATTGCGCACCAAAAAAGTAATCGCCTGTTGGATTAAATTCTGTTATATCTGTTGGGTTTAAAACCGCAGCCATAATGCTAAATCCACTTTCTGTTGCTATATCTAATTTCAATCCTGTATGAGAGAAAGGACCGTAGGAAAACATGTAAGAAGTAGAGTAATTAAAATTAGCTGTAGGAGAAATTACTTCATATCCTAAGAATGTATTGAAGTTACCCAATGTGATGGTTGCATTATCACTTACATTCCAATAAGCATATAACTGATTTACTATATTAGCACTTGGACCAGAAGCGAAAACGGCATCAGCACCTCTTGGACCAAATACTAAATCAACCACTACTCCTGCTTTATCGCCCTCATAGGTTCCTATCAAATTAGCCATACCTAAAGAAAAGCCTGGTAGGTTGGCAAAAGAAGTAGCTGGAGCTAAAGTACCACCATCTTCAACATCGTTAGATCCACCACTTAGATTTGTTCTAAAATAAGTATCTGCTGAACCAGAGATTGTTAAACCGGCTGGTGAGTCCTCTTTCTCCTCCGTTTCTGCGTCTACGATTTCTTCGACTAAATTTATCACTTTATCGATCACCTTCTCTTGAGCAAAAGTGGTGTTAGTGAAAAATATTGCTAGAATTACTAATGTCAATTGTTGTAATGATAGTTTCATTATATATTTTTATTTTTTCGTTATTAATGTTGAGGCAACTCTCTTGGTTACTCAATTTATTATGCAATGGGGCAACCACAAGAGTTACCCTACGATCCTAACAATTTATATTCTATATGCTTGCATTTCATGTTCTGCAATATCTAAACCTCTCGCCTCTTCTTCTTCATCTACTCGGATACCCATTGTAGCTTTTAGTAAAAAGAATACGATGAATGCAAAAGCAAATGTAAATACACCTATAGCAGCAATACCTGTTAACTGAGTCACTATTTGGTCACCTCCTGCTTTATCACCAAACAAACCAACTGCAAGCGTACCGAAAATACCACATACTAAGTGTACAGAAGTCGCCCCTACTGGATCATCTAATTTCATCTTATCAAAGAAGACTACGGATAATGGGATAATCGCACCTGCTATTAAACCGATAATAATGGATTCTCCCGGAGACATTAAATCTGCTCCAGCAGTAATACCCACTAATCCACCTAGAATACCATTTAACACCATTGATAAATCATAGTATTTGAACATCGCATAAGAAACAATGAATGCCCCTATTGCACCTGCAGCCGCAGCCATAGAAGTCGTAACAAATACTAGCGATACTAAACCAGGATCACCTGATAGTACAGAACCACCGTTGAATCCAAACCAACCGAACCATAGTAAAAATACACCGATAGCTGCTAAAGGCATACTGTGACCTGGGATAGGTTTGATTCCATTTTTTGTATATTTTCCAGCTCTAGGGCCTAACAAGATGATACCTGCTAAAGCACCCCAGCCACCTACGGAGTGTACTAATGTAGAACCTGCAAAATCATAAAAACCCATTGCATCTAACCATCCAGTACCCCATTTCCAATAACCTGTAATTGGGTAAGAAATAGTAACAAATAAGGTACAAAATATAAGGAATGGACCTAATTTAATTCTTTCCGCTACCGCACCAGAAACAATTGTACAACATGTTGCTGCGAACATCGCTTGAAAAATAAAATCTGTCCAGTAGGTATAATTACCATCAAAATATCCTATCAAACCCGCCGCTCCTTCTGGTATTGTCAATCCAAATCCACCAAAAGCAAAGTAACCTCCTTCCACACCAGGATACATTAAGTTAAATCCAACTGCATAATAAGATAGAAGGCCGATCGCTACGATCAAACAATTTTTGAAAAGAATATTGACAACATTTTTCTTTTGAACAAAACCAGATTCTAAAGTGGCAAATCCTAAGTGCATAATAAAAACGAGTGCTGTTGCTACAAGCATCCAAGTATTATTGGCCGTAAAAAGACCATTGTTTGCTACCTCTAATGCTTGTGTTGCCGTGTCTAATGTTGAAGTTTGCATAATAATTTTTTAAGTCGAGTTTGATACAGTAATTGCGCTAATTCCCTTTATAATAGATATAGAAATGGCTAACAAGCAATTTTCTCTATTTAGTCGCTTGGTGATATTCTTTTAGAAAAATTCTATACTATTTTAAGTAGAGGGATAAGCTATTACTAGAATAATATCAATAATTTAATAAAACTGAAAACAAGTAGGATATTTGTTATAAGATAGGATTAGATAGCTTCATCTCCAGTTTCACCTGTTCTAATTCTAACAGCGGAGTTAACATCAAAAACAGTGATTTTACCATCTCCTACTTTTCCTGTTCTACCTGAACTAACAATAGTTTCTACTATCTGCTGAACTTTACTATCTTCTGTTAAAATGTCTAGTTGTAGACGAGCAATATAATCAGCATCATATACACTACCTCGGTAAACTCTTTTTTCTTGTTGTAAACCAAATCCTTTAACATCCTTCATTGTGAAGAAAGTGACTCCGATTTCTGCGAGTGCATCTCTGACTGCGTCAAATTTTGAAAGTCGAATTACAGCTTCGATTTTTTTCATGATTAATGTTTTAAGTCAGTTTTGAATATTTACAAATAAGTATGTTCATTTTCAGAATCTTATTTGATTAAGGGATGGGGTAGAAATAAATGTTACAATATTAAGTGAGGATTTTTTTCTTTAGAAGGGCTTAAAAAATGGGAGTTTATCTGGATAAGTGACCACTTTTTTAAGCATTTCTAAAGGAAAAAAGACCAGTTAAGATGTAACATTTATTTTTAACCCATCCCTAAATTGAGTCGCCTATCAAAAAACAATGAATTCGGTTGTTTTATCAATAAGTACGCTGCAAAGTTAGTTCATGCTAAAATACTATCAAAATCCACTAATACTTTGGGCATTTCTATGGGTTTTTAATACCAAAATTGCCATTTTTTATTGCCAAATGAAAATTCGCTCAATTTGATTCTACCAAATATTAATCACTAATTTTCCTTTTCACCTTTTTTTCTATGGTATCTTTTTTAGGGTATTTTTTTGAAAAAAAATTTATTTTTTTTTCAAAAGGAGTCGTATTTTAGCTCTAAATCTAAATATCACCTATATTTTATTCCAATTAGGAATCTTATATAATACGCTAACCTACATATGTTCTTTAAATTTTCTAGCTTACACTTAGCCTTTTGGCAATTGCCAAGCTTATCTCAAGGCAAAGTAAATTATTTAAGTTTTCGTCTATGCCGCATTCGGTCAATATCTAAGTTAGGCTTGACATTGCTTAGTCTACTATTCTCTTCTTCGATATTCAGTCAATCAGAAACAATCCCCTCTTCTATAGAACAACAATTAGAACAGTATCTTGAACAAGAAGAAGTAGAAACGTCTAGTTTAGATTATAATACCATCTTAGAACTGCTCCATTATTATGCTAAACATCCTATTTCATTGAATAAGGCTAGTTCGACAGAATTAGCATCACTAGGTATCTTGAATCCTATTCAGATTTCTAATTTGCAATCCTATATTTACAAGATTGGTCCACTCCTTAGTATTTACGAATTACAAGCAGTTCCAGCTTTTGATAAAAAAACGATCCAAGCCATTCTTCCATATGTACGCATCAAAAAAGGCTTAGATGATATTACTTTAAATTGGCGATCAATTTTGAAAGAAAGTAAATCAACGCTTTATCTTCGTTGGAATAGAATTATTGAAGCTAAGCAAGGGTATCAAAGTAGTCCTGAAAAACCAAAAGCGTATAGGGGTGATCCTAACCACTTGTATGTGAGGTATATTAAAAATTACCAAAATAAATTTAGTTTCGGTTTCACCACAGAGAAAGATGCAGGAGAAAAAATTTGGAATAAGCAACAAGGAATTGATTTTTATTCTATGCATCTATTTTTAAAAGATTGGAACAGCACCTTTTCCAGAATCCTTATTGGCGACTTCAATGCAAGCTTTGGACAAGGGTTAATTCTAAATACAGGCTATGCACCAAAGAAGGGCGCTAGTATAGTAGCGGTTAAAAGAAATGGCCCTGTTTTAAATCGCTATACTGCCGTTAATGAAGCAGACTTTTTTAGAGGCTTTGGAGCTAGTATTAATTTGAGTACTACTTTTCAGTTGACTGCCTTTTTTTCTCGTAGGAGAAGAGATGGTCGATTCGTTTCTTCCCAAGATGCTCTAGCAGGTAGCCGATCAATAAGTAGTTTGCCTATCTCTGGCTTACATAGGACGGAATCAGAAATAGCTTCTAAAAACAATATTAGTTTACAAACGATAGGTTTTCAAATCAAAGGAACAAACAAAAAAGGGCAAATAAGTATTAATGGTTTATATAACCAATTGAATACCGCAATAGCCCCTTCTACCAAAGCTTATCAGCAATTTCGATTCGCAGGAAAGGAACAATGGAATATCAGTATAGATTATAGTTATTCTTGGAGGAGTATTCATCTCTTCGGAGAAACGGCTATGGATCAAAATGGACGTTTTGCAAGCGTCAATGGATTAATGTGGAGTCTGCATCCTACTATCGATTTAGCAGTATATGGGAGGGTATTACCAAAAAAATATCAATCCTTATTCGGACAAGCATTCGCAGAAACAAATGGCACTAATAATGAGCATGGACTCTATTCCCATTTATCTATCCAACCGAATAGGCATTGGGGGATTGATCTATATATGGATATTTGGAAACATCCTTGGTTACGTTTTCAGATCGACGCTCCTTCGACAGGCAATGAGTTTTTAGGCAGAATTACCTATACCCAACGAAAAAAATTATCTGCTTACTTTCAATTCAAACGAGAAAGAAAGCAACAAAGTTATACCCAATATCCTACTCAACAAAAAGCCCTGTATCATAAATTCAAAACTACTGGTCGATTACATTTAAGTTATAAATTGAATCAAGCTATTGAGTTAAGATCTCGAATTGAGGTAGCTGATTTTCATTTGCAATCGCCTAATGCTTCTTTGGTATTTTACAATCAAGATTGGCGAACGATAGCGGAGACTAGAAATAATGGGATATTGATTTATCAAGATATATTATATAAGCCTATGGAATCTCCTTTTAGCTTCACTACTAGATTTGCTCTATTTAATGTAGATCATTACGATGCGCGTATCTATGCCTATGAGAATGATGTGCTGTATCAGTTTTCTATTCCCGCTTATTTTAATAAAGGCACTCGATTTTATCTAAATCTCAAATATCAATTACGAAAACTCACTTTAGAAGCGCGATATGCACAAACTTATTGGATGAATGAGGAGACCATCGGCAGTGGTCCAGAAGCGATTGATGGCCCTAAACGTACAGGGGTAAAGTTTCAGTTAAGGTACAAATTCTAAATAAGTAACCAAAGATAAAGTCCCCACAACATCCTATAATCCTATAAATCCTATAAATCCTAGTCCGTGTTCCCTATATTTGCCAAAACTATAGTAGAAAAATTATGAAGAAGAAAATTCTCTTAGGCTTATTAGTCATCTTAGTGCTCCTTCAATTTATCCGTATTGATAAAACAAATCCCGAAAGCATTCCAGCAAAAGATTTTATAGCTATTGAAAACCCACCAGCAAATATTGCTACTATTTTGAAAAATGCCTGCTATGATTGTCACTCTCACCATACCGCCTATCCTTGGTATACGAATGTGGCTCCAATATCTTTAATGATTCGAAGTCACATTCGAGGAGGTCGGCAACAAGTAAATTTCTCAACATGGGCAGATTATGATGCGAAAAAGAAAAATCATAAAATAGAAGAAATGATAGAGGTAATAGAGAGTAAATATATGCCTATGAAAAGTTATACTTGGTTACATCCAGAAGCGAAGTTGAGTGGGGATGATCGGAAGATACTGGTGGATTGGTTGGAGGGTAGGTAATAGGTAATAGGTAATAGGTAATAAGTGCGAGCAGTAACCTTATTACCTATTACTTATTAATGCGAATAACGGGTTAAATCTTACTATTGATAGCGATTACGTTTACTAAACTTCTAAAGTTTAGTAAACGTCCATCCTAACCAACTGATTTTCAATAAGCATTTTAATTTAACCCTATTACCTATTACCTAATTAAAAAGGCAATCGCTCCACATCCACATTTCCACCCGTTAATATAATACCAATTTTTTTTCCTTTAAAGCGTTCTGGTTGCTGTAGCACCGCAGCAAAAGGCACGGAGCAAGAAGGCTCAATAATAATTTTCATACGCTCCCATATAATGCGCATGGCATTTACAATTTCTTCTTCTGATACGGTTATAATATCGTCTACATTTTTTAAAATGATATCCAGTGTGTATTCCCCTAGATTGGTACGTAGTCCATCCGCAATGGTATCTATTCGGGTATTGTATTGCATGGTCCCACTTTTGAAGGAGCGGTAAGCATCGTTTGCCACCTCTGGTTCCGCACCAATTATTTGTGCATTGGGAAGTAAAGCACGGGTACTAATGGAAGTACCACTCATCAATCCACCGCCACCCACTGGGGTCATCATCACGTCTAGCATTCCTACCTCTTCTATTAATTCCTTAGCGCAAGTACCTTGACCAGCGATTACATCATAGTTGTTATAAGGATGCAAAAAGGTAGCTCCTGTTTTTTCTACTACTGCTTGTAAAGTCGTTTCTCTTGCTTCCAAAGTAGGCGCACAGGTAATAATCTCTGCTCCATAGCCTTCTGTAGCAGCGCGCTTAATGCTTGGCGCATTGGAAGGCATGACAATATAGGCTTTCGTCCCATAGTTTTTTGCAGATAAAGCAACGGCTTGGGCATGATTACCTGAGGAATGCGTGGCTACGCCTTTTGATAATTCCTCTGGACTTAAAGCCATAGTGGCACTGGCTGCCCCACGCATCTTAAAAGCACCCACTTTTTGAAAATTTTCACATTTAAAATAAATGCTTGCTCCACTCATTTTATTGATGCTACTTGAACTTAAAACGGGTGTTTTATTGATATAGGGGGCTATCGCTTCATGTACTCGTTTAATATCTTCGAAAGTTGGGATGGAGGTGATTTTCATAGTTGTTAGTTGAGTAACACGGAATTCATTCCGTACAGTAACACGGAATTCATTCCGTACCCTGTACCACGGAATTTATTCCGTACCCTGTACCACGGAATTTATTCCGTAC
>CAYOBX010000291.1:0-7597 GCA_964402245.1 uncultured Saprospiraceae bacterium | reverse complement strand
TCTATCTCTATTCTCTGTTCTCGCTTCTCTATTCTAAAAGTTGTATGGTTTCAAAGCTTAGAATAGCATCTAAATGAAAAAAGAGATAATAGACTAGTATTATCTCTTTTTTCAGTTAGATTAGAGAGCAGAGAAGCGAGAATAGAGACAAATTTCGATTAAAAATGATAGAAATTTTCATTTTTAAATGAAAGCTGTCTCTGTTCTCGCCTCTCTATTCTCTGCTCTCAAAAATTAATTATTTTTTAAAGAATTAAAATATTCCTCTACTAAAATTTTATAATAAGGGCGTAATGCAGGGGAAACAGACTTATACAAATCAATCTCTGCTTCTCGCTCTTTTAAATACTCTTCTAAAGAAGGAGGCAGCTTTCGTTCTTTCTCCTGACCACTTTCTGCTTTTCGTTTATTATCGTATTCTCTTTCTCTTTGTGCTTTCTCTGCTTCTAATAGACGAGTCATGATCTGTTCTTGACGTTTAAGCATTTCATTCGTTAGTCGCTTGTTAACCAGATCAATCTCAATTTTATCCATTTGATCCAAAATACCCTCTAATTCTTTAGCACCTTTTCCTTGACCTTGTTCTTGCATTTCTTTTTTGGCATCTCTTAATGCCTTCCGCAATGCAGCTTGCTTGGCCGCCATTTTAGCAAATTGTTTGCTCTGTGCTTTGCCTTTACCAGCTTTCTCTAAACCTTCTTTCATCTGCTTCATCTGGTCGTTTAGGCTTTTTTGACCTTGGGATATTTTATCCATTGGTACTTTGCCTTTCTTCCCTTGACCGCTTTTGCCAGGTTTATTACACATCTGACTACCAGACATCATGCTAGACATCTGTTGCTGCATTTGATTCATTACCTCACTTAACATTAAAGCTAAGTCATTGACATTCTGCATACTACGTTGCTGATGGTCGTTGGCTTGTGGTATTCTACGTTCTTCTAAGTTATCAATACTTTCTCTAATATTGACTTTTACTTCTGTTACTTTTTCTGTTACAAAAGATTCAATTTGGTAGACTCGCTTGCTCAATTCTTGCAAGCTATCCTCAATTAATTTGAAGTCATCTTTCAATTTATATTGTTCCTGTACTCCTTCAACATACTTAGGGGTATTAATCTTCGTTTTTCTAAGTCCTTCAATTAAATCTTCCTGATCAAAAGATAAGCCAACTAGATTTTCTAATAACTGTCTCAAGGCTTCCATGTCTTCCGCAATCTGCTCCATTTCGCCAGATTCCATTTCGCCAGATTTCTTTTGAGCCATTTGCTGCATCTTTTGAGCAGCTTGCTTTTGAGATTTTGAAGCTTTCTTATTTTTTTTCTCTTTTAAGCCCTCTTCACTCTTTTCCATATCTTGTTGGATATCCTCCATCTCTTCTTCTTGATCCTCCATTGGCATTGGCTTCTCTAACTCTTTATTCTTTTCTTGGAGCTCTTTCTCTTTCTCTTGAATTTTTTCAAATTCCTTATTCAATTCTTCTTGCTTCTTTTCTAATTCTTCTTGTTTTTGCTTTTCTTCTTGACTAAGTTCCTCTCCTTTTTCTTTCTTTTCTTCTGTTTTTTCTGCTTGTTTTTCTGTTTCTTCTGCTAATTCTTGTTGCTTTTTAGCTAGTTCTTCTAGTTTCTCAATTTGCTTTTCCATCTCGTATTCCATCTCTAGCTGCTTGAACATCTCCATCATTCTATCCAATTCCTTTTCTAGTTCCTCGTCGTTCATTTCCATTTGCTCCATCATTTCAAGCGCATCCTCTTTTTCCATCTTTTGTAACAAATCTTCTATCTTTTCCATCAATTCCTTCATTTCTTCACTCATCAGCTCATCCATCATCTTCTCCAACTTCTCTTGCTTTTCTAGTAGTTCTTCTTTTGGTTGATCTAATTCTTGTTGGTTCTTAAGATTTTCTTGGAAGTCTTTCTTCGCTTGGTTCATCATCTTTTCCAAGTCTTTTTGACGCTCCAGTAATTTCTCTAATTCTTTCTTATCCTGCCAGTTGAGTTCTTTTTCTTGCAATAATTTTTCCCGAGCCTTCTTCATATCCTCTTGAATCTTCTTCACTTCTTCCAAAGATTTTGCTAAATTATCTTTTATCGCATCATTATTTTCTTCTGCCATTGCCTCAAATTCCTCAAGAGTTGGCATTGCATAGGTCATTAGGTTGGTTCGGGCAGATTTGCTACCATTGACTGCATCATTATCAAACACCTCAAAATAATAAGTGATTTCGTCTCCAGGTTTTAATTCTAATAATGCAATATCCCAATTGTAGTCATACTGCACTTGCTTATTCTCTGGGCGTTTCATTGGAATGCTGACCAACTGTCCTTGTTTACCAGAGGTCTTATTGCTTGTTCTATAGTTAAAAGCCAGACTTTTCAAACCGTAATCATCTGATGCATTTCCAGCAAAATATATCACCTTAGCATCTAAGCTATCCACAAACTTTTTTACTTTAATCGTCGGATGTTGATCTGGAATGACCGTAATTCTATAGGAAATAGAATCTGCATTAGGTAAGGCTGCATTGGAAATATATAGCTGGTAGCTCTCGTCTTTTAATGCTCTCTTTTTATAGGTGAATAGCTCATTGCTAAATCTAGTGGCATCTTCTATTTTCTTATCAGAAGAGAACTTTACTTTTAAATCATCTGTATTTTGAGCATTAAAAACCCAATCTATTTTTGTTCCTATTGGTACGATGACATCCCCTATGTTATTCAAATCTTCGTCTGTTCTACCAATATAGCCTGGGTAGTCTAATTTTATATCAAACCCAATAATATTAGGTTTAGCAATCATCCTTAGCGTGTAATCGTCTGATTCTACCCCGCCAGAGAAAAATTTAAAATCTGTATTCTTTTGAATATTACTAAACTGGTAAGCGAATTTACCAGCCTCTATTTTATTTAAACGATACTTATAGTTATCAATATCAATATAGACCTCGTTTGGTAACACTTCTCCATCTACTTCCACATTTAGCGTATAGTCTCCGAATTGTATGACTTCCAAATCTTGTTCTTCTACAATAAAATGAAAAGGAGCAGGGCGTTCAAATTTTGTATTGTTATTAATAATCCGATTAGTACTATCCGTAATCATACTTGGAGCAGCAATCAACAAAGTCAATAGTAACAATAAGGGAGGTAGGGCATAGCGTAGGTATTTCTTATTATTCCCTAAATTAATAGCCGTTCTAAAGGGTACTAACTTAATTTCTTCGGTCTTTTGATTAATACCTGCTATGATTAAATCTGCATTTGGGTTATTATCTGCTTGATTTTTTAATTGTAGGACATTCAATAGTTTGTCCTTTACATTCCCAAAGTGATCACCAATAATATGGGCCGCCTTTTCATGGGAAATGATGGAACCTAACTTGAAATATCGTAGCAATGGCATAAATACCCAACCAATTAGGGCAACTGCACTAATACCTATAAAGGAAAAGAAAAGTCCTTTTCTAACACTGGTATCAAAATAAAAGAAATGCTCTAGTGCATTAACGGCAATAAATAGCAATAGAATCAAACCAATACTATACAATACCCCTCTAATCAGTTGATTGAGGTAGTATTTTCTGATAAACTGGTCTAGTTTGCTAATAAGTACTTGGTAATTGCTTTTTTGAACAGCCATAAGTGGTTACAATAAGAACGATTAATTATGAGAGCAGAGAATAGAGACCGCCCGCCCGCCTGATGGTAGTCGGGCTGGTTTTACTGAGAGATCAGAGACTACTTCCGTTTAAAAAATGACAATTGATTCATTTCAAACAAAAAGATCTCTAAGCTCGCTGCTCTAGACTCTAATTACAAGTATATAGAAACGCTTTTGATGTACTAAAAGATTATATACGCTTGGTTTTTAACGTTTATGTAAAGTCTTTGATTGGACAGGAATACATAAATGATTTAAACCATAAAGTCCTAGCACTTAACAAGTCAAAACATAACGGCTTACCCGCAATTATCTATTGAACCACAAAAGTCACAAAAGGACACAAAAGCAAAGTGCGATAGACTTTTGTGCTCTTTTGTGACTTTTGTGGTTCAGAAACAAAGTTTGGGTCAAAGTCTAGTTTTTGAACTTGGACTTGACACTTGAATTTGAACTTCAGATATCTATGCGGTTAAAAACCTACCGTAATGCTAGAAACTATCGTTGTTTAGGAATTTTAACCCAATAAACTCTACCAGATTTATTTTGTAAAGAGGAAGTAGTCAACCAAGGATTATAAATCTTTAGCATACGATAATTAGTGCCATACTGTTGGGCAAAATCTCCCCAATTAGCAATAGAAGTATTTACTTCTACAACGCCATAATTATCCAGGGGTTCGTATAAAGAATCAGAAATGTCGAAACCAAAGTTTTGTGGATTGCTGATAATCTCTTTTAAAGCTACCACTCTAAATAGGTATCTAGATGTTTCTTGATTTAAATTTAAATCAAAAAGACTATTTCCTCTTTGCTTATTCATCTCACTACGCAGCTTTGTTTGGCCCACATTATAGGCAGCAGCAGCTAAGGACCAACTACCAAACTGGTTATGTAACTTTCGAATATGCTTGCATGCTGCTTCGGTTGCTTTTTCTAAATGATAGCGTTCATCCACTTCATTTGCTACTTGTAAACCGTAGTCCTTAGCAGTACCTCTCATAAATTGCCAAACGCCTTTGGCGCCTGCTGGAGATGTAGCATTTGATAAATCACTTTCCGCAACTGCTAGATATTTAAAATCATCAGGAATACCATGCTGTGCAAGGATAGGCTCAATGACTGGAAAGTAACGAGCAGATCTTTTAATATTCAATATTGTGCTGGAATGTCTATAAGAATTGGAGATTAATTCTCTATCTAATCGCTCCCTTGCATCAAAGTTATCCATTGGGATAGGTTCTCCAGCAAAATCAAATGGTTTATTTAAATCTACAGGTCGTATGATTTGAGGTAATTGGTTGCCTTGTTCGGTACTAACTATTCGACTGTTTTCATCCTGTTCTGTATAAGAAGAGAATAAAACAAAGGTGAAAAAGATAGCTAAAGCTAGAGTGTAGTAAGTTATGGATTTCATTAATCTAGGATTTCGTAACTTCTGAAATTCTATTTAAAGTTACTAAAGTTCATGGTTAGATCGTCAACTAAATAGGTAATAAATCAGAGAAAGTTCAAGTGTCGGACGCTTTCAAAGCGTTCGACACTTGAAATAACTAAAAAGACGCTTTGATTTTTTCTATCTTCTTAGTTCTATTTTGGGACTTTAGCAGAACAGAGAGTAGAGAAGCGAGAGCAGAGATCAGATACGTTTCCAAATAATGAAATTTCGTTGTTTTAGTTGGATTTATCTCTATTCTCTGCTCTCGCTTCTCTGTTCTATTATAAAGTACCAAAGTCCAATTAGTTGACGATCTAGGAATAATTTAAAGTCTATTTACAAATTATTAGACGCAAGTTTTAGTCCAAAAGCACGTAGGAAGTAATGATGAATGAGAAATGATGAATGATGAATACCAAATATGACGTAAAAACATCCTAGGCAGCGTCTATTTTAAATGATGAATGAGAAATGATGAATCACGTGATTCATCATTTCTCATTCATCATTCATCATTTTTTACTTTTTTATAAATAGGAACAGTTGAGCAGGGTTCTCCATACATAATACGCTTGGCAACAGGCTGTAATAGCTGTGTTAGTTCCATATAAGCAGCAGCAGGAACGGCCTTGTCTCCACAACCTTTAATGCAGACCATTTGTCCTTCATACGTTGACCAATCTGTAGCTCGCAATCGTTCTGAGAAAATAGCTTGAGTATAAACTGTTTTATCTCCTTGGAACATACTAGCTGCATAGGGAGTCGCATAAGAGGCAATTAACATATACGCCCACATTGGTACTATTGCATCTGAAGAACAGTACACTAAAAGTGTTTTATCCTGATATTGAGTCCAATCATGTTCTTTTAATGCTGTTCTAAAGTCCTTTTCTTTCAATAAAAGTTCCCGAAATAGATAGTCTTTGATATCAAACGTTAAGACTTCCTCTGTTGGATAAAAATCTTCTAAGTCGATTACTTTTAATGCACTATTGGCTACTCGATTGACTAAGGGTTTATCCATTGATTGAGTTTATTTTTAGTTCTTTGAAAAATCTAGTGGAACGTATAGAATCGTCGAGGTTTGTAACCTCGATGCAGTAGCTTTGGTATTCTTTTTTAGAGGTAGCGATTTTGCTAGGTTTTTTTATAAAAAAACCTAGCAAAATCGCTACCTCTAAAGAAATATAGTAAACATACTTGTTGCCGAGTGTCAAGATAGAAAACCTTAGCCTAACGACTATACTTACACAATTGCCTTTCTAATTAAAGAAACATATCCTTTTTCCAAAATACCTTTTTCATAAAAACCTTTATTTAAAAGTAGTTGATGCATTTTGGGTAGATTGTAAGGAGGTACCCCCATCATTAGATGATGCTCTGCGTGATAATTTACATAATGAGGAGCAAAAAACAATCGTTCTATTGGGTTCGCATAGGTGGTTCTAGTATTGGTATGAGGATCTCCCGATTGGATGACCATAGAATGTTCCGCCATTGATCGTATCCGTAGGAACAATTGATAAGTAGTGAATAAGGGAATAAGCCATAGCAAATACAAAGAGGGATGTCCTAAAAGCCAAAGGATGCTAAAAATTATCACATTGGCGATGATAGGCCCTGAAAGTTTAGTGATACCATTATAAAATAGCGTTTTGGCAGTTCGCTTGGCTGGATCAATCCAAACTACTTTTTTCCCTAAATTATATTGTAATATCCCCAATTGCATCATGGTAAAAGCGATTTGCGACTTAATGCCCGTTAAACCGCTCAGATCTCTAAAAAACTTTCGGATCATGCTAATCATCCTTGCTGGATACCCTGTGGTTAATAATAAATCTGGGTCTTCCTCTGTTCCTGTGTGAACATGATGTACATTGTGATAAGGACGGTATGCGGTCAAATCGCTTAAGACAGGGTAGGCACCTAGCCATTTCCCTACAAAGTTATTCAGAGATTTAGACTTAAATAAGGCAAAGTGTCCTGTATCGTGCATGATAATAGAGCAGGCCAATTGTCGGCCACCTATAATCAGCCAAGCTGCTATATAAGTTAATGGATGTGGAATATAGATGACTAAAGCGAAAGCTGCTATAATCAATGCCCAAGTAAAAAGCACCTCGAATAAACCTTTCCAATCACTCTTTTGTAATAATTGCTTTCGCTCTTCCCTTGTTAGCCAATCTGCTGAAGACATCATATTTTTCATAAAACATTATTTTTCCTAAATAACAAAGACTCCTAAAGATAAAAAGCTCAAGAGTATTAAACAATTCTTTTGGCTACTGTTAAATGTATTTTAGACAACTTCATTGAACGAATCTTATATTAGTTTGTATTTAAGGACATTATTTTAAGAATTGCTACTTGTATTAAATAATTGAATTTGTACTTTGCAGTCATTTTTTGCCTTACTGAAGTTGTTTAAAAATGAATTGCTGGATCCTTAGATACTTCAGCTTTTTTGATTCCCGTAGCTTAGGCTACGAAAATAAAAAAG
>CAYOBX010000290.1:0-7621 GCA_964402245.1 uncultured Saprospiraceae bacterium | reverse complement strand
TCCTGAAATCTTATAAATCCTAATTCTGACATTTAAGTGGTATTGAGAATTTACTAACAACGTTCCTAACGGGCTGACCAAGAAGGGCTTTGAATCATATGTAGCTGCCAAATTTATTTGACTGACTCTATATAATGATCTAATTATCAATATTTTGAACCTGCCAAATAAATTTGGCGGTTACGAAAAACACATGCTCGTCCAGCCTGCTAAGCCTAGAGCACCTCCAGCTCAGAATAAGGTACTTAGTGTCATTTTGACCATTAGGAGGATCCTGTTTTCTTCGAATCAAAGTGAGACTTTTGTACGATTTTTGCACTTAACTATTAAGTTTTCAGTTTCATATAGAGGAAATTTTTAAATCTCTATTCTCACTTCTCTAGATTTAGTAACGATCGTTACTAAACTGGACTTTTGACAGATTACTGTTTATAGCCTCGCTGGCTAACGCCAGCTCGGCAAATAGGGATTTTGGAGGCATCAATTCTAAAAATAGCTTTTCAAAGCCATTTTTAGAATTGATGCCTCCAAAGAACCCTAACTTACGAGACAGCGACAGCCGTCGAGTAAACTGTCCTAAGACAATTTCAAAAATAACATCTACACATGAGTAGAATTGTAACCTTAGACGAATTTATTATTAAGCGACAAAAAGACTTTCAATATGCTACAGGCGAATTAACAGGCCTTTTAAGAGATATTGGCGTTGCTGCTAAAATTATTAATAGAGAGGTAAATAAAGCGGGTCTATTAAATATTTTAGGCGCAGCTAAATCAGAAAATGCTTCAGGTGATACCGTTCAGAAATTGGACTTATATGCCAATGAAAAATTAATAGACTGTCTCAAAAATAGTGGTGAATGTTGTGGTATAGCATCTGAAGAAAATGAAAACTTTATTCCTATTAGAGGGATTGAGGGAAAAGATGCGAAATATGTGGTCGTTTTTGACCCTTTAGATGGTTCTTCAAATATAAATGTCAATGTTTCTGTTGGTACTATCTTTGGAATTTTTCGACGGAAAAGTGATATGTCGAAGCCTTGTACCATGAAAGATTTTTTACAAAAAGGAGGAGAATTGGTAGCATCGGGTTATGTGCTTTATGGAACATCGACTTTGTTGGTGTATACAACAGGTAGAGGCGTTAATGGATTTACCTTAGATCCGACCATTGGTGAATTTTGTTTGTCTCACCCTGATATAAAAATTCCAGCTCGGGGCAATTATTATTCTGTTAATCAAGGCTATTATCTAAAATTTGATGTAGAAATGCGCCGATATATAGATCATTGTTGTGACGAAAATTTGAGATTAAGATATATTGGATCTATGGTATCGGATGTGCATCGAATCTTATTTCAAGGGGGGATTTTCTTATATCCGAATACTAGGAAATTTCCACAGGGTAAACTTCGCTTATTATACGAATGCAACCCGCTAGCTTTCATTGTGGAACAAGCAGGAGGTAAAGCAATGAGTTGTCAGCTTCAACGAATAATGGAGTTGCCTATTGGAGATCTGCATCAGCGAATGTCTATTGCTATTGGTTCCCCAGATATGGTGGACGAAATGAAGGAATTTGTGGAACGATATAAAGTGCCAGAATATAAGGAGGAAACGGCTGAAAAAACACCTGTGAATTAGTCAGACAATCAAACAGTTTAACCATTTTACGCTACTCTTAAACAGCGATTACCCCCTATTCAACACTTTACCAAACAAAGAATTCTCCAATTTTCACCTGTTTTTCATAATTTTTATTAGATTTGGGTAGTAGGTACTAATAACCCATTTCTAAACAAAAACGTGATGAAAAAAATTGGACAACGTATTACAGATAAAATATTCCTATCTTTTGTTGGATCTTATTTAATAGGTGGCTGGGCAATTGTTCAGTTTGTTGATTGGATTGTAACACGATACAACTATGATAATGGATGGACAGACTTAATACTAAGCTTTCTTTTGTTATTGTTACCTGGTATTGTGATAGTAGCTTGGCGAAAAACTGGAGAGATTTCAAAAAAACATTCTGGACTTGGGATATTATCGGTAAATGTCTTTCTTGCTTTCCTTGTTTCTTTTTTTGGTTTTAAAGGCGGATTATCAGCGAAGACGGAAACAATTACGGTCACCAATGAAGAAGGGAAGGAAATTACAAGAGCAGTTCCCAATCAATCTTTAGTTAAAAGGATCGTCCTATTTCCTTTTCAAGGCGAAAATGTAGAACAATGGCAGGCTTTGGGCTGGGCCATGCTACAGTCTTTAGATATTGAACAAGATAACAGAATCTATACGACTAATGGACTTAGTTCTCATTTCAAATATTTAGTAGAAGACTATAACTATGGGCTATTTGATGAGATTCCTTTTTCCATTCAACATAAAATCACTCAAGATAATTTAGCGGATTATTGGGTTACCTGCACAGTAGTTGATAGTATCCATTATAAGGCCTACTCTAGTAATGATGGTCAAGAATTTTTGATTAAATCTTATCCTAAAACAGATATATATTCTGCCATGGATGATTTTACTCAATCGCTCGAATCCGCTCTTTTTAATAGAGAGATTTTTGGGGACAGAAGAAAAAAAATAGACCTTCCTGCTGCTGAATTACTTAATTCTTCCGAGGAAGCAGTCGAATTATATTTGAAGGGAAAAATGATTTCCTATTTAGAAAATAACCATTCTAAAGCGATTGAGTTACAAGAAAAAGCACTTGAAATTGATCCCAATTTTGCTTTAGCACATGCGGAATATGCAATTGAACAATTTCATATTGGTAATGCTACGGCATCGATTCCTGCTATGGAAAAGGCGATGAGCCTAATGGCTCCTTTACCAGAAAGACTTCAGTTCAGTATAAAGACTGGTTATTATCACTTTAATAATGATGTAGAAAAACTGATTCGTTTATTAGAAATGTGGCAAAAACTATATCCAAGTGATTATAATCCATATCAACAACTTTTTGGATATTATCAAGCCATTGGAAAATTGGAAGAGGCGATTAAAGTTGGAGAAAAAGCATTAGCGGCAGGTCATAAAGGCCCCATGTTATTGAATCTTGCAAAACTTAATATTGGGCTGGCTAATTTTGATAAAGCAGAGGAATATCTAAAAATATACCAAGCAACCTATCCTGATAAAGCTGCTGATACCAAGGAATTAGGACAATTGTATTTGCAACAAGGACAGTTTGATAAAGCGATCAATTTTTTTGAAGAACTTACGGTATTGAATCCTTCCGATCATCTTGCTTATTTACATTTGGCGGATGCTTATAAAGAGACAGGTAATTTTGTAAAGGCAGAAAAAACAGCAGCAGCTGCTTTACGGGTGTCTAATACCTTGCAAGATACTACGGGATGTTATGATAACTTAGAATCTATTTTAGCAGAACAAGGAAAGATGAGTGCTGCCATCTCTTTAATGGAGAAAAAATGGACCTTACTTCGTACCATTCATCCAGAAAACTCGGTCGGTAGAGAAATAATGTTTGACTTTATAGTAAATCGCTATAGCTCTATTGGACGGCAAGAAGAAGTAAAAGAAATGACTATCAAAATGGCGAAAAGTTTAGAAACAAACGAGATTGATTTGACCTGCCTTTTTTTGATTAATTATTATATGGCAATTGAGGATGGAGAAGCTATAAAAAAATCTATCGAGCAATGCGGTGATGCTATTAAAGTTACTTCGGGAGACTTACTTTATGCCTATGTAGAAGGGCAACGAGATATGTATCTCGGAAATACCAAAGCAGCTATTCCCAAAATTGAAATGTTTGTGGACTCTTCTGGAACTGCAAGCACGGTTGTGAGTGAATTGTTATTGGCTAAATGCTATGGTTTAGATGGTCAATTCGGAAAAGCGCAAAAACTATATGAAAAAGCATTGAAAGTTCAGCCTAATGATGCAGAGATTTTATACGATTATGCACAATGTCTGAATGCTGATAATAAAACAAATGAAGCTAAAGATGCAGTGGCGCAAGCTTTGATAATTTGGAAGGATGCTGATGCTAATTTTGAGGATGCTATAGCAGCCAAAGCTTTGTTTAAAAGTTTAGAAGAATAAGATTATTATTTTGAAAGGTGAGCTAATAAAACATAATTCAACACGGAAATACTTCGTAGCAACGCGGATGACGCGGATCTAGGTAGGTCGTGAGTAATGTAGACAGTAGGACATTTCAACATCACTCATATGACCTACAAAAATCTGCATCATCCGTGTTGAATTATGTCAAACTAAATATAGTACCTATCATTTATTATTTTTTTTGAATTCTAATAAGACGGCTCATATATCCGAATAAAATCCTTCTCTAACCAACTAGTAACTACTCGCAAGGCTAGAGAAGAAGATCGTCCACCTTCCTCAATAATAGGACGATCAGAAATAGCCAATAAAGTATAATCTGGTGGTGCTACTTGCTCAAAAAAATGTGGGCCAATCACCATGCTCAACTTTTGTAAATCCCCAAAAAAGTATTCCTTCAACAAGGGGATGATTTTATTATCAAACAAATTGACTAGATCATCTAAGGTAGCTACCTTCATAAAATAAGCATGGCCAATTAGATAATCTTCTTCCAATAACAATTGTATTCGCTGATTTAATATCGTTAATAGCTGGACTAAATTAACTCCTGCCTCAATATTTGTTGACAATAGCTCTGCTTGGGGAGGCATATAAATGAAATCAAATCGACGTCGGAGGGCAAAATCAAAGGGAGTGGTACTTTTATCACTGGTATTCATCGTACCAATGATATGCAAATTAGGCGGTATACTAAAGGAGGTCTTAGAATAGGGGAGAGTAGTAGTCATAGCTTCAGTTTGACCCGCTCGTTTGTCTACTTCTAATAAAGTGATTAATTCTCCAAAAATGCTCGCAATATTTCCTCGATTGATTTCGTCAATAATTAGAACATACTTATCGCATTTGGATAAGATGGTATTCGTGATAGAGGAAGGATTGATGGTATCAACAGGAGCTTCTTGACTGAGTTCATTAATCGTTTTTAATAAAGAAGTCTTCGCATTGGAACAGATTTTCTTAAAAATACCATCCTCAATACCATAGCTTATTTGTCCGTCTACACTACTTGGCTTAATGCCTTCTACGAAATCTTCATAGCTATAAGATTGATGAAAAGTTAGAAACTGGATTCTTCCTGCTGCTTGGTATTCCTCAAAACGTGCTCTCAAAACGCTTCTGGATTCTATAGCCAACTCTGTCAAAGGACGTTTTTCTATAATCGCTAGTGCGTGGTTGACGGTTTGATAGGTTTTGCCAGTGCCAGGTGGACCTTGCAATATTAGATTGAGGTACTTTAAAGGTTTTAAAATAGGCAAGTATTTGATAGCGGGTTCTTCTACTGCCTCTAGTCGTTCTATCACTTCTATCAGCGCCTTGTACTGTGCTTTGGTGGCTTTAAAATTAGTGCCTGGTATGCCTGCATAAAACGGCTCAAACTCAGGAACATTAGGTAATATTTCTTTGGTTATAGGTTTATTCCATAGGTTATAGTCGATGTGTAAAGGTACTCGTAATCCTTTGGTAGGCAGTTGTTTAAAGTATTGCGTTTCTGTTGGACCTACTGCAATCTTTTCAGGAGTACCAGTGATAGTAGCTAAGCCAAAGCAGCCTGTGTTTTTGCCTGCCTGCCACAAAATGATCTTATCGCCTTGTTTTACTTTTGTCTTGTGAGATTTTAAGGAAAAGGTATGAATTGCCTCTGCTTCTAATGCCTCTTTTAATAGAAAAACTTTAGGATTGGATTGGAATAGCCAGTAGTTGGTCTTCGTTTTCTCGTTAGACATTTTATCAATATATTTAGTAGGCTAGCTAATCTTAAACAAATGCTTCCGTTTTTTCAAAAACAAATAGCCGACATGCAAGCCGACCCCAAACAAGGCCCAAAAGATCACCCGTGCTCGACGGATCAATCCAAAAGTAAGTCCTAATTCCAATGGATAGCCAATTAATTTAAACGCACCACTAATACCTGCCTCATTGACCCCAATACCTTGTGGAATAATAAATAAGAGCGTACCACTCAAAGAAAGCATCGCCGAAATAGTAATAATTTCATTAAGATCGGGCAGCATCCCTAGTAGTATAAAGATCACTAAAAATTCTACCATATTCAAAAAACGACCAATCATTTTAAGGCTCCATGCTTTTAAAAAAGTGATCCTACTCAATGGGTTACTTCTATAATCTTCTAATAATTTTAATTTCTTCATGATGGCCCCAAAATATTTGTTGGGGGCACTCGATAATATAATGAAGGCTAGAATAGCTGCAAATACTAATAATACCAAGCCAACCGTAATAAAGGTAATGAAAAATGCCTTTTCTAAGGGAATCAAAACCACCACTGCTAAGAGTGTAAAACTAGTGTAGGTGATCCCTGATAAAGAATGGATCAAGCGATCTCGTAAGATAGCTTCACTTGCATCATTGAGAGACACCCAATTCGTTAAGTGCTTCATCTTGTAAGGTTCGCCGCCTAGTCCAGCAAAGGGAGTGATTACATTGTAAGCATCTCCTGTTACTTGATTGAATAATAAATTCGGGAAGGGGATTTTATGCTGAAGGAGGGTAGACAGACACATCGTATTGGCCATTATCCAAAAAATCGCTGGAATAAAGACAAAAAATATTTTATACCCTAATAAGCTAAAGGATTCTAGGATTACCTTAATATCTAAAAAATAGATTAAGACTGCTAGTATGAGAATGCCTATAATTAAGAAAAATAAACCGCTATATTTTTTAAAGGTAGACTTCGTTTCTTTCACGCCGCTCTTTTTTTTGCAAATGTAGTTGTTGTTTGGCTTTTTCGCAAAAGGGAACTGTATAATTAAGTCTTTCTATCGAAAGATCAATAATTGAACACAGAGTCACTGAGTCACGGAGCAAATTTATTCTCTGTGTCTCAGTGACTCTGTGTTCTATACCCATAATTTTGGAATTACTTTCGTAACCACTCCATTACTAGCTCCCATATCCATTCATAAGGAACAAACTCAACCTCGACTGGAATAGGTAGCTTTTGCATTTTCTTTAATAAAGGAGCGGTATGACGTTGCACACTAATCGGATGATAGTCGCAAGATTCTATTTTATAGAGCATTTGCAGCATCACTTTAGTCCTAGCATGATGGGTTTTTGGTATGGAAATAGTAGCTGTTTTTTCTTTCCAAAGTAAAAATTGCTTTTTCTTTTTTTGAAGTAGGAGGTATATTCCTTCTATAATCAGTAAGACAGGACTCTGTAAGGGAGGAAGTTCTACTTCATTTTGAAACCGATATAGTCTGAAAGAAGTGCCTGTTTGTATTTTGTCTAGTTTTTCAAAAATGGCTAACCATGCGCCTATCAATAGCCATTGGCTTTTGATAATGCTAGAGGTAAGGGGATGTTGCAGCGCCTTTGTTTTAGTGGACAGCACTAATCTTAATTTTTGGGTATGAAAGCCCAATACCGCTTTCTGTTGCATGCTTAAATGCCAATTAAAACAGCCTTCTGGAGGTAAAAGGAGAGCTTTATTGATTTTGGAGGCTGCTAGCTTATAGCTTTTTTCTTCTAGGTAAAGCTTGGCTAG
>CAYOBX010000289.1:0-7623 GCA_964402245.1 uncultured Saprospiraceae bacterium | reverse complement strand
AAGTGAGCCATAGAGATCGAATTAAAGATTTGATTCGGATGGGTAAAGATTTAGAAAAAATGGTTTTGTCAGAGGCGATTTATGCGCAATTGCAGCATCGGGTATTGCCTTATAAAAATCGGACGGTGGTTTTTTAGTAAGGAACCCGCAACAAATTGCCTTCCTCAAATTACATGAGGAAGGCAATTTTTATTTAAAACTAAAATCATATCTATTCTATACTAATTTACCTTTTTATGAATTTTTATTTTTAAAATATAAAATTTGGCTAAACTTTTGTAAGTATTCTAATCAAAGGGCTTCTGGTTATTTCTATTCCAAAAACCTTATCCTACCACAACAACAACCTTATCACATTTTTAATGCATGCATTATTAACTCCTTTTAGAGGACTGGCAATGTTATGTTTAAAACGAAATTTCATTTTAAAGAAAACATTTTGATAGCTACTGACTATTAAAAAATAAAGATGTTTTCTATGGATTTAACCGAACAACATGGGTATTCAAAACTTACACATTTTGCTATGCAATAGCTTTGCAACAGCTAAAGTCTTACCTAAGGTTAGCTGCCTTTTTGTGTTTCTATGCAGCTCTTTTTTCTTACAAGCGCAAACAGATTGTGCTAATGTAACGGATGGAGGAGCAATCATTGGAAACGAAACTGGCTGCGCAAAACCTTCTTTCGATCCAAGTATTATTACCAATCTAACAGCACCTAGTGGTGGTAATGGAGAACTGGAGTTTTTATGGATGAAAACTACAAGTGATCCTAATGCTCCTTTCAATGAGTGGACGATTATCCCTGGTGCAAAGGATTTATCGTATGATCCACTTCCTATTTTTCAGACCACTTATTATGCTAGATGCTCCAGACGCTTTCCATGTAGCGATTATGTTGGGGAAACTAACTTCGTTACGAAGGAAGTAAAATGTTGCGACTTCGATGTCCAAATTAATCCGTCGTCTATCACCGCTTGCATAGGTACTTCTATTGCTTTGGCAACGAATGATCCTGGCAATGCATCCTTTGCCTGGACCAGTAATGGAGGTTCTATTGATAATCCTACTAGTGCAGCTCCTTCTTTTAGTGCTACCACAGGGGGTACTTTTTTGGTGAGTGTCCTAATAACTACTAGTGAGGGTTGCGAAGGGTCGGCGACTATACCGATTACTATCTCCAGCTTAGTCGCAAGTACTAGTATTACAAATACTACCTGTGGTAGTAATGATGGAAGTATAAGTGCTACTGTATCTGGAGGTACTGCGCCTTATAGTTATGACTGGGGTGATAAATTTGGTAATACCGCTACTATTGATAATTTAGGGGCTGGCAATTATATTGCTATTATCACTGATAGTAATGGATGTTCTACAACAGTCTCTGGAGAAATAATGGGAACTGCTGACATAAATACCAACATCATTACCACAGATGTTTCCTGCACAGGACAAGATGGTAGTATTAATTTGACTATCACTGGAGGGCAAGCTCCTTATATCATCACTTGGGATAATAATCTGGGATCTACGACTAAT
The DNA here is from genome assembly GCA_964402245.1 of uncultured Saprospiraceae bacterium. GTDB lineage: Bacteria > Bacteroidota > Bacteroidia > Chitinophagales > Saprospiraceae > JAFMDF01. Next base: position 6,085 of record CAYOBX010000289.1, on the reverse strand, counting down.
CTAACTAACTTATCCGCTGGAACTTATTCCGTAACAATTACTGACCAAAGCGGATGTAGTCATACGGATCTTGCTATTGTTGGAAATGCTGCCATGATTAATGTAAGCGCACAGACTACTAATGCGTCTTGCTCAGAAGGGACCGATGGAATGATAGCTCTATCTGTGTCACAAGGTACTGCCCCTTATAGTTATACTTGGTCGGGTAATGTAAGTACAGGAGCTACCGCTCAGAACTTAGCAGCTGGTACTTATGAGGTAACCATTCTTGATGCAGCAGGATGTTCTACAATAATCAATCGAACCATTTTAGCGCCCGCTCCCTTGACTGCAAGTATCGCTTCAGATGAAGCATGTGCTGTAAGTTCTGGAACTTCTACTATTACCATTTCTGGTGGTACACCAGGGTATACTTATGCTTGGAATGATGCGAATAATCAGACAACACAACAAGCTATTAATTTAGCGGCTGGTACTTATATTGCAACCATTACAGATAGCAATGGATGCACCACTACAGCCTCTACTACTATCAGTGCAGGTGGGTTGTTAGTCACTGCTGAAACAACTACGACTGCATGTGTGGGTGCTCCTTCTGGAACTATCACCCTCTCTGTAGCCAACGGTGTAGCTCCATTTTCTTATCAATGGACGAATGGTTTGCCTAATAGCAATCTAGTTGAAGCATTGGCTGAAGGTACTTATACTGTCACTGTCACAGATGCATCAGGTTGTACAGGATCTATAGAAACGGAGGTAGTCAAAGACAGTAATTTTAGTATTTCTGTAAATGTCCAAGGAACCACTTGCAATGAAAGTAATGGTCAAGCTACGGTAACATTACAAGGCCCTCCAGATAAATATACTTATAGATGGAATGATAGCAACAATACTATTACCGAAGTAGCTACAGGCTTAGCACCTGCTATTTATACAGTAACAGTAACTGATTCTGAAGGATGCTCCCTTACAGCAGATGGTAATATTACTGGTTCTTCAACCAATTTATCAGCAAATATATCAACAACTGCATCTCAAATTTGTACTGGCGAGGTCATTGGCTTGACTACTACCGTACAAGGAACGGTGACAAGCTATACTTGGACAGCTAGTTCAGGATCTTTTGATAATCCTTCCATCCCCAATCCAACATATAGGCCAACAGTGAGCGGTACGCATACGATTACTTTAGTCGTTCAAGATAACAATGGTTGTCAAGTTACCACTACTACTACAGTACAATTATCTCAACCAATGGGTGGAATCATTTCTACTAGCGACAATACTACTTTCTGTGTAGATGATGGTCGACCAGATATAGTAAATGTCAATTTAGAAAATGGAAATGGTACCGATTCTAGTTGGTTAATTACAGATAAAGATGGAACTATTTTAGTTGTTTCAAATACTCCTGTATTTGACTTCGAGGGCATAGAGGAAGGTATTTGTTTCATCCAATATATTGCTTATAATAGTGCATTGACTGAAAGGATTAAACTTGGTGAAAATATCAATAATTTAACAGGTTGCTTTTCCTTATCCAATAGTATACAAATAGACCGATTATCTGGAGAAAATTGTACGGCATTATGCCAAGTATCAGGAGGTACTTTGTCCACCGCTGATCCTACCACTATATGTGTAGGTGATGGTACGCTAGATCAAATTAACGTGAGCCTATTAGGAAATGTAGGGGCACAGTCTACTTGGGTAATAACAGACAATGAGGATAATATTTTAGCCTTACCAATAGCTCCTCCATTTGATTTTGAAAATGTACCAAGTGGAATTTGTAGAATTTGGCATATAAGTTCTTTGTATCCGTTGAGCGAATTAACTATTGGTAGTAACATAGCTAATATAAGCGATTGCCACGCCTTATCTACGAACGCTATCGTTGTGAATCGAACTAGTCCAAGTGCGGTTTCCATTATAGCACCTACTACTACTATTTGTAGAAACACGCCGATTCAATTAAACACCAATCTTACAGGGACTACCTATGCTTATTCTTGGACCTCTTTAGGAGATGTATTTGATGATGCGAATAGTGCTAGTCCTATTTTCACTCCAACTTTCCCTGGTAGTTTTACTGTATCCGTGGCTGTTTCCAATGGCATTTGTACTAGTACTGGCACAATTATTATTGAAGTACCTGATGATATTCAAATCTCCCCAAAAGTTAGTCCAAATGAATGTTCAGGTAAGAGTACGGGTAGTATCGATTTAACCGTGAATGGTGGATCAGCTCCATTTACTTATGCATGGTCAGACGGCGTTAGTACCGGTAGTACCTTATCTAATTTAGGGGAAGGAGATTATACCGTGACAGTAACAGATGCATTTGGATGCTCTGCAACTAGCACATCGACTGTCACTTCCATCACTACATTATCCTTACTACTAATAGGAACAGACTTACTTTGTAATGGAGACCAAAATGGAGAAATTCATGCGGAAGTAACAGGTGGACAAGCACCCTACACTTTTGTATGGAATGGAAAAGAAGAAACCGATCATTTAACAGGTTTAGTGGCAGGTATTTATCAAGTCGTCGTAACAGATGCAAATGGATGCTCTATCAGAGAAGATATAACCATTCTAGAACCTCAAGCTATTGAATTTATTTCCCAAGCAACTGCAGCTATTTGTAATGTAAATGGTACTGCCTCTGTTATTGCAAGTGGAGGAAGTGGTATTTTGAATTATCAATGGAGTATCCCAGACAGTCCCAACGCTCCTACAATCACCAATCTTACAGCCGGTACTTATGCCGTCACTATTACAGATCAAAATAATTGTTCTGTCAGTACATCTATGGAGGTATTACGACAAGGAATTACACAATGTGATTTAATAAAAACAAACTCAATTATCTCTGCAAATGGTTCCGAAGGAGCTTTAGTTATAAACGTTACGGGTGGTAGCGAGTACACTTACCTTTGGAATACTGGCGACACGACTGCTAGTATTACTGGCTTAAATGCAGGTGATTATTCCGTAACAGTGACCGATGAATTTGGCTGTACCTGTTCTAGTTCCGCTACTTTAAATAATCCTGCAAAAATTGGGGATTATGCATTTGAAGATAAAAATAATAATGGGCTACAAGATCCTACAGAAGAAGGCTTAAGAGGCGTATTAATCCAAATTGGAGGAGTCACTGCTGAAGGAGAAATTTACTTAAATGAAACTCGAACAGATGATGATGGATTCTATGAGTTTTTAGTGCCTGCTGGTACTTATAAGATTACGGTAATTGACTTTTTAAATTTAAAACTCAGTCCACAAAATGTAGGAGATGATGCTTTAGACAGTGACATTGATCCTATTTCTTTAATGAGTGAAATGATTACGGTAGAGGCAGGAGAATATTTTTTAGATTTAGATATAGGACTAGTACCAACAGGATTCTGTGATAATTTATTAACTGGTGGGACGATTGGCGCGGATGAGGAAATTTGTGTCCCTAATGGAGATCCTGAGTTAATGTTCAATATCTCTTATCCGACTGGTGGTTCTGGAGAAATACAGTATTTATGGCTAACGAGTAACAAGCCTGTTTACACCCCTGATGATCCAGACTGGATAGAAATTCCAGATTCTGATCATGAATATTTTGATCCTGAATCTATTTTCCAATCAACTTACTTTGTTAGATGTGCCAGAAGAAAAGGTTGTAATAACTACCCAGGAGAGACCAATGTCGTGGCTAAAGAAATTGTCAATTGTGGAGATACTCCTAGTGCAGAAGATCTTTTAGTATCGGTCATAGACAATCAAGTTGAATTGAAATGGACCGGGAATATCTCTATGGAAAATAGTACGTTCGTCATTGAAAGAAGTGAAGATGGTATTTCTTACCAAATCATCAATACCGCTAAAGGATATATATCTAAAAGCTACACCCAATATAATTATATGGATAAGACACCAATCATAGGGGAAAACTATTACCGTATCAGAACGGTACATCCTGAAATGGGCTACCATATCTCTAATACTGCTATGGCAATGCTAATGCCTAAGAAAAACATGCGGGTAACGATGTATCCAAATCCAATTTATGATGAGATGACGGTTCACTTCCTAGAAGAAATAGAGGAAACTACTATCTTAGAAGTAGCTAATGGTTTTGGACAGGTTATTAAGCATATAGAAATTGAGAGCGGTACTAAAAAGTATCTTTTAGATATGAATAACATCCCAGGAGGTATCTATTATATCAAATTTCAAAACAAGCTATTGAAACGATATAGTCAGAAAATTATTAAGAGAGATTAATTAATATAGGTCAGAAGACAGACCATTGTATTGTCAGATGTCAGAGGTCAGATTGCTGCGCTGTCAGAAGGCGCAGAGATGCGGAGATCCAATCTAACTCTGCATCTTTGCATCTCTGCGTTCAATTATGCCCCGATCTGTTTTACACTCATTTTTATTTCTCTCAAAAAAGAGGTCAAATTATATTTTTCACTAAATACCTGATACTCAAATAGATGCTTTTTCCTAGAAAAAAGAAGATAGAATCAATAACACATATAATTAATTATAATGAAACCTATGCTCAAAAATCTCCGTTATGGTGAAGTGACATACTATGGCGGAACTATTCCTGCCTACTACTAACTACACAGCGCATGGTCAATCATGCTCATTTAAAACAGCATTTATGAAACACTTACTATTCGTAGCGTTCCTTGCTATGTTTACAAATTCCTACGACAATATTACCGAAGAAATTTACTTGAACGAAGATGGATCAGGCAAGTACAATGTCTATACCAATAAGGTACCAGCTATGAAGCTGGCGATCATGGAAAAATTTCGACAAGAAAATAACTACCAAGGAGAGGAGATCCTTTTAGAAAAAATGGCAGAATCTAAGATTTGGGAGGAAAATTCTGATAATTTTAGCTACTCCACTTCTGCAAAACAGGACGCCTCTGAAGCAGTACTAAAAGACCCAACAAAACGAGGTCTTTTGTCAAGTATTATTAGTTTTACTGTTGGTAATAAACTAATGAATTCTATTAATACAGGAGTTATGTGTAAGTTCAAATCCTTAGAAGAATTGAATCAACTCATGCAATTAACTAGATTGGATCCTCTAAGAGATTTTAAATCATTAGACTTGTCAACACAAAATGAAGGCATGGAAATCCTTAAAAATAAGTTAGTTTTTAATACCAATACTAGTTCTAATCCAACTATACAAGTGGCTCCAAATGGCACTTTTAAAACAGTCCTCTATCTTCCTAAAAAAGTAAAGAAAGTAAAAAGCAAATACCTTAGCTCTAAAAAAGACCAAGTAGTGACTATGGAATACAATCTAGCGGATGTGTATTCTGGAAAGGTCAATACAGGTTTCCAAATCAAGTGGAAGAAGTAAGGGATACAGAGACTCCAAGGTTAATTATTGAACACAGAGGCACGGAGGCACAGAGTTATATTTTTTCTGTGACTCCGTGACTCCGTGTTCAATATTTAATGTCGAGTAAAATCACTCAAATTAATCAAAAACTCCTGCCCTTCCCTACTCTCCTTAAGATGCTCTAAATAGTTTCCTGAACGAATAATGGACAGTCCTTCTATCGAATAATTGTATTGATATACCCAACAGTTTAAGGCCACCCCATTTAATAGAATAGGCACTTCTACTCTAATATATTCCATAGGTTCTGGGAACTCTGGTCCGATGCCTTCATATCGGTCTACTATGGGCCACATTTCTTGTGCACTAGACAACTGAAAAACGTGTCCTTGCACCCATGAATCGCTTCCTTTTTTAGGTATGATCCCTGGGTATTTTCCTATATCATACAATGTTCCCTCTAGCACTGCTTCCCCTAGAAAAATGCTATTTTCTTTCAAATAAGTAGCAATTGGCGTAACTAAACCACTCATTAAAGTACCATAAACAAATAGACAATCGTTCATTTTTTGTAAAAAATTGGTATATTGTATTAGGAGAATAGAGATGCGAGATCAGAGAGTAGAGATAGATTCGGTTTAAAATGGATAAAATTTCATTAGACTTGTTACCCTTTAAGAAATGCTTCTATGAAATGTGGATTTTTTCGAT
>CAYOBX010000288.1:0-7632 GCA_964402245.1 uncultured Saprospiraceae bacterium | reverse complement strand
AATTTTGTTGGGCATTTTTTCAAAAATGCCCAACAAAATTGCTGCCTCTAAAGAAGAATATAAAACATACTTGTTGCCGAGTGTCAAGAGAAAGAACCATAGCCTGACGGATATGGTTTGTAACCTCGATGCTATATGATTATCATAGTCCATCGAAGTTGTAAATACTTCTGCAAAAAAACTAAAATAAAAAAACTTGACTAAACTCAACCAAAAAATAGGCTGGAAAACAGCAGCAGCAATTGTGATCTCCAATATGATTGGTACAGGAGTCTTTACTAGTTTGGGATTTCAATTGGCAGATGTACAAAATACCTGGAGTATTATTTTGTTATGGACCATTGGAGGAATGCTTGCCTTGATTGGCGCTTTCACCTATGCAGAGTTGGGTACTCATTTTAAAGAATCAGGAGGAGATTATATTTTTTTATCTCGGATTATTCATCCATTTGCAGGGTATCTATATGCGTGGATTTCCTTGACGATTGGCTTTGCAGCGCCCATCGCCATCTCTGCTATGGCCATGACCCATTACTTAAGTCCTATTAATGAATCTATTTTTACAGACTGGTTTGGAATAGGCATCATCCTGTTGATAACAGCTGTTCATTCCGTGAGTGTCGGTCAAAGTGGACGTTTTCAGGCGATTAGTACGGTAGTGAAATTAGCTTTTGTTATAGCTTTAATAGCCTTAGGGTTTTTCTATGCACCTGCGGAAGTAAATAGTTTAAATTTTGATAGTGCTTGGCAATCAGAAATGCTTTTGCCGGGCTTTGCGGTGTCTCTAATCTATGTTACCTATGCCTATACAGGGTGGAACTCTGCGGCGTATATTGTAGATGAAATTGAAGATCCAAGAAATAATTTACCCAAAGCATTATTGATAGGGACCTTCGTCGTATTGATCTTATATATCTTATTACAAATAGTATTTTTGCGACATGCAGGAGTCAATGATTTAGCAGGTAATGTAGAAGTAGCAGACATAGCCTTTACTAATCTTTTTGGTAGATCGGGTGGATTTTGGGTTAGTGTATTTATTGCTATTCAATTAGTAGCTACTATAAGTGGGTATCTGTGGGTTGGATCTAGAATTACTTTTGCTATGGCCAAAGAAAACCCTTTATGGAAGCAATTGGCAAATAAAAATAAAAATGGGATTCCTGTTAAGGCTTTATGGGCGCAAGCAATTATTAGTATTGGTTTGACTATGACAGGCACTTTTGAACAGGTGATGTTATATGCCAGTTTTGCCTTGCAATTGATGGGTACATTGACAATTGGTTCCTTATTGTTATTGAAACAATCAGACAATACTTTTAAGAGTCCATTAAAGCCTTATTTGCAAATAATCTATATTCTATTTAGTATATGGGTTTTAGGTTTTATGTTGTATGAGCAGCCTTATGAAAGTTTTATAGGTTTGGGCTTTGTTGCAGTTGGGGGTATTACTTATTTTTTGCAACCTCGAACAAGAAGTTAGAGTCTTAAGTTAGCATTATTACAACTAGTTGACTAGCAAATAAATGAATAAAAAGAAATTACTTCATCGACTAAGTTATTACTTAATAAGCGCAAGTATATTTCTATTCTCTCGCCTTCCACTTCGATTGATAAAAAAATTGTCTGGTATGCTGGGCTACTTATTAGATAAGGTGATTCAATATCGTAAAGAAGTAATACACTCTAATCTATCTAATGCTTTACCTAGTTTTGATACAGTAAAGATTAAACAGCTTACTACAGCTTATTATCATCATTTAAGTGATTTATTATTTGAAACTATAAAAGGCACTTCCCTTAATAAAGCTCAAATAAAAGAACACTTTCAGGGGATCAATGAGGAAATACTCACACCTTATCTATCTAATGGACAGACTTGCTTATTGATAGGGAGTCATTTCAATAATTGGGAATTAGGCTGTATGGCATTCCCATTGTGTGTAGATTATCCAGTATACACCGTATATAAGCCAATGAGTAACCCCTATATGAATAAATATATTAATAAATGGAGAACTAAGTGGGGGATGAACATGGTGCCTATGGCTCAATTAGGTAGAACACTTATTGAAAAGAAAGAACAAGCCAGTATTTTCTTGTTTTTAGCAGATCAAAGCCCTGCTTCTACAAATAATGCTATTTGGATAGATTTTTTTAATAGGCGAACTCCATTTATGCACGGTGTCGAAAAGATTGCTCAAAACACAAATTACCCGGTATTTTATTTTTCTATTAATAAGCGGCAATGGGGGAAATATGAATTTACTATAAAACAGTTACTTTTTGATAGTAACAATGCTAAATTTGGAGATTTAACAAAAGAATATGCACGCCTATTAGAGCAAGAAATAAAAAATAAACCAGAAAGCTGGCTTTGGTCCCATAGGCGTTGGAAGCGAGTAGATAATAAGGTAGAGCATTGATAGATAGTCATATATGATTACTTATATAATGTTTTTAACTATCTATTAATATGTTTTTAGCTTGTTAGGATAAAATAAATGCCCAAATAGTTCAGTACAAATAATAAACGTGGTATATTTGTTTAATCGTTTAGACACTTGTATAATGATATCCCTCTTGAAAAGAAAGCCTACCGATACGATTCCCACTTAAAAAAACTTACTTAACTTTACCCCTTTTATCCCCTGCTTGAATTTTTTTAGATAGAAAAATTTCACTCTATGCTGGTTGTTGGCATTGGTCACTTATGAATAATTCCGTTATTCTTCAATAGAAGTCGTACCCTCTCAATGGAAAGATATACCTTATGTATCAATAATGACAATCAGCAATTTTTTCTTTCTTGATCAGTTATCTCTAATTCGACCAAATTTCTTCCTTCCAGATTATCATTTATCATCTTTTTTTTCGTTAGAACTACTACACTTTCTTATTTGTTAAGTGTTTGGACTTTTGAAAATTCTTTCCTAATATACTTCATGCGTTACTTAATTATATTACTATTTTCCTTTTTCTCTACTTTTACTTTCAGCCAACCCAAGTTATCTAACTTTTGGGTAGAATTGAAGGATAAGCATGCAACGGAATATAGTATCTTTCATCCTCAAATGTACTTATCACCGAGAGCTTTAACACGTAGGCACCGTTTGCATATCCCGATAGACTCTATGGATTTGCCCGTCAACAAGCAATATTTAACGGCACTTGCTGCTGAGGGTGTACGTATTAGACATACTTCTAAATGGCTAAACTCGGTTACGGTTGTCACTACTGATAGCCTTGCAAATCAATTAGAAAAATTGTCTTTTGTAAAAAAAATAGAACGAGTAGGGAGGTATCATCCACCAACCAAAAAGAAAGTGAATGTTCGGAGCACTCCTTCAGAACCGTATGAACAAACGCCAAGTTATTATGGTTATGGCTCCCTTCAAATTAGCATGGTGAACGGCCATGCATTGCATCGCTTAGGGTATCAAGGTACAGATGTATATGTAGGTGTTCAAGATGGTGGATTTAACAAAGTGGATGTGATGCCATTTTTTGATAGTTTACGGGTTAATCAACAAATTTTGCCAGGTAAAGATTTTGTAGATGATGATAGCTATGTTTACGAATCTGCTACACACGGTAGTTCTGTACTTTCCGTAATGGCGAGCAACCTACCTTATTTATATGTAGGGACTGCCCCGAAAGCAACCTATCTTTGTATGAAAACAGAAGATGTTCGATCAGAGTCCATCACGGAAGAATGCAATTGGGTAGCTGCTATAGAATATGCCGATAGTATGGGTGTAGATGTTATTAATTCTTCTTTAGGATATACTCAGTTTTCAGAGGAAGCGATGAATTATGAGTACGAAGATTTAAATGGGCAAACTTCAAGAGCTTCCAGAGCAGCAGATGTAGCTTTTTCAAAAGGAATATTTGTAGTAAATAGCGCAGGAAATTCAGGGGGAGGGTCTTGGAAATTTGTAGGGACACCTGCTGATAGTCGAGGCGTGTTTGCTATTGGAGCTGTTACCGCAGGAAAAAATAGAGCAAGATTTAGCTCCTTTGGACCCACTGCAGATGGTCGTATTAAACCTAATATTTCTGCAATGGGACAACAAGTGGCAGTAGCGGCTGTCTCTGGGTATGAAATAGACGTAAGTAATGGGACCTCCTTATCTTCTCCATTGATTGCAGGCTTAGTGGCTGATCTAAAACAAGCTTTTCCTCATAAAGATAATGCAGCTATTCGCTTGGCTATTGAAGAAAGTGCCACTCAAGCAAAAGATCCAGATAATGTACTAGGCTACGGAATCCCAGATTTTTATAAAGCCTATAGATTCTTAAAAGGTAAGAGACATGGGCAGTTAAAGACAGTAGAAGTTTTTTCTTCCAACGATCAATTAAGCCTTGTCTTTTTAGAGCCCATAGTAAAAATGGCTACCGTCTCTATCTACGATTGGTCTGGAAAAATACTATTAGAAAGAAAAATAACCACGAAAAGACAATTTGAAAGTGCGATGCTGGAATATAAGCTACCAAAAGGCGTTTATTATTTAACGGTAAAAATGGAAGAGGACATTCGACAGCTTTATTTTTTCATTCCTTAACTATTAGATTCAAGCAAACAGTAGCTTTTGTATAGTTTTTTAGAGGGAGTAAATTGGTTTGATTTTTTACAAAAAACCAAACCAATTTGCTCCCTCTAAAGAGAAATATAAAACATACTTATTGCCTATTGCCAAGCTAGACTATAAAGAAGAATTAACGGTAAAAGTTTCACTAGAAGCTAATAACTAAAACCATCACCATCACTCTAATGATACAAAACACGGTTTTATTTTTGTTCAGTTGTTTTATCACTTTGCTCCTTTCTTTCAGTGAACCAGCTCCAAATAAAAAGGTTCAAATTTCTTTTTATACAGAAACCATTGATATCCGATATAATTCTGATTTGGTTATTAATCAAAGGGTAAGATTGGAAGAAGAGTATATCGTTCAATTTTATAAAAATTTGGAGCGTGCTCCTTATCAATCTGTTTTATCAGAATTAAGGACTGCCAAGCATCAATATCAGTTGAATGATTGGTTATTATATGAATTGGTAGAAAAAACAGTCGATAAGATATTTGTAAAAAAAAGTACCTCCTATAAAGTACTAACGACTTGGTTTTTGATGTCTAAGCTTCACTATGATACGCGCTTGGCATTTTTAAATAAATCAGCTTATCTCTATGTCAAAACCACAGACAATATCTATGAAACTCCCATGATTGAGGAGGATGGACATAGATATTTTGGATTGACAGAATTACAATACAAAAGAACCAAAAGGTCAAAAGCCATTTATCTATTAAATTTTATTGCAACGCCTAACGGCAAACCTTTTTCTTTAGCCTTTAATCGTTTACCGGCTATCCAGCCTACTATAGAGCAAAAAGACCTTTCTTTTCAATGGCGTGGGAATGAGTATGCAATTACAGCAAATGTCGATAAAACGCTTGTTGAAATTATGCGAAAATATCCTATCATAGATGAGTCTGGATATATAAAAGTTCCATTTTCTGATAATTTAAAAAACACTTTAGTTCGTCAATTAGGAACGATTATTAAAGATAAACCCATCAAACTCCAGTTAGAAATTTTATCTTCTTTTACAAGATCGGCTTTTAAATATAGAGAAGATGAGGCCTATTTTGGTAGGAGTAAGCCCATGATAAGAGAAGAACTGTTTCACTACCCCTATTCTGATTGTGAGGATCGTTCTGCATTATTTTATGGACTAGTTGAAGAATTGCTACAATTGCCTATGTTGGTCATTGCTTTTTCTGATCACTTGACGATTGCCGTAGCTGTAAAAGAATCTATCGGTACCCCAATACGACACAAAGGGAAAAACTACTATATTTGCGATCCAACTGGCCCTAATAATTCTCCAGAAATTGGACGACCTCCTAAAGGATATGAACGAAAATCCTTTGAGATTTTATTAGACTAATTTTTTCATTGACACCCTTTCACGGGATTTGTCAAAGAACCATTTTTTTAAGAGGTCAGAACGTTCCGAAATACTTCGGAACTGTCAGATGTTAGATCGATACGTTGTCAGAACATTATGCTGTCAACGTCATAAGTCTAACTCCTGACAGCGTAGCGTTCTGACTACTGACTTCTAAAAAAAAACAATGAGACTTCTTTACTTTCTATTCGTCTTTTTAATGTTTACTAACTGTACTGCCCAACAAGTAGCTGTAGATGCATCAAAGCCCGCTATGAATAAACCTACTCAGCCAAAAGAAGAAAATATACCATTAGAAGCACCTTTTTACCAAATACCAGATTATCCAGCATCTTACGAACCACAAAATGTAGCTGCCAGAATGGTAGACGGATTAGGCTATAGATACCATTGGGTGACGAAAGGATTGCGTGCAGAAGATCTGGCGTATAAGCCGAGTGATAGTGGTAAAACCGTTGCGGAGACGATGGAGCATTTATATAGTCTATCGTTGCTTATTAAGAATGGAGTATTGACCCTTCCTAATATCCGGCCTTCAAATTTTCCAGAGCAAACCTATGAAGAACGTCGTTTAGCTACGCTGCAAAATTTAAAAGAAACAAGTGAGTATCTAAAAAATGCGAGTCCAGAAGATCTAGAGAAATTTAAAATAATTTTTCAAAGAGGAGAAAAAACTTCAGAATTTCCTTTTTGGAATTTAATTAACGGTCCTATTGCGGATGCTATTTATCATTGTGGACAAGTGGTGGCATTCAGACGAGCGTCTGGTAACCCTCAGCAAACGGGTGTGAACGTTTTTATGGGAAAAACTAAGGAATAATTTTTAGAAGTCAGACCTCTACGCTGTCAACATCATAAGTCTGACCTCTGACAGCGCAGCGGTCTGACTCTTCTGACAGTCAACGTAGTTGACGATCTGATTTCTGACTTCTACTGAATAAGATAATAAATGAATTGGATAACACTATGTGGGATAATACTATTAAGTTTGTTGTCAAAGACCTTACCCACCAAGGACATAAATGATGTTTTTAATAATACTTTAGACTTAAGCTCTTCTGAGCGTCGATTAAATACGCCCGATAACGTATTTAAAATTAAAGCACCGGGATGGGAAGAACGTACAGAATGGCCAGATGACTATCCCCGTCCTCCGAAAACAGCTCAAAGTTTATTTTTTATTCAAAGAAATTTGAATACAAATACGATTGTCTATGATATTGATCTGGATGAAGGAAAGATGAAATCAAACCATCCAATAGATGCCTATTGGTTGCGGTATGGAGAGGATGATAGGAGGAAGGATTTGAGTTGGTTAGAGTCCATATTGGCCTATGGATATTCTTCAAAGAAAATAGAATTAGGGTATCGAATTAAACTAAAAGCCTATAATGATCGATATATACAACTAGCTCAAATTGATGGTACATGGAAGGCATTAATGGCTATTAATAAGAAAGATTGCTACCTCCAAAATATCTATGTGTACGCGGATGAATCAGGCATTTTTCCTGATGTGAAATATGTGGATATATATGGTCTTCATCCTGTCACAGGTGCTCTAGAAGTAGAACGTATTTTAAATGAATAATTTTGAAACCATACAACTTGTAGAATAGAGAAGCGAGAACAGAGAATAGAGATAGATTTCGTTTACA
>CAYOBX010000287.1:0-7656 GCA_964402245.1 uncultured Saprospiraceae bacterium | reverse complement strand
GACTGGAAAAGAATAGAAGAAGATGCTCAAGTTATTGTTTTGTCGTTACTTAATGGCTTCTTTTTACGCTAATTTCCTTTAGTAAAAGTCCATAGCCTCGCTATGCACTTATTTTCAAAAGAAAGTGGTCAAAAAATAAACGCATTATAATGAGCTCCAAGTACATAATAAATTTTAAATATGAACTTACTGAGAAGTAAGCTGGCATCTTATACCCGACCAGCAGAGGTAAAAAAGCAAGGCATATACCCCTACTTTAGAGAAATCAGCTCTGACCAAGACACTGTTGTAAAGATGAATGGCAAAGATGTCTTAATGTTTGGATCTAACTCCTATCTAGGGCTGACCAATCACCCAAAATTAAAAGAAGCTTCTAAAAAAGCCATTGATAAATACGGATCTGGCTGTGCTGGTTCCCGTTTTTTAAATGGTTCTTTAGATATTCATACAGAGTTAGAAGAAAAATTGGCGGCATTTGTTGGCAAAGACGAAGCGCTTGTTTTTAGTACAGGTTATCAAGTTAACCTTGGTGTTATATCCTCTGTAGTAGGTCGTCATGACTATATAATCATGGATGATACCAACCACGCTTGTATCATTGATGGTGCCAGATTGGCCTTTGCTAAAAAAGTAAAATATCGCCACAATGATATGGCTTCTTTAGAAAATGTCTTACAAAAATTACCCCGAGATGTCATTCGCTTAATTATAACTGATGGGGTATTTAGTATGGAAGGAGATATTTGCAAGTTACCAGAGATTGTGGCATTAGCAAAAAAATACAATGCCAATATCATGGTAGACGATGCGCATGCTTTAGGTGTTATCGGAAAAGAGGGACGTGGAACAGCCTCTCATTTTGGTTTGACAGATGATGTTGATCTAATTATGGGTACTTTTAGCAAATCCTTAGCTTCTATAGGAGGCTTTATTGCAGCGGATTCAGACACTATTAATTTTTTAAAACACCATGCACGTTCGCTCATTTTCAGCGCTAGTATTGCTCCTGCAAATGCCGCTAGTGTAATTGCTGCGCTTGATTTAATACAAGAGGAACCAGAATTAATAGATAATTTGTGGGATATTACTAAATACACGATGGATGGTTTAAGAGCCATTGGATTAGAAACGGGGCCAACAGAAACACCTATTATTCCTATATATGTTCGAGATGATATTAAGACATTTAAATTAACAGCGATGCTTCAAGAAATGGGCGTCTTTGTTAATCCTGTTATCTCTCCGGCAGTGGCTAGCGAAGATTCACTGATACGCTTTTCGCTCATGGCTACTCATACGAGAGCGCAAGTAGATGAGGCACTGGATAAGCTAGGACAAGTAGCAAAAGCTTTAGATGTACCTATGGTTGCACAAGTATAGGAGATAATACAATTTTCTAAACCTCGAAAATGGCATCTGGAGAGTACTTTCCAAATGCCATTTTTTTTTGAAAAATAGCATACTATGAAAAACCTACACATACTTTTAATCTGGTGCTTATCATTTACCGCTATTTATGGACAAGAAGATATTCCAAAAGATACACTACTAGTTGCTTATACTCAGGAACCGCCCTTTATTATTGACCATCAAGGTACGTTATCAGGAATTAGTATTTATCTATGGGAAGAAATTGCCAGTGAATTGGATATTCCTTTTAGGTATCAAGCCATGTCTTTTAAAGAAATATTAGAAGGATTAGAAAAAGAAACCATTGATATTAGCATCAATCCCTTAACGATCACCTATGATCGGTATAAAAAATTTGATTTTACTCAATCTTTTTATGTCTCCTATTCCACCATCGCTATTCATGAAGAGACCTCTATCCGTAGAGTATACCAATTCTTGGGATCTGTTTTTAACAAAAATTTCCTCAGAGGTTTACTATTCTTATTATTACTAATATCCATATTTGGATTTTTAATTTGGCAATTCGAAAAAGAAAAAAATCCTGAACAATTTCACCCTGAAAATAAAGGAATTTGGGACGGTATCTGGTGGTCTATCGTCACCATGACAACCGTTGGATATGGAGATAAAACCCCTAAGACCAAAGGTGGTAAAATGGTCGCATTAGTATGGATGCTCAGTGGTATTCTTTTTATATCTGGGCTAACTGCCAGTATTGCTTCCTCGCTCACGGTAGGCCATATGAGTGAAGATGCAAATCATTTAGAGGATTTCAAAAAAAAACAGATCGGAACTGTTAGAAATTCCAGTGCCGCCAATTATTTACAAAATAATTTTTTCAGAAATGTAATCCTGTATGATAGCGTATTATCTGGATTAAATGCATTAGATGCTCACCAATTAGATGCTTTTTTGTACGATGCACCTATCCTAAAATATCGAATCAATGAAAATGCTCATTTATGGCATTTAGAAATTCTTCCCGTCCAATTCAATAAACAATTTTATGCTTTTGGTTTCCCAAAAAACAGATTAGAACTAAAAGAAAAAATATCTCGATCCATTATAGAAGAACTTGAACATAGCGAATGGGAATCTGTTATGGAAGAATTCGATTTGTTGGAGTAAAAATTCGATTTTGAAATTACTATAGGTATGCCTACCTTACACTGCTTTTTAGAAAATAAAGTTTTGTGCTTAACTAAGATAAAAGGCTACGCCTTTTAAAACTGAACTAAGACTCATCTATGGAAATCATACAAGTAACTACTCGCAAACAAAAGAAACAATTCATTGATTTTCCTCACGATCTATATGAAGGAGATCCTAACTATGTGCCAGCCATTTATTTAGATCAAAAACAGGTTCTAAATCCTAAGAAAAATCCTTTTTTCTTGCACTCCAAAGCTGATTTATTTTTGGCTATAAGAGATAGAAAAATTGTAGGTAGAATTGCGGCCATTCGCAATAATAACTACAACGAATTTGCTAAGGAAAATGTAGGGTACTTTGGTTTTTTTGATGTTATCAATGATTTTTCTGTTGCAGAAGCCTTATTACAAAAAGCAATTGACTGGGTAAAAGCAGAAAATTTAGAGGCTATCTATGGGCCTACCAATTTTACAACCAATGAAACGGCAGGGGTCTTAGTAGATGGTTTTGATCGTCCACCTGTAGTATGGATGACTTATAACAAACCTTATTACGGAGAATTTTTAGAACGATTAGGATTCGGTAAACGAATGGACTTATATGCCTATAGATTACCAACAAAAGAGGTCTCTCAAAAATCATTAGACTTAAGTGCTAGAATAGAAGAACGCCTAAAAAGAAAAGGAATCACTATTCGCACCGTTAATATGAAGAAATTTAAAGAAGAGGTAAATGACATTCGATCTATTTATATGGATGCTTGGGGAGAAAATTGGGGATTTGTCCCTCCAACTCAAGAAGAATTTGATGAATTGGCAGTAGGTATTAAAATGATTATCAATCCAGAAATAGTCTATGTAGCAGAGCACGAGGGAAAGAAAATTGGCTTTTTCTTATGTCTCCCTGATATTAATCAGATTATGATTAATCAGAAACGAGGGCGGATTATACCTTTTGGCGCATTGAAGTTGTTGTTTCGTAGAAATAGAGTATCTATTCTAAGAGTATTGCTATTAGGCGTCGTACCTGAATATAGAAAAATGGGTATTGAAGGTATTTTTTATGCAAAGAGTATTCGGTATGCCCAAGAAAATAATGTGGAAGCAGGAGAAGGTTCTTGGGTCTTAGAGAATAATGAAATGATGAATAAAGGTATGGTCAATATGGGTGGACATATTTATAAGACTTATCGAATTTATGAGCGGAAGGTATAGAGGAGATCGCTCCGCTGTCAGACGTGAGATTGTTCTAGTTAGCTTACGTTAACGGAACTGTCACACCTGACCTCTGACAGTTCCGGAGGAACGATCTGACTTCTTCTTAAAAAAAAAACATGGAAAAAATTCTAATTACCGGTGCTTCAGGATTTGTGGGAAGCTTTCTAGTCGAAGAAGCTTTAAAAAGAGGATTAGAAGTCTATGCGGGTATTAGAAAGACCAGTAGTAGAAAGTATCTTACAGATAGTCGGATTAATTTCTTTATAATGGATTTTTCTAATAAAACAGCTTTAGAACAACAATTAAGAGAAATTACTTTTGATTATGTGATTCATTGTGCAGGGGTGACAAAGGCAGATAATAAGGCAGGCTTTTTTAAATACAATTATGAGTTAACAAAAACTTTTGTACAGACATTACAGGAGGTACAACCTAATTTGAAAAAATTCATTTATATATCAAGTTTAGCCTCCTATGGTCCTGCTGATAATCATCCTGGGGAAATAGTGTTGGAAACGAACCCCCCCCACCCTATTGATACTTATGGAGAGAGTAAATTAGCGACAGAGCAATGGTTACAAGACTTACCTGACTTTCCTTATATCATTTTCCGCCCTACTGCAATATATGGACCTAGAGAACAAGAGATATTTATCTTTTTTAAGACTTTCAATAAAGGGATAGAAGGCCATATTGGACGAACACCCCAAAAAGCAACTTTTATATATGTAAAAGACCTAGTCCGCCTAATATTGGATGCCAGCTTGTCTCCAATAGCTCAAAAAGCCTATTTTGTATCGGATGGGCAGCATTATCCAACCCAAGAATTAGGAAAAATTGCCAGAAAAGTATTGGGCAAAAATCCAATTAGTATTAAGATCCCAATCGCTATAGTGCAAGTAATTGCAGGCGTTAATGAGGCTTTCGGACGCCTTACAGGCAAGATGCCACCCCTAAATTTAGAGAAGGTAAAAATATTAAAATCTAAAAACTGGCAGTGTGATATACAACCTTTGAAAAATGATCTTAACTTTGCGCCCGTTTATGACCTTGAAAAAGGTCTGACGGAAGCCCTAAATTGGTATTTGGAGAATAAATGGCTTTAAATAAATGATGAATGAGAAATTATGAATGATGAATACTAGACGTTGACGCACGAGTAAGTCAACATTTAGTAGTTTATTATTTTTCATTCATCATTTAAATGAGAAATGGTGAATGATGAATCACTAGACGTTGACGCACGAACAGGTCAACATTTAGTAATTCATCATTTCTCATTCATCATTCATCATTAAAAAAAGAGTCTCCTTACAGAATTTGGAATATTCATTTATTCCATAATCAAGCATTGAGTAATGAACACCCGACGAAATTAGTTATTCAATGCGCAAAAACGTAAACAAAAAATGGCGAAGAAAGCTAAGATTAAATCTGCTAAGGGAAAACTTGGCGTTTTACTACCCGGTATGGGTTCAGTAGCTACTACCTTCATTGCAGGAGTAATAGCGGTAAGAAGAGGTATTTCTCAACCGATGGGTTCTTATACTCAAATGGGAAGAATTAGATTGGGTAAAAGAACGGAAAAACGTTCTCCAAGAATTAATGAATTTGTTCCATTAACAGATTTAAATGATATTGTGTTTGGTGGATGGGATGTCTACAAAGACAATGTCTATAAAGCTGCGGTACATGCAGAGGTATTAGATAAGGGCTTATTAGATGAAATCAAAGATGAGTTAAAGTTAATTAAGCCGATGAAGGCTGTTTTTGACAAAAACTATGTCAAGCGTTTGGACGGAAAGCATATCAAAAAAGAGAAGACTAAAATGGACTTAGCGAAGGCTTTGATGGAAGACATCAAAAAATTCAAAAAGACCAATGGTTGTTCTCGTTTGGTAATGGTGTGGTGTGGTTCTACTGAAATTTACATGGAAGAAGCACCTTGCCATAGAAGTATCAAAGCTTTAGAAAAAGGTTTGAAAGAAAATGACGAGAACATTCCGCCAAGTATGATTTATGCGTATGCAGCGATCAAAATGGGGGTTCCTTATGCGAATGGTGCGCCTAATTTATCTGCGGATATTCCTGCTCTTGTACAGTTAGCTAAGAAAAATGGGGTGCCGATAGGTGGTAAAGACTTCAAGACAGGTCAAACCTTAATGAAAACGATCCTTACTCCTGGATTTAAAGCTCGTTCATTAGGAGTCAATGGCTGGTTCTCTACAAACATTTTAGGAAATAGAGATGGTGCCGTTTTGGATGATCCAGATAATTTTAAAACAAAAGAGGTTTCTAAATTAGGCGTTATAGAGCATATCTTAAAGCCAAAAGAGAATCCTGAATTATACGGTAATATCTACCACAAAGTAAGAATTAATTACTACCCGCCTAGAGGAGATAATAAAGAAGGATGGGATAATATTGATATTGCTGGTTGGTTAGGGTATCCAATGCAGATTAAAGTAGATTTCCTTTGTCGAGATTCTATTTTAGCAGCGCCTATCGTATTGGATTTAGCTTTATTATTAGATTTAGCTAGTCGATCTAATCTAAGTGGTATTCAAGAATGGTTAGGCTTCTTCTTTAAGTCGCCTCAGACTAAAAAAGGTCTACCTCCACAGCATGATTTATTCAAACAGTTAATGAAGATTAACAATACGCTTAGATTTTTAAAAGGGGAAAAATTAATCACGCATTTAGGAATGGATTATTATTATTAAAATAGTAGAGCCGTAGCATTGCTACTACAATAAAGAGCCGTACTATAATGTAGAGCCGTAGCATTGCTATGGCTCTACATTTATAATAAAAATTTCCTCAATCTTTCCGCAGCTTCTTTCCAAGTGTACGATCTTCCTGCCCCATTCAGAGCCGCTTGTTTCAATAACAAATCCATCCATTCTGGATTATGGATTAGCGAATTTAATCGCTGTATCAATTCCTCAATAGTATCTAATAAATATCCATTAAATCCATGTTGGATATGGGAGGCGGTATTTCCTCCTTTAACTGCGAGAATCGGTATCTTCCAAGCAACTGCTTCTTGGAGGGTCATTCCATAGGTTTCAAAAAAAGAAGTCGCTATTAGTAGGTTATCATTTCTGTATTTATCTTGCATTGCTTTAGGAGAAAGTGGACCAAGAAATCGACAATAATTTCGGAGTGAGGTATCTTGAACAAGCTGTTGGCAATGCTTAGCATAGTCTTTTTCCATAGTCAGATCACCTGCAATTTCAAGAGAAAAATATTGCGGATCTATGAACTGATGCTGTAATTTAGTTAGAAATGGTAGTATCCCTTTTCTTTCTATTACATTTGCTGCTAAGAGTGCTTTAATAGGTCTTGCTTTTCTTAAAGGAAGTTGTTTAGGCCTAAAGGATAATGCAGGGGGTATCACTACCGTAGGTTTCTTTATACTATGATTTCGTAAATAATCCGCTGTGTATTGGCTAGTGGTAATAAATCCGTCATATTGAATCAAAAAGGCACGTTCTTTTTCATTGAACCATGCTTTACTAGTATGACTTTTAGGAGGGTATAAGCTTTGTAAATGATGTACTAATAAATAAAATGCATGTTCTTTCTTTTTTACCTTCAACATTTCCTTCATTTCATCTAAATAAAGGGTGTCTACTATAAAAAGTCCATTTTCTAGATGTTGGTAATGTTGTCGAAAGGTCTCAAAAGTCCATACATGAATATTCCATTCGGCTTGCTGCTGCAAGGCATTGATTAATTGTTGATTATACCAGTTTCCTCCAGAGATAAATTTAGCATAGTCTGGAAGAATAAAATGTATAGTCATTCTTTTTATTCAGTAATTTCTAGTTAAAAATACACACAAATGGGTTTTATTAAGAATCGGCAAGCA
>CAYOBX010000286.1:0-7663 GCA_964402245.1 uncultured Saprospiraceae bacterium | reverse complement strand
TGAAAAATAATTAGAACCAGATTGCCCAACTTATTATTTCGTCGTTACTTAGTTATTTTACATTCAAATAGTACTATTTATTTAAAAAAAGCAATATACAGCCTCATTTTAAATTAAAAAAGCCCCAATCAATAGCTGATTGAGGCTTTTTCCCATAAGTGTCAGGCAGTTTACCCCTCTTCTTTAGCGGATGGATTCATTTTTGAAAATTTAGCAAATTTCTTATTGAATTTATCAATACGACCTGCTGTATCCACAAACTTCATCTTACCAGTATAAAACGGATGAGACTTACTAGATATTTCTAATTTAATTAACGGGTATTCTTGTCCATCTTCCCAAGTAATCGTATCCTTAGTTGGTGCACAAGATTTTGTTAAAAAAGAGTAATCCGCTGATAAGTCTTGGAATACTACTACACGATAATCTTCTGGATGAATATCTTTTTTCATGACTATTATTTCTTTTTGTACTAAAACGGATGCAAAGGTAATATATTTTAAGTTCAAGTCCAAGTACCAAATTCAAGTTCAAATCGGGAAGTTGACCGCAAATACCTGTTGCCCAACTACAAGGAACTTTCTAAAGTCTCATTTTTTATAAGCCTTTATATTTAAAAATAAAAAAGGGATAGTGTTAACACCATCCCTTTTTTACAATTTTAAAAGTATTATTGATACTAATTCTCTACAGGTTTAGCAGAATAATTTACCCGAAGTTGATTAGCTTTTCTCAAGGCTGTTTTCACATCCTGAACAATACCCATCGTCACTTCACCATCCACTCTTAAAGAAGAGGTGATTCTATTGTGTTGTTTTTCTGACAATTTCACCTTATGCTTTTCAATGAAAAGTGGAATTTCTCCCATAGTATTAGCGATCTTATCGCCTAACTGCATTCTCGGCTTAGTGCCATATAATGACTGGTATCTTTCTGTAGGTTTTCCTACATAAATGTGATGCACCAATGATTTCTGCTCTAACTTCGTTAATTCTGAAGCCTTAGGAACACTCACTACTACCTTCTTTTCTGCATCTCTTAATACGGTTGTTACCATAAAGAAGAATAACAACATAAAGATGATATCAGGTAAAGAAGCAGTAGATACTTCTGGAGAGGCTTTACCTCTTTTCTTATTAAATTTAGCCATGTTACTTTTTTTCAGTTAAAGAAATAGCTGGTGTTCTTCGTCTTAGTAGTGACGAAATAAGTAATTGAACACTTAAAGTTTTAAATTGACAATTTTTTCTATGCTTTTTCAAATCATACAAAAAATCATCATTTTAAAACTGTTCAATTAATTATTTCGATTTAGAGAGCAGATTTACTCTTCACCGAAGTTTGTAGGTTCTGCTTCAGAAATAACTAAAGGAAACTTTGATCTAATTTCTTTACGCATTGCTAGTGGCAGATCATCTGAATAAGGCTTGCCATATCTTCTTTGAGATTCTTCTTCCCAAAGTTCAGAATATGCCGCCTTTAATTGATCATAAACACCAAGATAGGTTTCATAATTAGTACCTCGATCATTCTTTAAAGAGATGATCGCTTTATTTGGTGCCTCTGCAAGATCCTCCAGTCTTCGTGGATTAGCGATAAACTCTTTAGTTCGCTCTCTCAAATCCTCTACTTCAGCAGGTTCGCCCCTTACCAATAATTGATTTTGGGCATTTACCAAAACAGAAAGAACATTCCGTTTTTTCAATTTAGTAATATCCGGCTCTTCTTCAGACCATGGTGGTAACTTTACAAAAATACCTTTATCTACGTCAATTGTTGTAGTAACTAAGAAGAAGATCAATAACAAGAAGGCAATATCTGCCATAGATCCCGCATTGATTTCATTCTTCATTCTATCTCTAGAGCTAGTCCTTGCCATATTTTTAGTATTTTAAAAGGTTTATTTAAAGAAGTTTCTTAACTCAGATAAGACAAAAGCGGCCATAGCCAATCCTATCAAAAGTAAACCTCCTCCAATAGCCCCATTAATAAAATTACCTTGCCCTTCTGTTACCTTGAATTCGCCCATCGTTTCGACAACTTTAGCAGTATCTGCACCTGCTAAGGCTTGTCCGGCAAAATACAATACAGCTAAACCAATAACTGCTGCTATAGCTGCTATAGCACCTTTTGGATTTGACAAGGTTTGAAACAAACCAAAAAACAATGCAATAAGCGCACATAATACTGTCAAACCAGCCGCAGCATACAATCCGAAGTTAAAAATATCTGTTGTTCCTCTTTGATCTTCTGCCAAGGCATTAAATCCTGACAATCCAGAAAAAACAGAAAACAAGAAAATGGCTGTAATAACTAAACCTATTAGAAAGGCAACTAGTTGGCCATTTTTGGATAAAAAATTATACATAGTTTTTATCTATTATTAGACTTTACACCAGCGTTGAATTAGTCTATACATCTTATTAGATGCAGAATCAATCAATTTGGGTGTACACGAGTGGTACTTTTCTGTAAAGTCTTTCAATTACGAGATATCTATTACCCAATAATAAAACTACTGGGCATAGTAAATGTCTTAGAAATCAATTAAAATTAAAATGTAAATTAAAATTAAAACCACCTTGACGATTGTTATAATTTAAAATGAACATTTACCTTTTCATTCATTCCTTACTAATACTAATTATTCAATTACTTGAATAGTTTGTTATCAGCCATTACATCTACTAAAGCAATAGAAGATTCCTCCATCTTGCCAACGATACCGTCAATCTTATTAACGATGTAGTTGTAAAATATCTGTAAAATAATAGCAGTAATCAAACCGAATACTGTTGTCAATAAGGCTACCTTGATACCACCTGCAACGACTGATGGAGAAAGGTCACCTACTGCCTGAATTCTATCAAAGGCTTGAATCATACCGATTACGGTACCCATGAAACCAAGCATCGGTGCAATGGCAATAAATAAAGAAATCCAAACTAATCCTTTTTCTAAAAGACCCATTTGAACACCACCGTAAGAAACGATTGCTTTTTCTACTGCTTCAGGACCACCATCTGCATTCTTTAATCCTTCATAAAGGACACTTGCTGTTGGACCAGGCGTAGCTTTGCAAATTTCTTTTGCACCTTCCAAATCACCAGCAGCTAAGCTGTCGTTGATTTTACCCATTAATTTGTCTGTATTAGTAGAAGCTATATTTAACGTAATGATACGCTCAATACAAAATGCTAATCCTAAAATTCCACAAATCAATACGAGGCTCATAAATTGCCAGTCTCCCTCGATAAACTTTTGCTTTAAAGTTTGAAATCCTGAAGCATCAGCTTCTTGAGCAAACATTTCGATTGCACCATTGAATGAGGCAACACCGAATACGAGCAATAGAGCTAAAATTTTTCGCATAGTTCAATAAATTTTGCTAATGTTTAAAGTTAATTTTTTTAAAAAAACGTGTTTAAGACATTTAAAGCAAAAAGATGTGATTGTTGTTCGTAATCTTCGCTTCTCAATGATCTTAATGTTAATTGTGAATAAAATAATTTTGAATACCTATATTTTTGATGAAATCTAGAAAAACAAAATCATAATTCTTTATGTGCGGAGAGAGAGGGATTCGAACCCTCGGTACGCTTTTGGCGCACACACGCTTTCCAAGCGTGCTCCTTAAGCCACTCGGACACCTCTCCCTTAGTTAGTAACTATAAAACATTAACTCCGCCATTTGGACGAGGTTATTTTGTTCTCAGTTTTCTTTTAAAAATCCTTGCATAGCTGGGCTACGGAAGTATTTTTAAAAGGAAAATGAGAACAAAAGAAACCGTCCTAAATGTTGAAGTTATTTTTTCGTCGTTACTTAGGAATGAGGTAGAAATAACTATAGATTCTTGAAGCAGTTATTTTTTCGTCATTCCTTAGGCATATTTTTAATTAAATTCTACTAAAAGTTGATTCTATAAATCCATGTCAATGATAATAATGTTCTATTTTTTTTAATAATATTTCATTCTAACTTTAGTATAGGATGTATAAAATCAATCTTTCGGATATAATTTGAGAAAATTCGGTTAAGTTAAATAGTACTAATTATAAACTTAATTGCTTAGGTAGGACTGATAAACCTTTTAATACCAAGTAATTATATTTTAACTATTTTTTAAACAAGGATCTTTTTCACTTGTTTAAAATCCAATATGAATGCAAAAATTGTAAATTCTTATTACAAAACAAAAAAATCGGCAAATTCTTTAAGAGAATTTAAAAATGATATATTATAAAAATACGGCACTAAAGTAAAAAATAAGATTCAATTCACCTAGTCTAACCAAATAAAAGTGATTTTTTTGCACTATGAACAAAAATATTTTTGGCATTTTGGCTAGTAATAGCAGTAATTTGTTCTAGTTTCATTCCTTTTACCAATGCTAATTTTTCTGCTATTAAATGTACATATCCACTTTCATTTCGTTTTCCTCTATAGGGGGTAGGTGCTAAGTATGGAGAATCTGTCTCTAACACTATATGCTTTAAGTCTATGGAAGTCAAGGTTTTATCTAATCCTGCTTTCTTAAAAGTCAATACGCCCCCTATTCCTAAATAAAATCCTTGTTCGATAATTGCTTCTGCTTCTGCTACTGATCCACCAAAACAATGAAAGATTCCTCTCAACTTTTCATGCTGCTCTTCCCTCAATACTTCTAATACCTCTTGGGTAGATTTTCGGGAATGTATTACGATTGGAATGTCTAAGGCTATAGCCCATCTTATCTGTCGTCGAAATGCTTCTTTTTGCTGTTCAACGTAGGTAGTATCCCAGTGAAGATCTATTCCTATCTCTCCAATGGCACAGAAGTTTCGTTTTCCTAACCACTCTTCCACAATCTTTAATTCTTTTTCAAAATCTTCTTTTACAGAACAAGGATGTAAGCCCATCATCGCATAGCAGCTTTCGGGAAACGCTGCTTCTAATGCCAACATATCCGAGATACTACTGCTATCTATATTCGGTAAATAAAATTCTTTTACATTGTTGGCAATCGCTCGATTCATCATCAATTCTCGATCGTCTTTAAATTGATCTAGGTATATATGGGTATGGGTATCTATTAAATGCATGAGTATGTTGCGGTATCGCTTTCTATTAGTATAGATGCAGATTTTTTAAAAATAGTTGCTGTGGAACGGGAAAAAAATAACTGCTAAGCGTTTATTTATTTCCCGTTCCTGTGCGGTTTATTTTTTTTATCTTAAGGTCAATTGCCATGAAACACCGAATTGGTCAATTACCCAGCCAAACTTTTGGCTGAAACAATAATTAATTATTCATTTATTATGGCAACCACTCTAGCTGGAGCAGCGGAACCGCCTTTTATTTTCAAAGGAAAAGCAGCAACTTGAAAGCCAGTCGTAGGCAAAGCATCTAAATTTGTCAATTGCTCCATGTGACAGTATTCATAATCCACACCTACCAAATGAGCTTCCCAAAACAATTCTGAATTATTACTCTTATTAGCTTCTTTTATCAAGTAGGGTAAGGGCAAATCCCATCCCCACTGATCAATTCCCATAACTTTTATTCCTTGATTAATCAACCACTCTGTTGCTTCTGCGCTCATGCCCGTTCCTTTCTCAAAAAAGTCCATAGTACCCATAAATTTATCTCTGCCCGTCTTTATCAAAACAATCATATTGGGTTTCAGCGTAGCATTTTCTTTTTTCAAAAAATCAATGATGTCCTTTGAAGTGATAGGGTCAAAATCAGCTTTATGTTTCATGTCAATAACGATGCCCTCTCCAAAACACCAATCCAAAGGAATTTGGTCAATTGTTTTAGCAGGTTTCCCCATACAGGTGGGTGAATAATGCCAAGGAGCATCAAGATGGGTAGTGGAATGAACTCCCATTTTTTGTATGTCATCATCTGCCCAGCCTAAAAAATTTTTAGGAAACAAACGAGCAGGTAAACCGAAAGATTTAATTAACTCTTTTGATTCTTCATGAGGTACATGTTTTATATTGACCTTCATAAATGGAGGGTCTTCTGGGTTATACTGTATGGTTTTAGATAAATCGATTATTTTCATTTACAGTTCATTTTTTTTGATAGCTTGTCTTAAAAATAACGGGAAAGGCCGTAATCTTTCATTAAGTAACGACAAAAAAATAACTTGAACATTTAGATCAACTTATTCTTTCGTCGTTACTAAATAATTTTATTTGTTAACTGTCCAATTTTTTCTACTTCCAAAGTAATCGTATCTCCTTGTTTTAGCATTACCCCATTTTCAATTCCAGTACAACCAGGTATTGTCCCAGAACCAAATAATTCGCCAGGATGTAATTGTTCTTCCCAAGAGGCATAGGCAATAGCTTCTTGAAAAGAATACAATTTACCCTTAGTATTACTTTCAATAATTGTTTTATCGTTAATGATTACCTTTACTTTTAAATCTTCTATTTGAGGTAGGATTTCCTCCTTACTCACTACTGTTGATGAAATGGCATTTCCAAAATTTTTAGTTTTCATCGGTCCAAATCCACTTGCTATTTCAGACATTTGAATATCTCTTGCCGAAAAATCATTTAAGATTAAAAAGCCGCCTATTGCCTCAGTAACTTCATCGAGCGATGCATTTTTTAAAGGTTTAGTGATTACTGCCGCTAATTCCAATTCATAATCTAATTCTTTCGTGTAAGAAGGAATTTTTATAGTATCGCCATCTGATATAAAATTAAGATGATTTCCCATGTAATAAATAGGATGTTTGTAATATCTTTTCTTCGGTATTAATTTTGGATGTGGCTTCCTAAATATCTTCTCGTAAATATTTACAATTGGCAATAAATTAGACATGTACTTTTTCACAAAACCACGTGCTGCATCAATGGCATGTTTTTCATAGAGCATAAAGTCACGGTAGGCTGATGGTCGGAAAGGGATAATTTCTTGATAATTTTCAGCTTGGAATTCTACAAGTGGAAAATCCGAGATATTTATCTCTTTTTTGTCAAGCAAGTCCAATAGATTTAATTCGGTAGTTATTCTTTTCCATTCATCGTTTTGCTCAATTACAACAAATTGATTATTAGCTTTATCTGTAACTATTTTAAACTTCATTAGACTGATCTTTAATGTACAAGGAGAATATTCTTTTTAATGCTTGGTTCTTTAATAAATCCTGTGAACAGGTGTTAATGAAAAAAAGCCACCCATCCACAAACGATTCGAAAGCATACGCCCTTTGTTGGTCGCTTTTGCTTCTCGCTGCCCATCCGCTTTGCGGATCACAAATGGTGTTTTGTTCATTCTTTGACCAAGAGATTTGCCAAGGAACGAAAAAAATAACTTCATAACAACTATTAATGCGAATAATGGTCTAAAATAAAATAAAGAAAATCAGGTATTTATGGTCCAGATCATGGTGATTTTTAAAACCACTATGATCTAACTAACTGATAATCAATACCCATCTAAATTTAGCTAGGGTGAACGAAAGAAAATATAATTAATATATTTTATGATTCATTTGTAGTGACTTGTAAAATATTTTAGAAAAACAAGCAAAAATCCAATTGATTAATAGGGCATAATTAAAAATATATCCTTCTTAATTGCTTAGATTTTGTCATTTTTCTTCAATTATATATTATAATCATATTGTAAAATTTTTCTTTCGTTTACCCTGAAATTTAGCCC
>CAYOBX010000285.1:0-7681 GCA_964402245.1 uncultured Saprospiraceae bacterium | reverse complement strand
GACTGAAAAATAATTAGAACCAGATTGCCCAACTTATTATTTCGTCGTTACTTAGGTAGTTTTTTAAACCACAAAAGTCACAAAAGTTCACAAAAGTTTTTTAATCTGGCAATCCATTAAACAGTTCGTTTACAAAGGATTTTTGACCTTCATGGTATATGTTTGTTACATTAAAATTTAAAAGAATTCCTTTAGGAGATTGAAGTAAGTTCATATAGGTGAGCAATTGAGCATCATGTATAGGTAATATTTTTGCTATTGCCTTTAGTTCTACACATAAAATACTTTCAATAAATAAGTCGCATCTAAGTTCTGTCAGAATATTTTCCCCTTTGTAGTATACAGGTACGTTTATTTCTGACTGAAATTGAACTCCTCTAAGAGACAATTCCTTCTTCATACATGACTTGTTACTCTTTAAGAAATGCTTCTATGAAATTTGATTTTTTTCGATAGTTTGTCTTAAAAAATTAGTGCATAGCCGAGCTACGGACTCATTTTTTAAGGCAAAATAGCGGAAAAAGGCATTTTCAAAGGAGTGTTTCTTAAAGGGTAACAAGTCTATTTATGATAAACACTTTCTAATAATCCAGGACCAAGGGTTTTATGTACTTCGATGGCAGCGCCATTTACTTGATAAGTGAGATCTTTCAAATAAGTTTTTGTTAACTTTAGCATAGCATGTTTAGTTGTACCACAGAAGCCAAAGGGCCACATTAGCAAAACTCTTTTGTGAACTTTTGTGACTTTTGTGGTTTATAAAATAATAAGATTTTGTAGTTTATCACCCCCCACTAACAGGAGGTATCAAAGCGATTTCATCTCCTGCTTGAATAATCTGTGTTTCATCTCCATATTCCTCATTCACCGCAATAAGCAGAGAGGTGAGTTCTTGCATTTTTGGATAGGTGGCAATTAATTTTTCTTTTAATTGTTGTACCGAACTTCCTTCAGGTATCTCTATATTTACCAAGGAATTTCCTAAAATATCTTTTGTGATGCCGAAGGCTAAAATGGGTAGTTGCATATTTTTTTGACGTTACTTAACTAGTTTAATAACAAATATAATGAACTTAAAGTTATTTCCTACTTTTCTTTTTTTTGTCTTATTAGTAGTTCAATGTACCCAAACTACCACTGTCGAAAGAACAAACGCTCCAGATAAGGAGATAGAGCCCCCCCCCAAGGTAATATCTTCAATAGAAATGGGTGCTTCTCAAATGGATAAATATATCCGATTATTGAATGGAAAACGAATTGCCTTGGTTGTCAACCAAACTTCTCGCATAGGTAATACTCATTTAGTAGATACTTTACTAAGCAAAGGAATAAATATACAGACCATTTTTGCACCAGAGCATGGCTTTAGAGGCAAAGCGGATGCAGGAGAGAAGGTGGCTGATGGAAAAGATAAAGCTACGGGTATTCCTTTAATTTCTTTATATGGAAAACATAAAAAACCAACAGCTGATGATTTAAAAGACATTGATTGGGTACTTTTTGATATACAAGATGTAGGGGCTCGTTTTTACACCTATATTTCTACCATGCATCATGTAATGGAGGCTTGTGCAGAACACGAAGTGAAGTTTATGGTATTGGATCGACCTAATCCTAATGGTCATTATGTTGATGGTCCTGTTTTGGACCCTGCCTTTAGCTCTTTTGTAGGGATGCATCCTGTTCCGATTGTGCACGGTATGACAGTAGGAGAATATGCCAGAATGATTAATGGAGAAAAGTGGTTAAAAGATGGCCTTTCCTGCCACTTAACGGTAGTACCTAGTAACAATTATAACCACGATATTGTTTATGAATTACCCGTAAAACCCTCTCCTAATTTGCCGAATATGCGGTCCATCTATTTATATCCATCTTTATGCTTGTTTGAAGGGACGGTTATGAGTGTAGGTAGAGGGACGAATACCCAATTTCAAGTATATGGTCATCCTGATAATGTGAAAGGGGAATACCAGTTTACCCCTGTTCCTATGGAAGGTGCCAAGTATCCGAAGCATCAAGGTAAAAATTGCATTGGAAAGGATTTAAGGAATATTCCTATTGCCAAACTTCAGACCAATCATGGATTTGATTTAAGCTATTTGTTAGAATCTTATCAAAACTTTGAAGACAAAGAAAAGTTTTTTTTAAAGAATCTATTTTTTGATAAATTGGCTGGAACGGATCAATTAAGACAGCAAATTATAGCTGGGCAGCCTGAAGCGGAGATTAGAGCGAGCTGGGCAGCAGATTTAGCAAAATTTAAAGCAAAACGGGCTAAGTATTTGATATACTAGATTATTTTGGTTCATCGACAATTTTTGCATAAAATGTACCCGTAGTCAAGCTGGAAGCTTGAGCTACGTTTTGCAAAAAATATCAAAGAACCATTATTTTTAACCCATCCCTTATTACCTAATCAAGTTATTTTTTTGTTCTTACTAAAGTCAATTTTAAAATAAAATACCTAATCTTGCAGTTTTAGAGAAAAAATTTAAAACCATACACTTTTTAGAAAAGAGAGCAAAGAAGCGAAAATAGAGACACAATCCGTTTAAAAAGCTACAATAACTCATTGTTTGTAAACGAAATCTATCTCTATTTTCTGTTCTCCCTTCTCTATTCTACAAGTTGTAGGGGTTCAAAGAGAAAAAACAATAATCTATCATGAAAAAAACTATTTTATTATCCTTTTTTGCCATTGCAGTACTTGTTGCCTGTGATTCTGCAAAAAAGATACCTTCAACTGATACTGCCGTAATGAAAGGACAAGTAGAGGAAGCTGTAAAAGAGGTAGCAGAAACAGTCAGTGTTAGTATGGAAAATTCAAAAACAATGGATACACTTAGTTACAGTGTGGGCGTATTGATCGCTCAAAACTTAAAAAGCCAAGGCTTAGAAGAATTAGATGCAACTACTTTATCAGATGCAGTTAATGATGTTCTATCTGGCAATGAATTAAAGATTCCTTTTGAGGAAGCTGGTAATAATTTTCAAACCTACATGAAAGCACAGTCTGAAAAGCTGAATGCGGATAAGATTGCAGGGGGTAAGGCATTTTTAATAGAAAATGGAAAGAAACCAGGCGTAGTAACTACTGAAAGTGGTTTGCAATATGAAATTATCAATGCAGGTACTGGAGAAAGTCCAAAATCTACAGATAAAGTAACCGTTCATTATGAAGGTTCTTTAACGGATGGTACGGTCTTCGATAGTTCTTATAAAAGAGGAAATCCTGCTACTTTTGGCGTGACGCAAGTTATTCCAGGCTGGATAGAAGCTTTACAATTGATGCAGCCAGGTGCGAAGTGGAAATTAACAATTCCTCAAGATTTAGCTTACGGCGAAAGAGGAGCACCACCTAATATCCCTCCATTTTCTACTTTGGTATTTACGGTAGAAATGATTGAGATTGCGAAATAAGAAGTCAGCCGTCAGACCGTAAACTGTCAGGTGTCAGATTTATGATGTTGACCTTTTTAACTCTTATTATAAAAATAGAACAGCCAGTTTTCTAAAAACTGGCTGTTTTAATTAGTAGTGATTAGTGATTAGTGATTAAGTGCATAATCAAACAAAATAACCTCGTCGAAATCATGAATTTATCTTTCGTCGTTCGTTCCTAAGTAGTTTTAATATTTCGCAAAATTTTAAATAATTGCTTAGGGAAA
The DNA here is from genome assembly GCA_964402245.1 of uncultured Saprospiraceae bacterium. Lineage (GTDB taxonomy): Bacteria > Bacteroidota > Bacteroidia > Chitinophagales > Saprospiraceae > JAFMDF01. The sequence goes on along the minus strand of CAYOBX010000285.1, from coordinate 4,010 downwards.
AAACGTCTTAATAAAACTAAGGATCTTTCTTTAGAGTTAGCAATCAGAATCTCTGGCTCTCCACGTTCCATTCCTCGCACTATTTTTTTGACACATTGATCGACTGGAATACCATTGGCAATAGCTGGGTCAGTAGTTCCATGTTTCTTACCGTCTCCTTCTAAAGCATTTTTAGAAATATTAGTCTGAATAGATCCTGGGGTAACAACTATGACTTCTAAATTGTCCTTATAAGACTCTGCTCTCAAACTCCCCATAAATCCTTTGACTGCATGTTTGGCGGCACAGTAAGCACTCCGCATTGGCACACCCGCTATTCCTGCTACACTACTTATGGTAACGATCTGTCCAGATTTTTTTTGCAGCATATGCGGCAATAAGGATTTCGTAAGGATGACGACTGCAAAGAAATCCAATTCCATCATTTTTCGATCTACACTTATATCCGTATCTTTTGTTAAGGATCGCTGAGAGATGCCTGCATTGTTGACTAGTACGTCTATGTTTTGTACTTGTGCTAAAAGCTGTTCTGTTGCTGCAGGAATATCATCTGTTTTTAATAAATCCATAGGAAAAACAACATGCCCTTCTCCTGCTAAGGACTGTTGAACGGCGGATAACTTTTCCTTATTTCTAGCAGTTAAAATAATTCTTGCTCCTTTTTCTGCTAGCTGTATTGCCATTTCTTTACCAATACCATCAGAAGCACCAGTGATCCAAATTGTTTTATTTTTAAATTTTGACATAGTTGTTATTTCGTTATTTGTAATTGAACACGGAGACACGGAGCACACAGAGAAAATTATATAAAACTCTGTGTGCTACGTGCCTCCGTGTTCATTAATTCATACACTCCTATAAACTGCTTTCAATTAATGCCACCACCTCTTCACTAGAAGGCCGAGGTGCATTAGCACTAACAATTTTACCTGTTTCATCAATTAATAAAAATCTAGGGATGCCACGAATATTATAATTTTTCATAACATCAGCTTTCCAAGCACCATCGGCCAATAATTGAATACCGCCTAAATTATGATCTTTGATATAATCCAACCAAAATTGTTTATCAAATTCTTCATCTATAGAAATGCTTAAAAATTCTACTCCAGCAGGATGGAAAGTGGTTTCTAATTTTTTGAGAGAAGGAATCTCTGCTACACATGGCCCACACCAAGTTGCCCACACATCCACATATACTCTTTTACCTTTTAAATCTGATAAAAGTATTTTTTCCCCGTCTGGAGCAAAACCACTGAAATTAGGAGCTGGCATCCCTTTTTTCAAATTTTTCCAAGGAGACAAAACCCCTGCTAATTTTTTAGTAAAATAAGTATTGGGATTCTTAGATTCAAAATCTGCTAACATTTCATCAATTCCATCAATACCAGTTCCAACAGATACTTGGTTTTCTAATGCTTTGAAGGCAAAGAAATCTTGCACTAGAGATTTAGAAAAAGTGGTGGATACTCTATGATAGGTATCAGTAAAGTAAGCACCCAAACTAGGATAATCTTTATAACTGATTCCTTTCATATTTAATTGATCCCCAAAATCTTTTCCATCTTTGAATAGCAGCAAAGTTTCATCTAATGGAATTATTTCAATTCCGTCGTAAAAATTGTCTGGTTTGAATGGTTTTCGTTTATGGTGATATTCATATAGGTAATCATAGGAAAGCATATCATTTCCTAAAGCAGCGGCTAATCTATTTTTTACAGCCGTTTTAAAATAGGCTGTTAAGCTAGCATCTTCAACTATTTTCCTATTGAGTGCTTCTAGTTGTTTATATTTTTTAAACAAACTATTGATAAAACTATCTACTTCAGTCTTTGCTAGATCATCAGTGTCAAAATCCTTATTTGCTTTGTGTTGTAACTTAGCAAATTCTATTAAGTAATTATTCTCTTTAGACGGCTCTGAGGTACTGATTATAGTCTCATTTTTTACTAATTCAATTGCCTGTTCTGGCTGAACATATACATAATGCTGTTTTCTTCCTTCGCTTAAGGTTAGGATGGTTGGTTCCGATAATTCTAATGAAAGAGGTGTTTCTTTTTCAACAGGCAAAGTATCTAATAATCCAGATGCTATATGACTAATCAATAAATGTTTGGCAGATAACTTTTCGATGTTATTCGAAATTTTTGTGGGAACAATAATTTTTTCTTCTTGACAAGCTATAATAACTATCCCAAAGAAGACGAGTGCTATTAAATAGCAGATTATTTGAGGTATATTCTTTGAATTTGTTTTTGTCATGTTTTCTTTTTTCTAATGAATTCCAAGGAACGAAAATTTATTTGACTATCCAATGAAGTTGCTTAAAGATTTATAAGTTTGTAATCTCTAGGGGATGGGGTGGAAATAAATTTACAAATTTAGGGTAGCTTATTTTGTTCTTTGTTTTTTTCTTGAAAACGGGAGTTATGTTGATATAATGACTGTTTTCAAGGAGAAAAAGAAGGAGGAGTGAGTGATCCTGCAAGGTGAATGTCCAGTGGACATTCAAACGAACGAACCGCAAAGCGGATGGGATGCACAGAAGCAGCGTAAATTGTAAGTTTATTTTTAACCCATCCCTAGGGAACGATGTAGAAATTCAATGCCTAAACAAATTATAATAAATTTTTTTCGGTTTGTCTTGTGCGCTTTCTACTTATTAATAACGTTATCTGCACAAGCAGATTACGTGGTTAAAGGGAAGGTGAATATGAAAGGAAACTGGCAATATCAAATATATTCAGAGTTAGATTTATTCTCTGTGCGCTCCGTGCCTCTGTGTTCAATAACTTCTAAGCTTAAGCATAAAATCTCTGCACCTCAGCATCTCTGCGTTTAATACCATCAAAACGGTTTTACAAGAACTTGTGAACTAGACTGATTAGCAAGCAGTGGCATAGTCACCTCTTTAATTGTTTCCTCTAAATACTTCAGAATTCTCTTTTTTACGAAATTTTTGTGGACTACTAATCCTATTTCTCGAGCAGGAACAGGTTCTGCTAATTTGTAAACATTATCTTGTATGATGTGTTTGTTTTTAAATAAGGCCAGACTTGGTATTAAGGTGATTCCTTTATTTATTTTAACCATTTCTAGTACAGAAAAAAGAGTTCCACAATTGTAAACCAGATTACCATTGATTTTTTTTACCTTCCTTAATTCACATATTTTCCTAATTTGATTTCTTAAACAATGCCCTTCTTCTAGTAGCCATAATCTTTCAAAATCTATTTGCGAGACTTTTCTAACAGATTTAGCTACTTTTTTGCCACAATCATAAAGAAGAAATTCTTCTTGATATAATGGAAATTCTACAAGATCCTTATGGTCTAAAGGCGTAGAAACAATTCCAATGTCTATATTTCCAGAAAGCAATTTATTTATAATATGCTCGGTTGTATATTCATGGATAGTAAAGTCAATGTTTTTATATTTTTCTGAAATATTATTTAAAAATAATGGATAAAGGAAAGGAGCTACTGTAGGAATACAAGCTAAGCTGATTTTACCAAATTCTTTCCCTTTTGCCTCATTAACATGCTCATCTAATAACTTAAATTCTCGTTGTACATTTTTAAGGGATTTGATAATTTGTTCTCCATGAGGAGTCAAACTGATTGGCTTCGTCTTTCGATTGAATAGGTTAAATCCTATCTGCTTTTCAAATTTTGCTACCATCGTACTTAGGGTCGATTGAGTCACAAAACATGCATTAGCTGCTTTTCCAAAATTTTTATGTTTATCTAATGCTATTATATAGGCAACTTGGCTACGTGTCATAAGTTAGTATTGATATTATCAATGAAGGTATTGATATTATCTTTTTTTTCAATGAAAAATGATGAGTATTTTTACTCGTATTAAAAAATAAAGCACTAAGTAAGGGTAAAACAACAACTTTGTCATCCAGGACGGCTTCTTTTGCTCCTATTTTTTCTTTAAAATCAGTCATAGGAACGATGAAAAAATAAACTTACAATTTATACTGCTTCTTTTGCCCTTATTTT
>CAYOBX010000284.1:0-7682 GCA_964402245.1 uncultured Saprospiraceae bacterium | reverse complement strand
CCATAATCATAAGAACCTGTTCCTATAGAAAATAGGCCTGTTGGAAATTTAGAAGGATTGGCGGAGGCATCTGTATAACCATGATCGGCTAAAACTTTGAAACGAGTCGCTTGGATTTTTCCATCTTTCGTTCCAGCCATCTCTGCTGTAATATGATAATCCCTAGCGAAGGAATCTGCCTGCAAGTTTTCACTTCTATCTTCTATCCATTTAATTGGTGCACCTGTTAAAAAGGAAACAGCAATCGCAATGACATAGCCTGGATAAACTGGAACTTTTCCACCAAAACCACCTCCAATATCTGGAGAGATGACTCTAATTTTTTCTTCTGTCAAACCCACATGCCCAGCTACTAAAGCAATCACCGTACGTATGGCGTGAGGTGCTTGAGTAGTCATATACATCGTAAGATGATTTTCCACTTTATTATAAGCAGCCACACAACCACAGGTTTCGATAGAAGCTACATGAATTCTAGGAATGTGCATTTGTTGCTTTACGACCACATCCGCATTATTAAAAACAGCAGCGGTTTTTTCTTTATCCCCAACTTCCCAATGCCAGATATGATTATCTGTTTTCCCTTCTTGATCTGGTCTTAAAACAGGCGCATCTTCATCCAATGATTTAAAAGGATCCATTACGGGTTTCATTGGTTCATATTCCACCATGACTGCTTCTTTACCATCCCGAGCGAGGTACCTACTAGTTGCAATTACTGCTGCCACTTCTTGCGCCTGATACATGACGGTATCCGTTGGCAATACCATTTGCGTATCGGACATTAGCGTTGGCATCCAATGCAGGCCATATTTCTCTAAATCTTTTCCAGTAACAACAGCTACTACCCCTGGTATTTCTAATGCTTTAGAAGCATCAATATTTTTAATTTTTGCATACGCATATGGACTCCTTACAATATCCATATACAACATACCTGGCAATTTGACATCATCTACATAATTACCTTTACCTTGGATAAAGCGAGCATCTTCCTTTCTTTTTTTGGAATGCCCCATCCCTCCGATTTCTTTAGATGTTTTACATTTTATCATGAAAAATTGATTTTCTTTCGTTAATTAATTTTCTAAGGAATTCAATTAAAATGCAAATTAAAATTAAAAAACGCCTCGATAATCAGCAGTTTGAAATTTTAAATAGGAGCATTTATTTTTTAGTATTCCTAATTCTACTTTGGTACTTCAGCAACCGATAATTAAGGCTTAAAAACTTACGTATTTGTCAACGTCTTATCCAAGCCCTACCTTATTACTTCTTACCTAGTTACCTATTACTTCCCTAAACAAACTTCGGCTCCGTAGAAGGCAACTCCTTCCCTTGCATTTTTGCAGAAGTCCATTGAATGGCGGAAACAATATTATTATAACCTGTACAACGACAAAGGTTACCAGCAATACCCCATCTTATTTCATCTTCCGTAGGGTTGGGATTTTTTTCTAATAATTCAACCGCTCTCATCATCATGCCTGGCGTACAAAATCCACAATGTAAAGCATGGTTCAAGTGGAAACCTTCTTGTATTGGGTGCAAGCCTTCGGCAGTTGCTAATCCTTCAACCGTTGCGATTTCTTTACCTTCTGCCTGTACGGCTAATAAAGTACAAGACTTAGCAGATTTACCATCAATCAAAATGGTACAAGCACCACAGGAGGAGGTATCACATCCAATGTGTGTACCCGTCAAAGATGCATTTTCTCTTATAGCGTGAACCAATAACATACGAGGTTCTACTTCCATCGTATGCTCAGCTCCATTAATTTTTAAAGTTATTTTCTTAGTCATATTAATAGTTATTTTGTAATTAGCTTTAGGTAACCCTGACACCTGCCCCCTCGCTCCTGATCCCTAAATAGCTATTTTGCTCTAGAAATTGCCTTATTAAGCATACGTTTGGTAATCACTTTTACTAAGTGTCTTTTGTATTCTTCATTGCCACGAAGGTCTTCAGAAGGACTACAGTCTTCGGAAGCGTATTGCGCTGCTTGTTCGATGACTGCTGCTGATAAGTCAGAACCTATTAGTACTTCTTCTGAGCGTGTTGCTCTTAATGGAAGTGGGGAGACATTGGTCAAACCAATACCTGCCTTAGTACATTTACCGTCACTACCTATTTGAACCATTGCAGCAACACCAGCCGTGGCATAATCCCCAACTTTACGTTCTGCCTTATGATAAGCGGAACCGTAATTACCCGATGCGGCAGGAATTCTAATTTCTGTTAACACCTCTCCGTGTTCTACCGCAGTCGTATAGAATCCATGAAAGAAGTCATCGATACCTACGCTTCGTTTACCGTCTTTACCCGTTATTTCTACTTCTGCCCCTAATGCAATCATTACAGCAGGGTGGTCATTAGCCGCATCGCCGTGCGCAAGATTCCCTCCTAATGTTCCAAAATTTCTAACTTGTGGGTCGGCAATTAATTTGGTAGCATCCATAAAAATTTGATATTTATTATGGATGATATCAGATTCTTCTACCTCTACTTCTTTGGTCAGCGCGCCAATTTTTAAATAACCATCTTCTTCTTTGACATAAGAAAGTCCAGGGATATTATTAATGTCAATGAGATGCGTAGGAGATGCAAACCTTAGTTTCATCATAGGAATAAGACTATGTCCTCCAGCGAGGATCTTAGCATCATCTCCATACTGATGAAGTAAGGCAATCGCCTCCTCCAAACTAGTTGGAGCATCGTAATTAAAATTTTCTGCAATCATGTTTCAAATATTATGGATGAAATTTATTTAAGATTTTATTAGTTTTATTTAAGTTGCAGTTTAAGGATTGATCTATTCGAAGAAACTTGTTTATATATTGAATAGACCTGTTACTCTTTAAGAAATGACTATGTGAATTGATAATTACTTTTAGGTCTTGTAATCAATGATGTATTAACTAAGTGCTTGGACAGAAATAACCTACCCATTCTGACTGGTCCTTTTCCTCCTAAAAAAACTTAAAAATGAAGCTGTAGCCCTGCTATGACTTAATTTTGAAGCTTCTTTAGGAGAAAAACATTACTGCGCCATAGACGGGTACTTTATTTAATTCCTACTCCCTAAATAATGGTTTAATCCATTGTCGATAGAAAAATCGAAAACTGGCATTAACCCAAACACCAAATAACAGAATAAATGTGCCTAGATAATAATGATTAATATTGAAAGTGTAGAATTGACTAGCTAGCATCAATAAACAACCAGAACCTGCTAAGGAGGCTGCTATAATAGTTCGTTTTCCTTTATAATTTATTAATATAAAAAAAATGGTTAAAGCGGCTAAGGATAATAAAATGTAAGAGGTCCAACTAGGGGTATGTGTATATATTTTAGTGCCACTACACATGGTAATTGCACTTGAGTACGCCAAAATGCAATAAGGGCATTTTGGTAGAATGGCTATCATTATGCCAGTAAAGATCGGTGAAATTGATTTCCGTTCTTTTTTAGCCCTCTTGGCACACCCACATTGATTTGGTTTAATACCTTCTATGTGCATAATGTAATTAAAAACCTGAAATTAGGTTGTATTTTCTAAAACAGGAGCTAAAAGTGAAAAAAAAAGATGTAAATACAAAATTATAAACCAAAAAACATATAGTTTAATAGGCTATAAGGCTATTTTTTTAGAATTTTCAATATAAAATATCCTTTTGATAGCTGATAAATTAGGTAGTTTCTCAAGGAAGCCAAATTTTATTTTATAGTATATGTATAAGGAACGAGGAAAGATGTCAAAAGTTTACTAACTAGGGGAAACGCCCGAAAAATGATAATAAGCAGCACAAGCCCCTTCAGACGAAACCATCGGAGCACCTATGGGAGTAACAGGAGTACATTGTTTCCCAAACAATGGGCAGTCAACTGGCTTTTTTATTCCCTTTAAAATTTCACCAGCAATACATTGGGTATCTTCATTATTATTAGCTGCTTGTAATTTAAATTTTTTGACCGCATCAAAAGCAGACATTTCGGATTTTATGCGCCAGCCACTATTAGGTAACATACCTATTCCTCTCCATTCTTTGTCACATACTTCAAATACTTTATTAATGATTTTTTGGGCAAAAGGATTGCCGTTAGAAGGAACAACTCTGCTGTATTGATTTTCTAATTTTGCCTCCTTATTTTCTAATTGTTGCACGATCATTAAGATACCTTGTAATAAATCTACAGGCTCAAAACCAGTTACCACTAGCGGAATTTGATAACTTTGGGCAATAACTTGATAGGCTTTTAATCCCATTACAGAACAAACATGTCCAGCCCCTAATAGACCGTTTACTTGACTCTCTTCTTCTTCAAGAATAGCTTGCATAGCAGGAGGCACTAATACATGAGAAGTCAGAATAGAATAATTTTTCAATCCGTATAATTGTGCATGAACAACGGATAAAGCATTGGCAGGCGCGGTTGTTTCAAAACCTACTGCAAAAAACACGACTTCTTTATTAGGATTTTCTTTCGCTAATTGGATCGCATCCATGGGAGAATAGAGAAAACGAATATCCCCTCCTGTAGCTTTAGCTTCTAATAGACTTTGGCTAGAGCCAGGTACTCTTAGCATATCTCCAAAGGAACAAAGGATAATATCTTTTTGATGCGCTAATTCAATGGCTTGGTCAATGGTATTCATAGGAGTTACACAAACGGGGCAACCTGGGCCATGAATCATATGTATAGCCTCTGGTAATAAATTAATAATACCATTTTTGACTAAGCTATGAGTTTGTCCACCACAGAATTCCATAATACGCCAATCCTTGGTCGTGATTTGTCGAATCTTATTTAAATAAGCTTTCGATAAATCTGGGTCTCGATACTCTTCTAAAAATTTCATGAGCAAGGATAAAAGTAATGAAATATATCTTAAGGCAATAGTTCTTCTAATCCGCCAAAGCGTTTTAAATAGGAAAATGTTTTTAAGGCTTCTTTTTCATTGACTAAATTAATGGCCACCCCAGCATGAACTAAGACATAATCTCCTTCTTTTGCTTGTGGTGTCATATCCAAATAAACATCTTTAACAATACTTCCAAAAGTGACTTCGGCCTTTCTAATCTGTTCTTTAGAAATGGTAATACTTTTAATTTGACCAGGAATGGCTAAGCACATAATGTTATATTTTTAAATGATTACTTGTCCTATATCTTTCTTTGAGCTGCTTTTTTTAAAATTGATCGTACAGCGCAAACAAGCATCAAAAGAGCGAGTAATAAGCCCTACTTCTATAGGATGTTCTAAATCTTTTATTGTCAGCCCAATTAATGCTTGACCTAATGGGGAACATTTTTTATCCCTTGTCCCTACATTGATATTGGCAATAGTCGGTGCTAGTATTTGATAGTTTTTAATCTTTTCTTTTTCTATTGTTACTAGGTGTGCTAAAGCACCTCTTGGTGCCTCTGCCATACCAAACCCTATACCATCCTGTAATGTTGTTGGGTGGAAAAAATCACCTTTCTTATCTAATTCAGCTAAGCTTTTTTCTATAAAGTCACATAAAACCATTATTTCATGTAAACGGGCAAAAGCTCTGATAAAAACACTGGAACCTTTTTGTAAAAAAATATCTTTGATTAAGCCATTGTTTAGTAATATATTTTCTTTTTTATTTCGTTTGGCTTGTAGTAACATTCGAGCTAAAGAGCCTACTTCATAGGGTCGCATACTAGCTAAAATTTTTTCAAAAGGAAAGTTATTTTCATTAGTTAAGGGCGCTATAAAATCATCATGCTTGATATTGGTGTATTTTTTTTTGTTAAAAATACCACTTGGAAACTTTACAGATTGCTGATGATGAATTGGACTTATAGCTAATTTACTCTTTTTATCCCAGAAAGTACCAAAACTTAGTAAAGGATATTTTCCCGTCCCTATTTCATCTAAGCCATATTCCATACAAGTTTTAAAAAACAAACCGAGATCGCCGTTCTGATGTGTATTTTTTTCATAAAACCAAACCAATAATTCTTTCCAAGAGTTGATTTGGAGATAGCTATCTAAAGTGCCATTTAACAAAATGGGTTCAAGCCATTTTTGCTTAAAATCTTGAATGATGGCTTTCGCCTTTTTTATATCTTTTAGTTTGAGCGCCCTTGCAACCCCACCAGGAATAATAAAATCAGCATGTGGCCACTGTCCTGCAATGGTAGAATATAGAGAAATAGGGTAAGTTGCACCGATTAGCCCTTGACGAAAAGAGCTACCTTTAAATGCACTAAAACGTTTAACTATGGTTTGATATAAAGGATGAACTTGAAAAGAATAATCTGTTAAATCAGGAGCGAAAGAGGTATAAAACCATTTAATAGAATTTTGTAATATTTCGGCAGATTGAATGATAGAACGAATTATATGGGCATTGGGCGGCACGGTTGCTTCGGCTAAATGTTCTAAAGCCATTGTGGCTGCTTGTTGGTGAGACCCTCCACAAAATCCAAAAACTCTAGAAGTAATATCGATACTTGAAAGCGCAGGTTGATCTATCAATAAATCCTTATATCCATGATATATATTGGAACTAAATAAGGCTTTAGTAATAGTCTTATTTCGATTGATATATATATCTGCAAGTAACTCTTTTTCTATCTGTGTAGCAGCCATTTACTTTCTCAAATACTTGTTATAATTTCTTGATTTTAAGAGGGGCATGATGGTCTGATTGTCAACGAGACGCTAACAATCATAAAAATCCAACAGTCACAACAATTATTTTTAATTATTAGCTTATTTTATCCGACTACTTACTAATGATGAACTGTAACTTTTCTCCCTAAACTCTGCTTGACCAATCAAGGTAAAGTAAGGTTGTAATTCCGACCAAATATAATTTTGAAAATCAGCTAAAGAAGTGGTTGTTTTACCTTCAACTAATTGCAGAATCAACCAATTATCTATAATCCTTCTAATCTTTAAGGCAACTAGTTGAGGGTTTTGAGTTTTCCAATCTATTACGCCTCTAGCATGGTATAAGGCTAATAAAATGTCTAATTGCTCTTGTTGGTTTTGAAAATACTCTTGATAATTAGCCTTAACTTCTGGAGATATTCTTACTAATTCCAATTGGTCAATAAACAAAAACTGATATTGCTGTTGTAATTGATAGGTTTGTTTGAGAAAGGTATCAAAATTTTCAAAAATGGGTGTTAAGTGAATATCCGCCAATAAAAAATCTTGTTGCTTTCGCCAGTCTTTATAAAGTATGGTAAATAACTCTACTTTATGTTGAAAATGATAAGCCATATTGCCCACACTCATATTAGCAGTATCTGCAATATGCTGTAATCGTACATTAAAATAGCCCAATTCATTAAAATTGAGTAGGGCTGCTTTTAATATTCTTTGTTTGGTATCTTTTGCCAAATTTGATAAAGTTATCTTATTGCTAACTATTGGTCAATTACAATAAAAATAGAATATATTTTCTAATTTTTCTAATTTCTATACCTTTTTTATTAAAACAATTCTTTACTTTTTTTTCTAAAAACGTGATATCGCTGCCTTGTAGTACCGATACTAAGAAGTTTGAGATGCTTAGTAACGACGAAAGAATAAGTTCCGCATTTCGACGGTCTCTTTTGTACCTATTTTTCCTCAATAAATATGACAAGTTTATCCAGCATACAAAAGTAGTTGACACTTTTAAAGCGCAAGTTC
>CAYOBX010000283.1:0-7683 GCA_964402245.1 uncultured Saprospiraceae bacterium | reverse complement strand
TGCGCTAGAAGGGTATCAATTTGATGTAGTTGACTATTTACTAAAACCGATTGCATTCGATAAATTTCTTCAAGCGGCTAATAAGGCATTACGCTTATTACCTGATAAAACTAGTACGCCTGAAGAAGCTAATTACATATATGTCAAAACTGATAAGCAACTAGTTAAATTAAATATTGACGAAATTCTCTATATAGAAGGGATGCAAAATTATATACTAATTCATACGCTAACGGAGAAGACAATGGCATTGGTGCCTATGAAGAATATCTTAGAAATGCTGAATCAGGCAGATTTTCTTCAAATCCATAAGTCCTATATTATTGCGAAAAATAAGGTGGAAGCTATAGTAGGCAATCAAGTAGTTATTCAACAACAAACCTTACCAATTAGTACTAGAATGCGGAAGGAAGTATTGGCGGCTTTGACGGGGAATCGGTTGTTAAAAAAATGATGAATGAGAAATGATGAATACGTAATGTTGACTCCTAGATGCTCCCACACGTGGGGGTCAACATCAAAGAATTCATCATTCATCATTTCTCATTCATTCATTAAAGAACTTATTTCAATACTTTCTTAACTGCCGCAGCAGCTTCTTTCAGAAGAGTAGCAGACATTACTTCTAAGCCAGACTCATCAATAATCTTCTTAGCAATATCTGCGTTGGTTCCTTGTAATCTTACAATGATTGGTACTTTGATATTGCCCATATTCTTATAAGCATCTACCACCCCATTCGCTACTCTATCACAACGAACAATACCCCCAAAGATATTAATCAAGATAGCTTTTACTTTTTTATCTTTCAAGATGATTCTGAAAGCTTGTTCTACTCTGGCAGCATCTGCAGTACCTCCAACATCTAGGAAATTAGCAGGCTCTCCACCAGACAATTTAATAATATCCATAGTAGCCATTGCCAAACCTGCCCCATTCACCATACAGCCAACATTGCCATCTAACTGCACATAATTCAAACCAACTGCTTTTGCTTCTACTTCTGTTGGATCTTCTTCGTCTAGATCTCTTAATTTGGCTAAATCAGGGTGACGGAATAAAGCGTTTTCATCCAAAGATACCTTACAATCTACCGCTACGATTCGGTCATCTCCCGTTTTTAAGGTAGGGTTGATCTCGAATAAAGAAGCATCCGATTGAACAAATGCCTTATATAAATTAGCAATGAACTTCGTCATGTTCTTCATTGCCGTTCCACTCAATCCTAGATTAAAAGCAATCTTTCTAGTTTGGAAACCTTGCAAGCCTAAGGTAGGATCGATATACTCTTTATGAACCAAGTGAGGGGTTACCTCTGCTACATGCTCAATATCCATTCCACCTTCCGTAGAATAGATAATGACATTTTGCTTACGGCCTCTATCCATTAATATAGAAACATAAAATTCTTTACAAGCATCAAAATCTGGTGCGTAAGAATCTTGTGCAATCAAAACCTTTCTAACCAATTTACCTGATCCTTCCATACCTCCTGGTGTCTGAGGCGTTTTCAACATCATGCCTAAAATATCTCCTGCATACTTTTTCACTTCTTTGGCATTTTTACCAATCTTTACACCACCTCCTTTTCCACGGCCACCTGCATGAATCTGTGCTTTTACAACACCCCATTCCGTTCCTGTTTCTTTTTTCAATTTCTTGAATGCTTTTTCTGCACCAGAAACAGAAGTAACTACAATACCTTCCTGAATAGGTACTCCAAAACTTTTTAATAACTCTTTTCCTTGATATTCGTGTAAATTCATCTTATTTAAATATTTACTATATAAAGTTAGTATCGTTTTTAAAAGTCGCAAAGATAGGTTTTTATACGCAGTACTGCCAAGACTAGTTGGGATCAAAACTACCTAGTAAGGACAAAAAAATAATTTGAGCCTCTAAGACGGCTTTTTTGGCCTCATTTTTCCTAAAATTTTGTATTTTTAAAGTAAGAGTAAGTCTAATGACGAAACAATAACTGCAACAAGTTGACTCTCAATATTTTACTGTCTGTGGGATTTAAAAAATTAGTGCATAACAGGACTATAGTTTCATTTTTAAGTTTCTCTGACTGGAAAAGAATAGAAGCAGATGTGGAAGTTATTGTTTCGTCGTTAGACTTACAGAACAAGTTTCCTTAAAATTCGTAGTATCTAATTACTTCAAATAATCACTCAATTCCTCAACATTCAATAAAAATTATGAATTCCATAAAATACTTACTAGTTTCCCTAAGCATGCTATTAATGGTAGTAGCTTGTGGTGATACAGATTCTGCTAGTCAAGCAACTGCTCCACCAGCAGCGAATTCCCCTATTATTCCAGCAGCAAATGATGCAAGTGCAGCTACTACGCCTCCGCTAGCAGAGCCTCCACAAAATGCAGTGGGCGTATGGCATTATACCTGCCCAAATGGTCACCCAGGAGGTGCAGGAGAAGGAGTAGCATGTGCTACATGTGGCACTACTTTAGTCCACAATTCAGTATATCATGAAACAGGGGACGGAGCAGCAGATCCTGCTGCAGCAACAGACCCATCATTAGCAGTTGATGCTGATGCTACTACTCCAGCAGCTGATCCTGCTACAACGACAGCAGAGCCTCCGCAAAATGCTGCAGGTGTATGGCATTATACTTGCTCAAACGGCTGTGCAGGCGGTAGCGGTAGTGCAGTTGCTTGTGCAACATGTGGAAATACCTTAGCTCATAATCAGGCTTATCATGGTAATACGGCTACCCCCGCTACACCTGGCGCACCTGTACCAGTAGCTACGACTCCAGGTGGTACACCAATGACTATGTTTGCAGACCCTACCAAGCAACCTGTTAATGCAACAATGGGTGCAGCTCCTGTTCAACCAGCAGCAACTCCAGAACCTGCACAAAATGCAGCAGGTGTATGGCATTATACTTGTTCGAATGGATGTGCAGGTGGTGCAGGAAGTGCAATAGCTTGTTCTACTTGTGGATCTACATTAGCTCATAATCAGGGATACCATTAAGGACAGAAGTTAGAAAAGAATGATGAATGATGAATGATGAATCTTTTGATGTTGACACCCTGTGCAAACATCTAGAAGTCAACATTACGTATTCATCATTCATCATTTTGCATTCATCATTTAAACACTTTCTTCAATGGCTTTTAGCAAATCCTCCAACTGCCAAGCATCTTCAATACGATGCGTTCCTATCTGTGTACGCCGCAAGCCAGACAAATAGCCCCCACTACCCAACAATTTACCAAAGTCATAGGCCAAAGACCTTATATAAGTCCCTTTGCTGCAGGAACAAATAAAATCTACCGTTGGTAAATTGATATTAATAAATTCAAATTCATAGATACTAACTGGTCTTGGGTGAACTTCTACTTGTTCTCCATTTCTGGCTCTTTTATACAATCGAACGCCATCTTTTTTAATAGCAGAAAATATGGGAGGTAATTGCTGAAGATCTCCTATGAATTGCTCCCTAGTTTTATCTAACAACAGATCATCTATATGGTCAATTGGATAGGTTTGGTCTACTTCTGTTTCGGTATCATAGCTAGGCGTTGTAGCCCCTAACGTAATAGTACCTGTGTATTCTTTCCCTAATCCTTGGAACCCCTGCAATGTCTTTGTGGCTTTCCCTGTACAGATAATTAATAGTCCTGTGGCTTTAGGGTCTAATGTACCCGCATGGCCTACTTTTATTTTTTTAATATTCAGTTTCTGCTTAAGGGAATATCTTATTTTATTAACTACGTCAAAAGAGGTCCAGTCTAAAGGTTTGTCTACTAATAAAGTGGCGCCTGCCAAAAAATCGTATTTCATTATTCTTTTTTGTTTTTCGTACAGATAGAACTGCCAGTTTTTGAAAAACTGGCAGTTCTAATCATTTTAGAATACAGTCTATTAAAAGGTCAAAAATAGGTTTTTTTATATTTGGTCGAAATCTCATCCCAACTTATCGTGAAAAATAGCATTTCATCTATGGAAAAGACACTTTTGTAGTATAAGAAAACAAAAAGACCTATTATCATTGAGTAATGAATTCATCTTCATTACCCCTCTATACCTTTATAAAAACCGAAACAACTCGGAGGAATCGAATAGGATTCCTCCACTATTTCCTAACCCTTAAAATGCTTATGTTATGATTAAAGGAATCAAAGGAAAATTTAACGGAACTACGACGATGTATGGAATAGGAGCGCTCTTAATACTACTTTTTTTATGGTCAGTCAATCCTTTTGGATACAATGATTTGGGATATAGAGAAGTGGTAGAAACGCCCTTCGGTAATAAGTATGTCGTGTTTACAAATGGTATGTATTGGAAAATTCCTGGCTCAAAAGTCGGTACTTATCCGAATGTTATAACAATCAGTCACCGAGGCTCCGATACAGGATCTACTGTAAATGGAAAACAGATACTAATACGATTTAATGATGCAACAGAGGCTTATGCACAAACCGTTGTGCGATTCAGGTTGCCAGATAGAGAAGAGGATATGCTGACGCTGCATTCAGAATATGTCAATAAAGAATACATCGCTTTAAAGGGCTTACAACCTTATACGATTGAGTGTATCAAAAACTCTGCACAGCTAATGGATTCTGAGCAACATTATTCTGGTGGACGGGCGCAATTGTCTCAGTTTTTCCAAGATCAATTGGAAGATGGATTATATCTCTTGGATGTTCAAGAGAGAGTCTATATGGATTCTGTTACCAATGAAATAAAGCGAATTTATGAAAGTAATATTCGTATGACTAGTGATGGAAATAAAGTTCGGAAGGAATCTGATTTAAAAAGATTTGGAATCACTATTGCGAGTGCTACAATTGAAAATGTAGATTATGAGTCACAAGTAGATGAGAAGTTGAAGAAAAAGATTGAGGCAAGTACTAGAGAGTCTGTTTCCAAGCAACATTTAGTAACGGCCCAACAAGAAGCTATGACCGCCGAAGCAGAAGGTAGGCGCCGTTTGGTAGAGATTGAGTATGAAGAAATGCAGCGGCAGACGCAGGCAGTAGTACAAGCAGAAACGCAAGTAAAACTAGCCTTGAAAGATAAGGAAAAGCAATTAATTGCTATGGAAGCTGCTAAACTAGAAGCGGAAAAGATCAAAGCGTTGGCAGAAGCGGAAGCTTATTCTAAGCAAAAGGTTATGGCAGCAGATGGTGCTTTGGAAAAAAAGCTGAAAACCTATGAGGAAGTTCAGCGTATGTGGGCAAACGCATTCCAAAATTACCAAGGAGCATTAGTACCAACTTTCCAAACTGGTACAGCCGGAAATGGTAAAGGCAATGCTGGAATTGAGTTCATGGAAATAATGGGTGCCAAAGCTGCGATGGACTTAAACATGGATATGAAAGTACAAAAGCAATAGTCTAAGTAATAGTCTAAGAGTTCGAAAACCATTTGGAATTCGTATTAGCACTTGTGCTAATATTGAGAGGTAGCTTCGGCTGCCTCTCTTTTTTTGAAATAATATCTTACCCATAGTTGACAAAAGAATAAGAAAAGCAAACTATCTTTACTTTTAATGGGAGCAACTTTTCTTCCTCTAAAAGTAATGGTTCTTTGACAAATCCCGTGAACATAGGTCAAAGAACAAAAATAATATTAGACCAACTATGTTTTTCTTATTATTAAAAGCACTACATGTATTCGGATTCGTTGCATGGTTTGCAGGTTTATTCTATTTAGTCCGCATATTCGTATACCATACAGAAGCGATGGATCGTGAAGAACCCGCCAAAAGTATACTAGTTAAAGAATTTAATGCTATGCAATGGAGGGTCTATAAGATCATATGCAATCCAGGTATGATGATTACCTGGACCTGTGGGTTAGGTATGATCTATATCTATGGATGGGAATGGTTTAAAGTCAACACATGGTTGCATGTAAAGCTAGTATTGTTGCTGGGCCTTTTAGCGTATCACTTATATGCTAAGCGCATTATTTTGATGTTAGAGCAAGGAAAAAATTCATATACTTCTTTCCAATTTCGTTTATTGAATGAAGTGCCTACTCTATTTCTTCTAAGCATTGCTTTATTAGCAGTATATAAAAATACTCTTAACTTCACATATGCTTTTTTTGGCATTTTAGTTTTTGGTTTTCTCTTAGTCATGGCTGCAAAGGCTTATAGAAATTATCGTGAAAAAAGTGGTACCTAGTTTTTATAGGTAGCAATTTTGTTAGATTTCTTAATAAAGAAACTTAACAAGATTGCTACCTAATATAAGGAATATACTTGTTGCCTAAAATAAGGGCAAAGAGCTTATCCTGACGGTTATCCTATTATTTGATCCCTACTCTTTTTGTCCTTCTACCTCTTTTTCTTTCTTACTTTTTTTGCCTTTCTTATTTTTTTTCAAATACTTTTCTATATTAGCTTCCACATACTTTTCAGCAGAAATGTCTTGATATTTTTTAAACATTCTTGAAAACTGTCCTTTTGAGGTATAGCCAACATTCAAGGCGACTTCCGTTAAAATATCTTCCATCGCATCCTTCTCCTGATAATCTGGATGTTGAAAATCAGGATGATCTAATTTTTCAACAGCAGTAGTAATTCTCCTTTTATTAAGAAAGTCATTAAAACTATGTCCAAAATCTTGTTCCATTATTTCTTTCACAACAGAACTACTAGTTCGCAATAATCTCGCAATAGCATCATCACTTACATCAGGTTGCAAAAAAATATCTTCTTTCTCAATCAATTGAATTAATTGATCTTTATAGGAAATCATCTCAGGTTCTCCATCTTTGTTTTCTATAGGTGGCAAATCTGCATCTTTCAATAATTTTTTACTCATTTGAGCATAACTAGTAGTAGCATTTAATCCAAATAGAAAAATTGCTAAGAACAAAGTGCATGTAATGTTTTTATTCATATTTTTTGTTTAATTTTCATAAAAAGTATAGCTACGCCAGGCTATTCTAAGTGCTTCGAGTTAATTAAACGAGTAAAATTTTGGGCTAATTTTTTTCGATAGTTTTTTTCAAAAAATCAGTGCATAGCCGAGCTACGGATTTATTTTTCGAGAAAAAATAGATGAAAAAGATGCTCACAAATTACCCGTTTACTTAGGTCGATGCACTTAACTACCAATGAAGTAGCTATAGCTTTTTATGAGAGATTAATAGAAAAGGAAGTCTAGTTTAAAACTAGTATCCCAATGAATTAAGCAAGTAGATTGGGTTAAATACACTTAGAGATGGGAAGTCAGACTTCTTATCAGATTATACATAATTATAGAAGGCTATTCTAACTACAATTAAGTAGTATAGCTACAAATAAAGGTCTTCTTGATCTATCGCATTTTGGATAGTCAAATACCAAATGTATTAAAGATTTAGATGGGTGAAATTATTAAAAGAGGATGGGGGTTATAGATATGATGGGGGTCTTAAAGGAAAGATGGGAGTAAAAAATGAATGATGAGATATTTCAGAAGACAAGTTACAAAAAAATATAATAAGGGACAAAACTATCCAAAAATAATCTATTGATAAAGGGGATTCGTAGAAAATTAGCTGCATCCCCCTTTAAGTTTGTTTATATTGCAAATAGACTTGTTACCCTTTGAAAATAGTGATATGAAATTTGGATTTTTTCGATAGTTTTTACCAAAAAATCAATGAATAGCCTAGCTATTGATTTATTTTTTGGTAAAAAATAGCG
>CAYOBX010000282.1:0-7689 GCA_964402245.1 uncultured Saprospiraceae bacterium | reverse complement strand
ACTTCTTCTAGAAAGGTATTAAAGCGGGATTCTGTATAAGAGTCAAATGATTTCTTAGAGGATTCTCTGGCTTCATTTAAAATATCTTTTGCTTCTTCTATGAATGGTACTTCTATATTTGTTAGGTATTCAAGAACCATATCTGGATGAAAAGTATTAAAAGAACAATCTATCCCAAAATACTGTAATTTTTCTTTTTCTTCTTTTGACTTATTATAAGTACACATCCAGTCTAATAATTCTTCAACTTCTTCTGTTTGCCAAGTCCAAAAGTGCATTTTTGTGTTCATCAGCATCCTAAGTTGATCACAATTACCATTTTGTATGGCTTCATTTATCAATATAGATTCTCCAAAATCTGCTTCAAAAGCAAATACTTTATAATTATGATTTTCGACTAGATACCTGAAAATTCTGTGTTTGGATTTAAAAAATTCTGACGTACCATGAGTCGCTTCTCCTAATCCTACAATTTTCTTTTCACCAAAACCATCTAAAAATAGAAGTTCTTCATCTTTCCATAATAATGGATCATTGGTAAGGGGATTTATTTCTTTGTTTAGTATTTCAACTAAAGGTGCTGTAATCTGATTCTCTGTTTCTTTTTTACAAGAGATGAAGATCATTATAATAATAATCCCTAATAAGAATTTATTGTTTTTCATTTTAGTTGTTTAAGAATATGTTTTATTTAAAATTCAATTTTGAACGGTAATATTATAGCTGTACCCGAACACCAACTTGTATTTGTATAAACCTATTTTTCAAACTTCGCTGGGAATTCTCATAAAAAGATCGAAAACCATAGCGAAATTGGGGAGTAAGTAAAAAATGTACATTCCTAGAATGGTGATAAGCAAACTCTGTGGAGAATACCCCTTCAATCAAATTGGATTTAGCTATACTTGTTGGACCAATCGAATTGCTAATTAATTCCAATCGGTCATCTGGTAAAGTGATAATTGATTCTTCTATTTTTCCTTTTTCTGCCCAAGTTAGACCAAGTCCTACTTTAGGAATAAATTGAAATCGAGGATGCAAATCGAACTGATAACCAACTTGTTGATAAATACTAAAGAACTTTAACGTCTGACTATTTTTAATGGTCAGTGCGAAAACATCCCCTGATTGAAGTGTCCCGAATTCACTAAAAATAGTAGCAGAACCTTTCACCACATCTATAGCACTTCCATTGTTAAAAGAATAATTTTGGAGCTGTCCATTCTCTTGTTCTGACTCACTATTGAAAGAAGCAGTAAGCAATTGACTAGAAGTGCTTTCTAAAAGAAATTGATGATAACTCCCACTTATTTCCATTATCCAGTTCTTGGAAAAGATAGCTCCAACAGTCGCTGTTCCTCCTCTAGTTTGAGTTATTCCAGCTGAACTATTTACCATAGATACAGTAGGTGCATTCTGTATAATCTGAAAATTACTAATACTCAATGGAGTGTATTGGATCGCTATATATGGCTTAGCGACTTGAGCGATTTTTTTCTTTCTTCGGTTGACTTTTTTTCTTTCTTTAAATAATAAGCCCTGTCGGAGACCAATAGATAGGCTGTCTATTACTAATAGAGGTAAAGGTGTTGTTGTGGTATATTGATTAAGCTTAGTTTCTTCTTTCTTACTAATCATTATATCAGTAGATTGCTTGCTGCTATTATTTGTTTTTGCTATATCCTTCTTCATAACATCCTCTTTCATATCTGTTGCTGTATCGGCATTAGCTGATACAATTTCATTTTTATCAATCGCTTTCTTTTTTGTAGAAATAAAATTATTGTTTGCAGTAATAAGGTTTTTCTTTTCTTGATCTTTGTGTTGGAAAGACTCCTCTTTGCTAGTCCTTTTTATATCTATAGAATTAGACATAGGAATCTTAAATGATTCTACTGAATTGACCTCTTGATTACTTATGTTTAAAAAATAACAAGTTGATATTAATAAGGAAATCGCCATTCCCATTAAAAAACTGATAAAATAGCCTTTTCTTTTTTTAGTAGGCTTGGGAGGAATCTCTTTTTCTAACCGATTCCAAAATTCAGCCTTAGGTTTGCGTTCAAACTCCTTGAACACCTTTTTATATATCTTTTCTATATTATCCATTAGTTCGTCTTATAAAATGCTGCTTCAATCATAGTACGAAGCATTTTTTTTGCTCTTGAAAATTGTGATTTAGAAGTATTAGAAGAGATACCTAGGTATTGTCCTATTTCTACATGGGTGTATCCTTCGAGTACATATAAATTAAATACTGTTCGATATCCAATCGGTAATTGATGTATAAATTGCAATAAATGCTGCTCTGTAATTGGACTATCAACGGTGTCTTCTTCCGCTTCCAAAGATTGATATGATTCCGAAAGGGGTACCTCAAAATGTTTATGCTTTTTCTTTAACTCTCGCAAACAACTATTGACCATTACTTTTTTTAGCCATCCTTCAAAACTACCAATTGGTCTATACTTATATAAATTTTTATAAATGGTAATCATTCCTTCTTGTAGCATATCCTCTGCCTCCATTTCATTGGACGCATAGCGGAGACATATACCAAAGAGGACTCCTTGATATTTATCAAATAAGAGATTTTGTGCTTTTCTATCTCCAGTTTGACATCCTTTGATAATATGTGATAGCTTATCTGACAGGGTGATTCAGTTTGGTTTTGATAAATATTACTTAAATACAAATCTCATCAATACATGCTTATACTTACTAAATACCAAAAAAAAGGGAAGGGTTGCATGAACGGAAATATTTCTTTCTTCTTTATATTAATTTGCGGAAGAGAAATGTACTTGCAAGATGATAGTTAGGTTTTAAAAATATGCTTAAAATTTTTCCTATTAAGTACAAGGATTGAAGAGCTCCTGACAGTTAGCTATTTACAAAACAGTAGATGTTAATTTCTTTTTGTCATAGTACTTACTTACTTACTTACTTACTTACTTACTTACTTACTTACTTACTTACTTACTTCTTAGGAACGATGTAGAAATAAATTGTAAGTTTATTTCTTCATCGTTCCTTAGCTATCTAATTACCATGCGAAGAACTGACAAAATAAAAATAGCGGAAAATCCCAATACAGCAGAAGCAACACTATGCAATTGATACCCCTGTTTCACTTCCATATTAGTCATTTGGGTAACCACCCAAAAGAAACTATCATTGGCATGAGAGACTACTGCTGAGCCTGCACCAATAGCAACCACCACCATTGCTTTAGCAGTCATATCATCCAAACCTAGGGTAGTTAGCATGGGCATAATAATAGAGGCAGTTGTAATAATAGCTACGGTGGAAGAGCCTTGTGCCGTTTTAATTATAGCAGATAAGATAAAAGGTAAAAGTAAGCCAATACTAATTTGTTGGACGTTAGATTCAATAATAGTATTAATACCAGAGACTTGAATCATTTTTCCAAATGCCCCTCCTGCGCCAGTTATTAAAATAATGATTGCAGCACTTTTAAGTGCCTCTCCAACCCATCCAGAAGTGCCTAGCATGGAACGGTCAAATTTTTTAGGTAATAAAAAAGACAAGAGCATACCTATCGATAAGGCAATCATTGGATTTCCCAAAAACAACAGTAGATCAACAAGGGAAGATTCTCCAAAGGGTAAGGTAGGATATTTAGCAATGGACCCTAATACGATTAATACAATAGGAATGATAATCGGTAGAAAGGCTTTTGTTACGGAGGGAGCTTCTATTGCTGTTTTATTATTTTTAGTTTCTTCAATTATCGCTTCAATAAATATTTTGTTCCCCATGTACTTTGCAAATACTATGCAAACCATTAATGCTCCTAAACTGGTCAATAAACCAAACAATATTACTTGACCTAAATCTGCACTAATAATAGCAGCAGCGGCGATTGGGCCAGGGGTAGGAGGGACCATGGTATGGGTACACAATAAGCCCATACTTAAAGCAATAGCAGTTCCTGCTAAGGATACACCCGCTTTTTTAGTTAATGCTTTATTTAAGGGATTAAGAATGATAAACCCACTATCTGCAAATACGGGAATGGATACGACATAGCCAATCAAGCCCATTGCCCAATGTATTCTTTTTTCTCCTATTAGATGGATTAAGAAATGAGCGAGGGTTTGTGCCCCACCAGATTTTTCTAAAAAAGTACCAATGATGAGTCCTGCAATAATGATGATACCAATATTACCGATGGTTCCACCAAAACCTTCGTTGATGGTTTTTAGAATGGTTTCTGTAGGGATGCCTGTGCCAATTCCATAAAATACGGTGACAAACAATAAGGCTAAGAATGGATGCCATTTCCATTTAGTGGTCGTCAAAATAATTAGGAGGATGGAGAGGAAAAGCATACTAAAGTGGAGCATGGAGGTTTTTGTTTAAGATTTCTGTAAATTATTCTTAGCATAAATATTCAACAACATCCCTACAATAATCAATACAATACCAAGAAAACCCAGTAAGGTATATCCTTCGCCAAACCATAACCATCCGACAATTAAAGCAAATACTGCTTCCAAATATTTCATCGGCGCAACGGTACCAATGGAGGCAATCTGATAGGCTTTGGTCATAAAGTATTGACCAAAAAATCCAAATACCCCCATACTGAGAAGTAATACCCATTCTATACCAATGGGTGTTTGCCAGTTAAATAAAGAAAAAAAACCGCCCACACAAGTAGCAATAAACATAAAGTAATTAACAATGACTATTGGATGATCGTCCTTTCCGATTTTTCGAATAATGACATAGACTGTTCCACTTAAAAATGCGGAAATAAGAATAATACCTAGACCCAAGAAACTAACTCTTGTATCGAAACCTTTAATTAACAATACGCCAATAAAAGCTATTAAAAAACAAAACCATTGTAAGGACGTGATACGTTCTTTTAATATAAAAATAGCCAAGATGCCTGCAAAAATAGGGGAGGTATATCGTAAGGATACCGCTGATCCAAAAGGGATTAACTGGACCACCCAAAAAAAAGTGACCATAGCAGTTACCCCCACTAAGCCTCTACTAACGAGTAGTTTTCGTTGATTACCTAATATTGGAATTTTTTGTTTTATCAATAGAAAAAAGCAAATGATACTAGTTCCGATTGATCTAAAAAATACCAATTCAAACGGAGGGAGGTGTTGTAAATTTTTGACAAAAGTATTCATGATGGTAAAAGCGGAGACGCTAATAAACATGAATTGTAAGGCTTTTATGGAGTTGTTTGATGTTGGCAATAGTTGTTATTTTATAAAGTTTTAAAGGGGTCATTTTAGCCCTGACTCCTGACTCATTCCTCACACCTAAAATCCCCTTTTTCGAAACGAATCACTTTATTAAGATTTCCCTGTTGATAGATCACTTCTTTGGAACTAACCTTTTCCAAAGTACCACTGATTTTCATCATGGGCGCACGAATTTCTTCTAAGTATCTTTGAAGATTAGTCGGAGAGAGGTATTGTAAATGTATTCTAAATATATTGGTTTTTTCTAGTGAGACTTTTTGCCAATTTTGCTTCATCCAAATATAGGACATGACTAAGGAGTCTAATACTCGACCCGCTATAATACCGATCCATGCGCCTATATAGCCCATTCCAAATGGAAACGCTAGTAGATAGGCGACTCCTAATTGTACTATGTTTCGATTCAATATCGCACTATACATTGCAGGTTTGGTATCTCCTGCCCCTCTTAATGTACCTGTAAGAATAATGCCTACTGCAGAAAAACCCAATGCAATTAAGGTGTATCTAAAATAGGAGAGACCCCCTTCTAAAATTAAAGGATGTCCAGAAGGATCGAATAAACCAATAATTTCAGGTGCGTAAATATAGGCAGGTAAAACCAGCATCATCATAGCGATACACCCCATTATAGTAAAAATAATTCCTTTTTCATAGGCTTGTTGGGTTTGCCATTTTCCAAGATCTTGTCCTATTAAACTAGTAGCAGCTACATTCATTCCAACGATTGGTTGAGCAATGATCTGTTCTACCTGCATCCCTATGGCTAATACCGCTGCGCCATAAGTACCTAATGAGGTTGCTGTAACAATACCAATAATTACTAAATTAGAGCCGTGTCGAAAGATTCCTTGGATACCAGAAGGTACACCAATTGCTAGTATATCTTGGATCATTTTCCAATGAGGTTTCCAAGAACCTTTTAAGATGTGTATGACGTTTTTTCCAGAAAGGAATAACCAAAAAGTAACCATCAATAATAGTACCCTTGCTAGAATAGTTCCTAAAGCTGCACCTACTACTCCATAAGCAGGAATAGGTCCATATCCAAAAATAAATAGGTAATTGAAAAAGACATTCAGGAGTACTACGGCTATAGTAATCAGCAAAGGAGTAATCATATCCCCTGCTCCTTGCATGAGTTTATTGGTAACAATATTGAGGACTAAAAATGGAGTGCCAAGAAATAGAATTTTCAAATAGGCTGTGCCGAGTGTTACAGCTTCTTGTTCCCCTCCTTGATTCATTA
Source organism: uncultured Saprospiraceae bacterium (assembly GCA_964402245.1). GTDB lineage: Bacteria > Bacteroidota > Bacteroidia > Chitinophagales > Saprospiraceae > JAFMDF01. The sequence goes on along the minus strand of CAYOBX010000282.1, from coordinate 1,188 downwards.
AGTCTAATAAAGGGTAAGCTAGAAAATAACCTATCACCCCTAAGATAGCCGAAATCATTAAGCCAGAAACAATAGACTGACGAGCTACAAAACTCATCTGTTTTTTATCTCGACTACCTTTGGCTTGAGCCATCAAACTGATGGCCCCACCTGCTACAGATAATAAGGTAATTAATATAAATAAGCGGAGGGTATTAGCCATTCCTACTGCTGCAATAGGAATGGGACCTAGTTGCCCGATCATAATCGTATCTATTACCGTTATTAGCGTTTGCAATAGATTAGACAGCATGACGGGTAAGGCAAGAATCCCAATTTTTTTTAATAATGTGGGGTGAAATATACTAGATTGCTTCATTGTTTATAACAAGTATATTTCGCAATGGAAAGTTCTATAGTATTATGTAAAAATAAGTAGTACGACAAAAATAAACTAGCATTTTTTCTGAACCACAAAAGGCACAAAAGAGCACAAAAGTTTATCTCACTTTGCTTTTGTGGTCTTTTGTATCTTTTGTGGTTCAATAGATAATTGCGGTTTAGCCGCTATGTAGTTAAAATTATTCGTTTATTTTTGTCACATTATTTAGCAACTAAAAATAAGCACAAATCAATCCCCCCATTAAGCCACCACATAACACAAAATATCCAAAGTGAATCCACATTCTTTTCATAGGTAAGCCTTCAATAAAAGTACTAATTCCTAAAAATGCAAAACTCATTAAGGCAGATACTTCCATGCCATGAATGACACCATGACCAAAAGTTCGATGCCTATCTCCATATTTATTATTAAAGTCGGTTAAAAACGAACTAAATTCAGAGCCTTCTTGTCCAAAAGCAGGGTCTAAGACAAATAATAAGGCCGTCGCAAATTGATGCACACTACACATCAAAAGTACATAGGCCATAAATAAGCCAAATAAATAAGTAAATGCTGCCCTAGCAATACTACCTTGATTGCCGATTTGATTTATTGGTTTTCCTGTTGCAGTGGCTAAGGCTGTTCCAAATACCTTCGGCTGATACCAGATAAAACCTAATAATAGAGGGATTAGCGCAGCAATAGGAAGAATATAAAAATTTGGTTGCATTTATATTGATTTTTTACTTATTACTTACTACTTATCATCGGCGTTATCACAACACTTCTAAACTCAATAGGTCCATGATCGCCTTGTATAAAAA
>CAYOBX010000281.1:0-7696 GCA_964402245.1 uncultured Saprospiraceae bacterium | reverse complement strand
GCTATGAAGAAGGTTATTTTGGAGTAACAGAGTTAAATTAAGAACACGGAGGCACGGAGCACACAGAGTTAGTTAATATATATGCTCTGTGTGCTCCGTGCCTCTGTGTTCATTTTACAGCGGTAAGTCAAATGTAAAGCTAGCATTACTTTTAATACACCGCCCATTTTACTTTTGTGCTTTACTTATCAAATAAATCAAAATCAACGTAAATAATATATTAGGAATCCAAACCGCCAACTCTGGTGTCAATGTTTGGTTTGTCGCAAAAGTAGTGGAGAAACGAGACAAGAAGACATAAGCAGCTCCCAAAGCAACCCCCAGAGCTAAATGCAAACCCAAACCACCTCGAACCTTTCTAGCCGCAATCGCCATTCCAATTAACGTAACAATAATAATCGTAAATGGCTCCGCAGAACGTCTTTGTATTTCTAATAAAAACCCTTTTGTCGTTTTCACACCTCTAGCCTTTTCTCTATTGATGGCTCTCTGCAACTCTGGCGTAGTCATCGTCAATTTATCGTTTTCATAAAGCACAAAATCATCATGGAACATATTGAGAGTCGTATCAATACTTTGGTGATTGCCGAAAATCATTTCTTCTTGTTCTCCACCAAAGGTGCGGATTTCGTAGTTTCGTAATTTCCAATGATTAGGTGGTTTTATCCATTCTGCCCGACTAGCTTTTAAGCGATAGACTAGTCGAGTACCTACAAAACGTTCTAATATTAAATTACGAACAGAAGTATCTATCCGAGCATAAGTTTTGACATATGCTTTTGTAATAGATTGATTCGCTGTATCTCTATTTAATATTAAGTGAACATCTCTGGTTCTACCTTTATCTTCTCCTTTATATAAATAAGTGTGCTCAAAATTCACCTTTGATTTATTGCCTAAAGGAATTAGGTAATGATTCGCAAAGAGATGTAAGCCACCGATAATACAAGCCCCAATAAAATAAGGTCGCATCATACGTCGGAAACTAACACCTGCATTTAAAATTGAAATAATCTCTGAGTCATATGCCATTCGAGAAGTAAAAAATATAACGGAAATTAAGGCATATAAAGGAAAGAGTAATCCGTTAATCCAAGGAATAAAAGGTAGGTAGTAGTCGTATACAATTTCTCCTATAGTACAATCTTCTTCTAAAAAACTTTCCATCTGCGTACTTAGATCAATGATAAAGGAAATCATTGTGAAGAGGAGTACCGTGAAAAAGAAGGTTTTTAAGTATTTCCCTAAAATGTATTTATCTATTTTTTTTAACAAGCTTTTTTTTTAAATGATGAATGAGAAATGATGAATGATGAATCTTTGATGTTGACTACTTGATTTTGACTACTTGGCTTTGTAGCTCTTCTTTTTTAATGATAAATCTTTGATGCTTACTATTTAATTTAGTTTTTTGACAAACATTATAGACCATCTAGATTTTTTATCTTGAGACTCGGCAACAAGTATGTTCATTATATATCTTTAGAGGGCGCAATTTTGTAAAGCTTTTTTTGGAAAAAGCTTTACAAAATTACGCCCTCTAAAAACTATTAAAATCTACTGTTTGCCGAGTGTCAGAAATTACTGGTTATCAACTATTTCAAAAAATCTAGACAACATGAAGTAGTCAACACCATATATTCATCATTTCTCATTCATCATTCATCATTTTAAAAATCATCATTTCTAAGAACTCAACTCCTTATCCCTAAAGAATATTAAAAATATCAAAAAGCAAAGTACGGACAAGCCAGCAGGAATGATCCATATTTCATACCACTGATGCCCTACAATTTCAGCGTTCTCTCTAATTTCATAGCTCTCTACTATCTTTCCTGCTATAATATTACCGATATAGGATCCGATACCATACGTCACTAAGGCAATTAATCCTTGTGCACTAGCTCGTAAACCTTCCGGTGCTTCTTTATCCACATAAATCTGTCCAGTAACGAAAAAGAAATCATAACAGATCCCATGCAATAAAATTCCTCCATAAAACATCCAGACTAAAGAATCATTATTTCCATAAGCGAATAATAGGTATCGAACAGCCCAAGCGACCATGCCTATCAGAATCATTTTCTTCACGCCTAATCGAGAAAAGAAAAATGGCATTAATAACATAAAGCCTACTTCTGACATTTGACCTAACGTCATTTTACCTGCCGCATTCACCATTCCTGATTCATTAAAATAAGGATTCGCCCAAGCATAATAAAAAGATAAAGGAATAGCAATCAATAAAGAACTGATTACTAGTACGGCAAAGTTTCGATCTTTCATCAAGCCTAAAGCATCTAAACCTAATAAGTTACCGATATTTATTTTTTCCCCTTTTGCTTTAGGGGGGGTGTTCGGTAAGAAAAAGCCAAATATCCCAGATAGAAGAGAAGCTCCAGCTCCGATTACCAAAGGCGTACTGGTATTTTCTATCGTCATAAAACTTATTAATAAACCTGCTGCTATCCATCCCAAGGTACCTAATACTCGGATACCGGGAAATTCCTTTCCAGGATCTTCCATTTGATTAAAGGCAACAGCATTCACAATGGCTAATGTTGGCATATAAGTCAATGAATACAGTAACAGAATCCAATAGAAAGAACTAGGGTCTGTCACCCCAGATACCCAATACAACAGGCCTGCACCAACTAAATGTAAAAAAGCTAACACATATTGTGCTGGAAAAAACCGATCAGCAACTATCCCAACAAATAGTGGCGCAATAATAGCTCCTAAAGCATTAGTACTATACATATCTCCAATTTCTGAACCATCAAAGCCAATTTCTCCTAGATACGTCCCTAATGTAACAGCCCATGATCCCCAAATAAAAAATTGTAAGAACATCATAATCGAGAGCTGTATTCTCGTATTCATTTTCATATTAATAAGGTTTTACGTTTTTTTTTAAAATAGCTATTAGCCTTTAATTAATGGAATAAAAACAAAAATGGATAGAACTATAGATTCTAACACTCGGCAAGTTACAGCTTGCCGAGTCTTAAAATTGAGCATACTATTATACTCTACTATAAACTAATAGCTGATTGCTAAAAGCTAATAACTTCTCCATTCAACTGGCAAGATAGTTAATTCATTTTATTATCCAATAAGGGAGTAGTCAAAAATAATTAGTGTTTTATATCTATTTTTTGTATTAAAAATTTTATTATTCTATTATAGCAAGTACCTTTGTATAATCAAAACATCAAGAACAAAGGATAAGAATGAAATTCATTTATCATTCACTGAAATTTTATTTGGGTGAAAACGAAATCTATCTCTATTCTCACTTCTCTGCTCTCTATTCTAAAAAAGTCTTACCAAAATTCGCCATTTTTTAGCGCTAGCATAATAGCATATACACATGGGCGACGAAACAACTACAAACTACCTAGAAAATAAGATTGAGATAGGTGTCAATGATTTCAATAAATTGCACGATGCGAAGCTATTTTCTAAACTACCTAATGTAGTTATAAACTATTTTCACAATCAGGATATTGTAATAGATGGGAATGCCACAGTATTAAAGCATTTTTCCAAAAAAGAATGGCTCCTCATTAATAAAAGCACTCCCTTTTGGCAATTTTATTATTTAAAAACAGGCACTCGATTTAAAAATACTTTCCCGCTACTCATTCGGCAAGAAACGCCAGATTATAATAATCAACAAAATGATCCTAGACTCCGAACAGGTATTTCTTTTTTAGAAGAGGCTCCTTCTGAGGGGCAAACTTTTGTAGAGGAATCTATAATATTGAATCAAAGACAGCAACAAAAAGCGGCTTATTTTTTTAAAAATGCCGCTAATAAAAACCCTTTTCAACACGAACGAGCAATTTATAAATTTGATGAATGGGGAGAAGCCTACTATAAGATTTTCACAAAAGATATTGCTAAGGTTGGATTCTTTATTTTGATTGGGTTGATTTGTATATTACAGATACCTTATTATTTTGGCCTACCTGTCGTTGCGTATGCTGCTTATCGTTTTAAAAATATTTTCAAGAATTTTAAAAAATCTTACCAACTCAACGACATTATAAATAAATCTTTAGATACTTTAAAAAAAGAACGAGAACTATTACTTGCAGAAGGAAACTCCCCTGTTGTTGCTAATGCACAAATAGAGCAATGGCTACAAGAAGAAATCGCTACATTAGATAGAGAAGCCTTTCAAGCCTTCCAAATAAGAAAAGAAGATTTGATTCCTGTAGATGATCAAATAAAAGGAAAAACAATAGGTATAAATATTGAAGAATGGGGATTGATACAACCCATAGCAACGGATGGAAAAAGAGCTATTCAAGAGAAGAATTTAAGAGCATTTCGATTCAATGGACAGCGCCCTTTATTTGGTGTGTACTATTTTATATTTTTCTATTTAACAGCGGATGCTATTTGCGTACATTCTTGTTTTTATGATTTTATTCATTCTAAAAAATATGGAACTAGTTCTAAAAAGTATAGTTATCAGGAACTATTGAAGATTGAAGCGAAGGTAGACAATAGTCTTTTACATCCTGTATTGGGCAATTTAGAAACAAATCAGGTAGATTTCCATTTTATAGACAAAAAGGTAACGGTTGCTTTGTCCGATTCACTTACTTTGACCAATTTACGAGCAAAAATCGAGGGTATTGCACCTTTAAACACGCCTACAGAAGAGGTCGAAAAACATATAACACCGACCAAGGATCCCGAATTGAAAAATTTATTAGAATTACATGAATCCCAATTAGTAGCTACTCGACATAGTTTATTGATTACTAGTATCAATTATTTTTGGAACTTACAAAAACGTGGCTATTATAACGAGATTCCGTCTGCCGCCGTTCCGAAGGTTCAGGTGCTTCGGCGGAATAGATATGTCTAGAGACGTAGCAATGCTACGTCTCTACTATTTTCCATAGACATTAAACAACAATCCAATTCCTAGATAATTTCCTCGCTCTATAGCACCTACGCCTCCTTGCTGAAAGAAATTGTTATTGACTAAAGAAGCATCCAAAGCACCAGCATCTCCATTTCTAAATGTATAAGACAAACTTAATCGTGCTTTCGAGGATACATAATAATTCATCGTTAATTCCAAATAGTTTTCGCTTCCAGAAAAAGTGCTAAGTGAACGAGCAGCCTCTTGGTCAGCCTGAGAAGTAGGTCCAGCTAAAAAGGAATACGTAATAACAGGTTCAAAAACTTTGGCATTTTTTAAAATGGTATGGAAGCCTAGCTTTAAAAAACCTGCAGCTGCAGTTGATTTAAGATTATCCAATTCTCGAGTTAGTTGCATCCATTCTCCTGCTATATTAATAGAACCAAAATTAGCTAGTAAATCAACACCATAGGATTGGTTCTTATCCCATAAACTGATCGCCCCATTATGGCTACCTGATACAGAAAGCGTCACCCCTTTTCTATTCCCTTTACAATTAAATTTATGCCCTCTTGAATATTTATTATTTTCAGGATCGCCGATATGAATCCCTAGTCTTCCTGTCAATAAAGGAGCGTGTTGCTGTCCAGTTGTATTGCCACCGAATTCTGTAAAACGAGGATTGTAGATACCAAAGTCATAATTAAAAGCTATTTTTTGATTTTCTGCTCCCTTATTAAAACCACCTATATTCATCCCCACAATTCTCCCTGGTCCCGTACCTGACGTATGTCGGCGAATATAATTTTGCGACCACGCTTTTTCAAAAGAACCAACGGCAAAAGGACTAGTAATACTTTCTCTACTTAATTGTGGTGCTTGATAACCAAAGGTGATATATAGATTTTCAGATTCAGGAATCACTTTATATTGGACCAATGCATTCCACACTCGAAATCTTGGCGACGCACCATTATTAGCTGCTCCTACAGTACCTGCTAATAAATCTTGTCCCACAAAATCTAGAGAGCCTGTTAAGTCATATACCCATTGACTACCGTAACTTCCTTTCGCTCCAAGTCTCGTTCTATGTAATAAAAAATTTAAGCGATTGTCTACTGCTTCGAATTGTTGGTTATCGGTATTATATAATTGCTGCCCATCCGTATAGGTAGACCATAACTGCATTACTAAGATGGGTTGGACTACTAATTTTTTCTGTTCTTCTTTTACTTCTTGCGCTTGTAAAAACAGACTAAAAAATAATAAAAAGGGAGTAAAGAATCGCTTCATAATATAGGACTAATTGACGAATAAAAATCGTTCTTTGACGCTCGCTCATTAGGTTTGTCAAAGAATCATAAAAATTAAATAACAGGTTTCGTTTACAAATGTTTCATGAAAAACTTCTAATAACACAAGCCCACTATTAACATTTTCTTCAACAATAACTATAAAATATTTTAAAACACGGTTAAATAGCTAGTCTTTAGTAGGTTTATTTTTCAAAATAAGTATCTTTAAATAAACCATTACCAACTAAGAGCATGTTTAAACAAGCTCTAAAAATCACAATCATGGCAAAATCAATCGTTCCTTTTTTACTCCCCCTATTATTGATGCTATCTTGTGTATCTGCTGAAAAAGCACTTGATAAAGGCGATCATAAAGATGCAGTGTGGAAAGCACTAAGTAAGTTAAAGAAAAAGCCAGATGATGGTAAGTCAAGAAAAATATTAAAGGCTGCTTACCCATTGTTTTTAGAAGACTATAAGCGAGAGATCGCTGATCTAAAGCAAAAACGAGATCCATTCAAGTGGGAAAAAATACAAGAGAAATACGAAACAATGGAAGCGGCTTATACCAAAATACGAGCGATCAATACCGCTCGAAAAGCGGTCGATGCACAGACTTATAGTCGAGAAATTTATGATGCTAAAGAAAAGGTTTTGGAGGCTAGATACAATGTAGGGATGGATTTACTAGCAGACGGAGACAGAAAGAGTGCCAAAAAGGCCTATGATCACTTTGAATTTATTTTGGAGCGTCAAGACATTTATAAAGATACCAATCTCCGATTAGAGGAAGCACGAGAAATGGCTACTTTATTCGTAGGGATTGCTCCTATTCAAGTTCCAAGTTTCCGATATGAATTGAATGTTATTGATTTTGAAAGAGAATTAGTTGCAGAATTGCAGCGTAGTAATAATGAAGAATTTGTTCAATTTATTGGTCCATCCAATAGATACAATATTCCTTTAGAAGAGGTAGACCATGTTATAGAAATGCGCCTTTATGATTTTATTATGGGCAATACGCAAGATCGAGAACAGGTCTTTACAAGATCAAAAGATAATGTAGCCACTCAAGTAGTAACAGTTGGCGATAGTACCTTCACGACTCCAATCATTGTCGAAGCAGAAGTACATTGTTTTACAAGAGAAATAACTTCTTCCGGTAGAATGGAACTAGAAATTATTGACAGTAGCAATGGAAGACGAGAAGAGCGAGAGCGATTTGATGGAGGGCATAGATACACTGCTGAATGGGGATATTTTACAGGAGATACCAGAGCATTAGATAACGGAGATACGAATTGTTTGAATCAAAGAAATCCGCCACCGCAACCTCGTGCCGAGGAATTATTTACAGAGGTAACGATTCCAATCTATGACCAAACACTCGATTTCCTAGAGCGATACTATCGAAATTATTAGGGCAAAGTGTAAGAATAGTCGTCAGGCTAAAAATAATTATCTGATAAGCAGATATTTATGAGGATAGCTTTTGGCAATCGGCAAGCTGTAGCTT
>CAYOBX010000280.1:3421-7698 GCA_964402245.1 uncultured Saprospiraceae bacterium | reverse complement strand
GCCATATTGGCACCAGTAATTTGTAAACGATACCAAGCACTATCCAAAGAGGATATATCCATTGATGGATTTAATATCTGTAAAGTATCTGTGTTAAAATCTCCATATTGAGTAGCATCTGAAATATCCGTCCAATTACCAGCTCCATCTCCCACTTGCCATTGCTTGACGATACTACCAGAACCTAAGTTCTCTGTATCTGCTATAAATTCATGTCCATCAATACCACAAATTGCTGCGTCTACTGGTGATGAATTAATAACAAATGGTCCATCCACTATTAAAGAGGCAGCCTCAGAATATAAAGTATCACAAGTCTCTGTAAATATTTTTGCTCGATAAAAAAGTCCATCTAATCCATTCGGATTACTGATGACTAATGAATCTGTATCTGCTAAACTATATGGTGTACCATTCGCAATATCAGTAAATGGTCCTGTTCTAGACGAACCTACTTGCCATTGGTATAAAATGTCTGCGTCTCCATCATTTACTGCATCAACTTCAAAAAATAAAGTATCTAAAGTACAAGATGTATAGTCTGCTGGTATGTTACCACCCGCTCCCCAACCCAACGGACCTTCTACAGAGACTTCTACAGATCCTAATAATTTCGAAGTGTCATCCAATCTACAACCTAGTGAATCGACAATCGAATCCAAGGTATAAGTTGTGGTAATTAATGGTAATACACGTACTGTATCTCCTGATCTATAATCCACAAAGACTACTTGCCCTTCTATTGCATTTACATCTGTTGTTTTTACATAAACAGTATATGGTTCAATTCCACCAGTAGTAGTTACTACTAGTTGAGCAGAATCTTGTGACGCACATACATTTAATGTATCTCCTCCTGTAAGCTCTGCTTCAAAATTGGCAATACCTAAAGGGTCACAGGCATCACATAAGTCAGAAGAGTCCTGTCCTATAGTATATATACCATCACCATTACTATCCTCAATACCATTGAGAATACCATCCATATCACAATCCTCACAATCGAATGCTCTAGGTTGATAATTGCCTTGCCAGTTGTGGATAGCTCCTGTATTGATATTAAAGACGGCTAAATCCATACCTGGATTATTGTTCGCCGTATTATTGCCTTCCCCTCTGCCTGGCTTGTCAAATGGATCGACTCCGTTCTCTATTAATCCTAAGGTATCTGGACAATCTACAAGAGATTGAAATGTAAAGAGAAGCGTTTCTTCTCCATTTTCTAAAAGAATTCCATCTCCATCATCTAAACCTATAAAATAATAAGAAACCCCCATGTTTTCCGTTGGATCTCTAACTACATCATACCCGTCATTCCACTCTCCACTAACACTTTCTATGTTATGGATAACGTCTACTCCGTTATCACCATCTACGCCAGAATTCATTAAAATTGATATTTGCCCTGAGGCAACAACTGATCCGTTTTGGCCAGGTGCGAAACCTGTTGATGGCCTCACATAGACTCCCCAAATGTTTTCCCCTGTAATAGAATCTGGCTCATGAATTTGTATCTTAAACTCTAAGGTTTGTTGATCCTGAGCATGTCCAGCATACGATAAGAACAAAACTACTGGCAGCAATAGCAAAGCCTTGTAATATTGTAAAAACTCTTTCATTGATGGTACTTGATTTTTGTTTAAAAAAAGTAATCTTTCCTCATTCTAAATCGAATTAGGAAGGTTCATAAGTAGGTTAGTTGAGTAATTGAGACCACTCAGTTGTTGCAAAGAATAAAACAGGGGAAACTAAAAAGGGGAACAATTAGGAAGGGAGGAAGGAGGAAAGAAGAAGGATGAATCTTATCTAGTATTAAATTAGATAACTAAGATTCATCCTTAGATATAGAAAGGTAGAATAAAGACAATGTTTATTGATATTGATTCGTACTCTAGCCTTACTGAATATCTCTAATAGCAATAGACTATACGAAGGTATAGTTATCGTTTAAATAATTTTTATATGAAAACTAAATAATTCTATTATACTACAAAGAAGAAATTTATTGTGTTCTCAATTTTACCACTACAAAGACACTTAACTACACTCTGATAAGCCTTTCCAAATGGTGTATTCTTTCTTGTAGATACAAAAGATTATTTGTTTTGCACTTTTAAGGGAATATTCTAGCACTATAGTAATGCTATGAATAATAGGGGGGAGAATTAAGATCTGAGGGTTAAAATACACTGTGTTATTCTTCAAACTTCATGCCATTCTATTCCTGTCAAGAAAAGGCAAAAAAAGTGAAAAAATCATTTTTTTTAGTTTGGCAGCGTTTTTGCATCCTCCAAAATAGTTCTCAATTTTATACTTTATATACATCACTTCATTATCTAAAAGTAAGGTTGTTTACTTATTGTCATAAGTAAGCCTCTTTTTTAATATTCACTCCTACCTTCTGCTTTTTCAAATGATTTTAGCTGAAAAGCTAATATACTGTTAGGCAAAATTATTTCTAAGGCTTTGTAAAAAAAAAACATCGCCCCAATAAATGATTTTATATCCGCCACTTACAATGCTAAAATCATGAGAAAATTAATCTTACTGCTAAGCTTACTATTTGTCACATTTCAGATAGATTTATCAGCGCAAATACAATTGACTGCTGAACTACAACCTGATAATGTCACGTATTTAGTAAAGCTTAGACCAGAGACTTCCTATTCTGCTCCGCTTAATACAACGAATAATGGACAAATTACTTTTGTCTTACCAACTGGTGGTTTTCAAGCAGGAAATGTCACCAATATAACCGGTTTGTGGAGTAGTGGCAGTATGATTCAAGCTCCTGAAGAAAATCCTTCTATGGATTATTTAATGTTTCAATTGCAAAGTGGGACATCAGATATTGCATATGTTGAAGGAGAAGAAGTTGAATTATTTTCTTTTGAAAACATGGGCACTTGTACAGGCACATTAAATTTTATAACAGAGGATGATCCATTTTGGCCACCAAATTCTCAACAAGTAAATCCTGGTATATTAATATCTGTTTTGGGAGCTGGACTGGGTAATGCATATGATGGAAGTTATGGTACTCCAGCTAATTGTCTTGGTTCAGAAGAACCTATAGATACTATATCAACTTCTACAGAAGTTATAACAATTAGTGACGTTAATTTAGAGGATCCTACTATTTGTAATGAATCAGATGGCAGAATTACTATTACTGCATCAGAAGAACAAAATACTCCTCTTCAATATAGTATTGACGGCGGAATTACTTGGGAAGATAGTAATGTGTTTAACAATTTAGAATCTGGAATACAGTACGATATTATGGTCAGGGATATACTAGGTCTCAATTTTGCAGATTATGGAATTGCAGAATTAAATTTCCCTAGAGTAGCAGAAGTCACCTCTATTGTTTCTACTCCTGCTTGTGGTGAAACACTGGGTAGCATAGTTATAGAAGCAACCAGTATTAATCCAGACGAAACATTAAGATTTAGTATTGATGGTGGAATGACTTGGCAAAATATAGGCACTTTTTTAAATCTTGAAATTGGTACCTATCAACCTCAAATTGGTTTAGAAGGTGCTCCTTGTATTGATAGAGACTTGGAAGCTGTCACAATAAATAGCGAAAACTGTCCAACTGATGAAGATGGTGCGGATGGCTCTAGTACAGATGGATCTAATGGATCTGCTAATGAGGAAGGGGAAGAAGATTTTGATGGTGGTAATAGTGGCTTTGATATAGACTTAGCGAATATCTTTTTAGGAGAATCTGACTGTGTATTTGCTTATGTATTAGAAGCTAATGACGGTGTATTCACCATGTCTATTTTATCAGATACCAGTTTTAGTCCTCCCTTTAATATCACATCAACTGCACAAATTACTATAAGAGTACCCACTGGAGATTTTGAGGTTGCTAATTTCACGAACCTCATAGATGGTGTCGTTTTTTCTGCTAACTCCAGATCAAATAGTCCTATAGAAGCACCTGAAAAAGACTATATTTCTTTTGGTCTTGATACAAGAGGGACTCAAGGAATTGTATATAATAAAGGAGAAAAAATTCCAATTTTTACTTTCGAAAATGCCGGTACTTGTACAGGCTTACCTGTACTCTTAATGGACAATAATACAGATCCATTTTTTCCACCTAATAGTTTGAATGCCAATGTAAGTCAACAATTAACGGTCTCTGGTATGGGTGGAAGTGGTGCAGAGGTTTGTATTAGTAATCTAAATATAACAAACTGCGGAATCCACTCTCTAGAATCTGATAATAACGTTGATACAATGGATACTACCATTCCAATGGA
>CAYOBX010000280.1:0-3321 GCA_964402245.1 uncultured Saprospiraceae bacterium | reverse complement strand
ACAATGGATACTACCATTCCAATGGATACAATGGATACTACCATTCCAATGGATACAATGGATACTACCATTCCAGTTGAAGAAGACGACGAAGAAGGACCCGAGACAGGTGGTAGAGATGTAGATGTATTTGTTTTTAATCTACCTGTAGATATCAAAACCACTATTTGTTTAGATTCTGTGCTAACAATTGATGCTATAGCGACTACGTCATTATGTAATGAAGATGAAGATATTAGAGTAACACCAGTAGAAGGAACGAAGTGTATAGAAATTGAACCAGTCAATCCGTTTTCAGATTCTAAAACTATTTGCGTAGTCCATTGTAATACAGCCAATGTATGCGATACCACTATTATTAATATTTGCCCAAAAGTTAATTTAGGCAGCGATTTAAGTATATGTTCAGGAGAAAGCATTCAGCTTAATCCAATTGGCGGTAGTGGTACCTATCAATGGATAACTACAGGAGATATAAGTTGTACTGATTGTACAAATCCAGATATACAACCAATGACAACCACGCAATATCAATTAGATATTATAACGCCAAATGGTTGTCAATCATCTGATACGATTACCATTGATGTAGCTGACAATCCAATAATAGACATGGTATTGGGAGAAGCTCCTACTGAGTGTGAAAATAATGGCTCAATATCTATTGCTCTATCTTCTGAAAACGAAAGTGTTCAATATAGTATTGACAATGGTCAAACTTATCAAAGTGAAAATATTTTTTCTGATTTAGCACCAGGAGAATATCAAGTTTTATCAAGAGATACTTCTAGTAACTGTGTAGATGCTTGGTCCGAAATCATCTTATTAACAGATGAAAGTGCTGTAGCAATTGAGAATATTATTATTGTTCATCCAAGTGCTTGTAACGATGATAAAGGTAGCCTTACCATAATGGTAACCGCCGATGCAGAATCTGTCATTGAATACAGTATTGATGGCGGAGATACTTGGGGTAGGCTAGCAGTTTTTAGCGAACTAGAAGAAGGCATTTATAATGCAATGGTTAGGATTGAAGGCGCTGAAGATTGTGTCGTATCTTATCAAAATAATCCAATAGAATTAGCTATACCTGAGGCAGCAAGTATCCTTTCTGGTTTAGCAGATCGAACGTTCTGTGAAACAGATGAAAAGATAGTTGAAATTATTGTTAACGAATCTATTTCTGATTTCTCGATTGATGGCGGAGAGTTTGTAGAAGCGAATATACAAGATTCCTTATTCTCTTTCAGGCCAGTTATGGATAGTGATACTACTGAGTATAACATCACCTTAATATCAGAAAATGGGTGCGATGTGATGGGAAGCCTAAGCGTAATGCTTAGAGATTGTGATGATATAGTTTCTTGCGGTTTCTTTAATGGACTAGATACGCTTCGTGCGATTACAGAAGATAGTTTAGCGACTGTCTGTCTTCCAATTTCTGACATGGACATTTCAGAATTTGAATTTTTAAAAGACGGTATTAGTTATGATATGACTTTTGGAGAATGTCTGGAAGAGTCTATTTTTTATGGTTTCAATGCTACTTCTTTAGGTACCCCTCCTTTCTTATTAGAGGAATGGATTGTAAATCAGGATACCTTAACAGACTTTGAATTTAACAGTGCAGAAGAATTAATTAATGCTATGAATAATTTCGACCAAACAGCCAATTGGGTAATGGTCGATGACTTTGGATTTATAGGTTTAGCCGGTGACAATAGTTATGGTCCATTAAGACTTTTACATATTGGATCTAATACTTCTTTAGAGTTACAGCTCAATAATATGAATGTTGGTTTTCAAAGTTTGATGCTCACAGGTTCAGGGGTTCAATCTTTTATAGTAAGAGATACTATACAAAATTGTGAAGATAATTTGATCATAAAGATTGATGACTTAATGATGTCTGAGGAAGACACTACAGACCACGAAAATACATTTCCTTTAGATACGTTAAAACTAACAACACTTGTCAATACTCCTATAATCGATCAATGCCCGAACAATTCTAGCACGATCATTGACTCTACGATCATTAACTCTATTTCTATAGATGATTGTGAAAATCCAGACAATGGATTTTTGTTGCTTCAAGATAATCTCTGTTTTTCCTATACGCCTAATCCAGATTTTATAGGTACAGATTTTTTCTGTGTTGTGATTTGTTCTACACTCGTATGTGATACTACTTTTGTACAAGTAGAAGTTACTAGTGATGAGATGGAGATTTTTACAGGCTTTAGTCCAAATAATGACGGTGTCAATGATTTTTTCACTATTCAAAATATAGAAAACTTCCCTCAAAATAGTTTAGAAGTATATAATCGCTGGGGTAATAGAGTTTACCGACAAGACAATTATCAAAATGACTGGGGTGGAACATTTGATAACCTTATACTACCTGACGGCGTATATTTTTATATGCTAAAAATCACCAATGGTGAGACCCAAGATGTCTACTCAGGATACTTAGAAATAGTACGCTAAAGCAATTATCGACAAGCAGTAGCTTTGAATATTTCTTTAGAGTGAGCGATTTCGTTAGTTTTTTTATAAAAAAACTAACGAAATCGCTCACTCTAAAATGATAAACTTCCCAACTCACCCCAACTCACCCCCTCTTTCCTCCACACTCTTTCCTCCTTATTAAGCAAACAGAATAAGTACACTTTTTCAAAGTATACTTACTTCTATTGAATTAACCTGAATCACAACTACTAGGCTGATGATGCAATTGCAGAAACATCTGTTAATCTTTTTATGTGCTTTATTTTTCACTGGTCAACTAATGGCACAAATTACAGGAAGATTAGCCTTATCGGAAGACCAAACCACTTACGAATTTTATATTACTCCTGATTTTGATCAAGTCCCTCCTTTGAGCATTACCAATAACGCACAAATTTCTTTAGTCGCCCCAGATGGCGGCTTAGAAATCATTAATTTTCAAAGTATAACAGGTCTTTGGAATGGCGATGCAATCCTTATAAATTCTCCGATTGAGAATCCTGGATTTTCTTATGTTTCTATTCCTTTGTCAAGTCCCATACAAGATTTGAGCTATGTTGCTGGTGTAGAAATTTTACTTTTTACATTTCAAAATGGGACAGAATGTCTAGGCCCTATTAGAGTAGTTGAAAATGATATAGATCCTTTTTTTCCACCCAATTCTCAAAGTGTAAATATTGGCAATCTTGTCACTATTCTTGGAAGAGGGGCAAAAAATTCTTATGAAACTACATCGCAACCTGCTGCTCCTTGCCCTGGTGAAGAACTAGAAGAGGAGGAAGAAATGGATGAAGAGGAAATGGATGAAGA
>CAYOBX010000279.1:0-7710 GCA_964402245.1 uncultured Saprospiraceae bacterium | reverse complement strand
GTGAATGTGTTTTTCGTAACCGCCAAATTTATTTGGCTGGTTCAAAATAGTGATAATCAAGTCATTACATAGAGCCAGCGTAAGTTCTCAATACCACTTAAATGTCAGAATTAGGATTTATAAGATTTCAGAATTAGTAGGATTTTGAATTGTGCCACTGCTCAAAAATCCTATGAATCCTGAAATCCTACGAATCCTGAAATCCTACGAATCCTAATTCTGACAGTGATTGGTGTTTTGAGAACTTACGAGCCAGCCAAATAAATTTGGCGGCTATATACGACTCAAAGCCATTCTCGGTCAGCCTGCATAGCGATCTGACAGCGCAGCGATCTTTTATTTCCGATGCCGTATCAATCCTTCTTGTACCACACTAGCCACTAATTTCCCATTTCGGTTAAAAAAACTACCTCTACTAAAGCCACGGCTATTGGAAGCACTTGGTCCATCCAAAGCATATAGCAACCATTCATCTACTTTTACATCACAATGAAACCACATGGCATGATCCAAACTAGCCATTTGCATATTTTGTATTTTAAATTGATCCCTATGGGGTAGTAAGGAAGTAGTCATTAAATTGTAGTCAGAGGCATAAGCTAAAATTTCTCTTTGTATTAATGGATTGTCCAACACAGGGCCATTGGCTTTAATCCAAATATGTCGAAAAGGGCGTTCTTTTTTAGGATGGATAGGATTAAATTTTTCAACAGGACGGAACTCAATGGGTCGCTCTATCTGATATCTCTTGTACATATTCGGTAATTCTTTTTTGTACTGCTCCACCCATTGTTTATCTGTTTCTACTTCCTCAGGTGGAGGGACGTCAGGCATAGGAATTTGATGGGAAAACCCCTCTTCTTCTATTTGAAAAGAGGCCGACATATTAAAAATAGCCCTACCTTTTTGGATAGCAACGACTCTTCTTGTTGTGAAACTCCGCCCATCTCGAATTCTATCTACATTATAAATAATTGGCTGGTTGGGGTCTCCCCCTAATATAAAATAGCCATGCATGGAGTGTACGACCCTTTCTTCTGGAACGGTCACTCGCGCAGCATGAATGGATTGTGCTAACACCTGTCCGCCAAAAACTCTACCCCAAGGAGTCACATAATTTTGTCCTCTGAAAAGATTATCGTCTAATTGTTCTAATTGTATAAGGTCTATTAATTCTGCTGTCGTTTTCATCTAGCAAATATAAAATTTTAAAACTAGTTTTTAATAATTAAATGTTCCCGTTTCGCTGTTTTGTAAGCACAACAGAGCGGTATATCATAAATTTTTTCTTCTCAAAACCCTCATAAATTGGTTACTTTATGTTTTTTTGTATCTTCATGTTTTGTGAAATTATTTTTTATCGAATTTTGATTCGTTTTTAAAGAATAAGTAAACCAATTTATATATGAAATACATATTAGCACTCGATCAAGGAACAACCAGTTGTAGAGCAATCCTGTTTGATAAAAAAGGAAATATAGTAGCCACCGAACAGCAAGAATTTACACAGATTTTTCCACAACCTGCATGGGTAGAACACAATGCCAACGAAATATGGCAAACACAATTAAAAGTAGCACAAGATGTTCTTGGCAATAATGAGGTAAAGGCCAGTGATATAGCTGGTATAGGCATTACGAACCAAAGAGAAACAACGGTAATTTGGGATAAGAAAACGGGTAAGCCAATCCATAATGCGATTGTTTGGCAAGATCGTCGGACTGCTTCTTTTTGTGATGAATTGAAATCAGAAGGTTGGGAGCCTTATATAAGAACAAATACTGGCTTAGTGATTGATGCCTATTTTTCAGGCACGAAAGTTAAGTGGTTATTGGATAATGTAAAGGGAGCGAGGGCAAAAGCAGAAAAAGGAGAATTGCTTTTTGGTACAATGGACACTTGGTTAGTATGGCATTTAACAGGAGGTAAAGTTCATGTAACTGACTATTCAAATGCTTCGAGAACTTTATTATTTAATATCCGAACTTTAAAATGGGACAAGGAAGTATTAAAACGTTTTGATATTCCTGCAAAAATGCTGCCCAAGGTAAAACCTTCTAGTCAAGTTTATGGGAAAACACTTAGCAATCTATTTGGTAAATCTATCCCTGTGGCAGGTATGGCAGGAGATCAACAGGCGGCCTTATTCGGGCAAGGTTGCCATAAGGAAGGCATGGCTAAAAATACTTATGGAACGGGCTGTTTCATGTTGATGAATACAGGCGAAACACCTGTAGAATCCAAATCAGGCTTATTAACAACGATTGCATGGGGAATAGATGGAAAAATAACTTATGCCTTAGAAGGTAGTGTATTTATTGCTGGTGCTGCTATCCAATGGTTAAGAGATGGATTGAAAATAATTGATAGTGCGCCAGACTCTGAATTCTTTGCAGAAAAAGTAGAAGATAATGGGGGCGTATATGTTGTGCCAGCTTTTGCAGGATTGGGTGCACCGTATTGGGATATGTACGCTAGAGGAGCCATCTTTGGATTGACGCGTGGATCTGATAAATCTCATTTGATAAGAGCTACTTTAGAATCCTTAGCCTATCAAACTAGAGATGTATTGGATGCCATGAAGAAGGATTCAGGTGTGCCTTTGACTGCATTGAGAGTAGACGGAGGTGCATGTGCAAATAACCTATTGATGCAATTTCAAGCAGATATTTTAAAGACCACTGTTCAACGACCAAAGGTGATTGAAACGACTGCTTTAGGAGCGGCTTATTTGGCTGGATTGGCAGTAGGTTTTTGGACACCAAAAACTATATCTAAAGGTTGGCAATTAGATAAGACCTTTAGTTCTAAAATGACTGCGGCTAAACGAAAGAAGTTATATAAGGGCTGGCAAAAAGCGGTGAAGCGTGCTATGGATTGGGAGAAGGAGTAAGGGCTTTTTTTGATGTTGACCTTTTTTTTACGTTGACACTTTTTTAATGATGAATGAGAAATGATGAATGATGAATTCTTTGATGTTGACTTTTTTTAATGATGAATGAGAAATGAAATCTGCTCACTGAATGTCAACGTTTTATAAGCATTCAAAATTAAACCAAGTTGTCAATCTCAAGAGGTCAACATCAGAGAATTCATCATTCATCATTCATCATTCATCATTTTTACAATTGTATTCGTATAAATAAATTTAACGTTCTAAAATTCCACGGCGACTCTTGCACGAATGCCTAAGCCTTTAGAGCCGAATAAGGAGGGTATATTCGGATTGTCTAAATAAGTTAAGCGTTTGATTACATCAACTCGTAATACCTTAAAGATATTTAAGACACCCACACTAGCTTCCACATAGGGTGTTCCACTTAAACTAAACGTCTCTGGCGTGCCATCGTCTGTTGTCGTAAATTGGATTAATTCAGGATTTTTACTCGGATCATTCTCGTCTCTTAAGCCACCATATATAGTCTTCAAAGTAATGACCTCTCTTAATTTTAATTTTTTCAATAAAGGAATTCTATTAAAAATAAAGCCATTGAAGAAATGTCGAAAATTTAATTTGATATATCTATCACTAGCAAACTCTAAGAAGTTCATCATATTGAAAGATCTTCTTTGTATGGTGAAAGATTGGTTGGCCCTTGGGATATGTAATAATACGTAAGGAACTTCATTACCAAAAACATGACCCGTCTCAAATTCCACATTAGTAAACCCTAAGAAGCCTAAATAAAATCTTTTAAAGATACCTAGTCGGACTCTATGATAGCCATGCGTACTACCCAATACATTTTTATAAGCACCTAAATAAGAAAATTGAAAAATGGGATGTTTATTGAATATTGGGTAACGATTCACTTTTCCTTGAAAGTAATCCGCATTTGGTGAAAAACGGAAATTAGCCCCAAATTCTGTTGTTTGAATGGCATCTAGACTGGATGGTTCTCCATTATCGTCCGTGAAGTTAAAAGTCAAGGAGCCAACTGGTCTTTGTCGGAGTCTTTCAGCAGTAAAAGAAGTGGTTAGATTACTGTTGTTTTCTCTAAAATATTCTGCTCTAAAGGAATCGAAAAAAAGCAATCTATTGGCCTCTCCACGTCTTAAAGAAAGAAAGGCATTATCTTCATTCACAAACTCTAATTCTAAACCTGGGAAACGAGTTTCTCTATTAAAACCAAAGCGGACAAAGTGTTTGGGATTGTCTTCAAAGTTATCTTTAAAAGAATAAAGCAGTGCTAATGCCCCTTTCCATTCTTTATCCCTAAAGCCATAAGCAGCATAGGCATCTATCTGAAATCTTGGATGGAATTTTATATTGGTTCGGCCACCAAAACGTAATCTGAAACCTTCTACTGAATTACCGCTATAAAATGAATTCACGGGACCTATATCAAATTTGCCAATCGGCGTATAACCCGTAGTTAAAAAAGAAACGATATTAAGTGCCCGCTTAAAAGAAGGTACTTTTTGAAGGGTATCGATCATGTGGTAAATTCCTTCTTCTTGAAGTGTTAGCTGCTCTGGCCGTTTGTCAAGCCAATAATTATCTTGCACCTCCCTCGCTCCTTCTTCCTCCACGACATTTTCTGCACCAGCATAAAAGCTAGGATCTCTTTCTTTATTAAAGATATGATCGGTGTAAAACACCGTTTTTTTACCGAAGAATCCGATCCCTTTCTTTGTTATATTGTAATCGACTGTTATTTTATCTTTAGCTAGTAAATATTTGCCATCTGGACCTTTTTGGAACTCTTGATTGACCACTAAATCCTGTACAAAATTTAGATTAATATCATTGACTATTCCCATATCGACTTTGAGTACTTGATAGGTATCATCCAATGCAATTAACATATTTCCATTGAATCCAAAATTACCTTTAACCTTGGGAATAAATGCCATATCTACAGCGGGTAAACCATTATACTCTACTGTATCTAATATATAAAATCGATAAAAGTCTGGTGATATAGGAGCCAATGGACTAGTAAATTGATTACCGAATAGGATGACACTGTTCTTATAAATGTCTATCTCTTCGTACAGGTAATCCATGATGGTTGTTAGAGATTTTTCATCCAAATAACCTTCTAATTTTGTAGCATTAATACCCTTACGCACCTCTCTAGTTTGATTGGCTTTTTTACTATAGTATACTTTTGAAGAGATTTCTTGCAAGAAAATAGGTAGAAAGGGTTTTCCATTAATTTCTGATGTATCAACAAAATCAAAAATGAATTGGAATTTTTTAAAAGCCTTACGAGCTTTAAATTTGTCTGTAATATTATTGATATCTAATTCAACCTTTTCATATTTATCTACTTCATAAAAGTCGTTACTACCAAGACTATTATCCTTTTTATTGGCAATAACTTTCCGCATCAATTCCACTGCAGGGTTATTCTTTTTTCGGTATCTCTTCTTTTTGGCTTTTACAACAACTTCATCCAAATTTAAAGATTCCGACTCCAATTCAAAATTTATTTCATTACGTTCTTCTAAGTTTACTTTTGCAGTTTTGCTAATATAGCCCAGATAAGAAACTTCAATGGTTTCAGAACCCCATTGTGTGTCAATTTCATAAAATCCATCAAAATCGGTTGTTGTACCAACGGAGGTCCCTACAAAGGCAATATTTACAAAGGGAAGGGGTTCTTTAGTTTCTTTATCTATGACTAAACCTCTGATTTTAGTAAGTTTAGTTCTTTTTTGCTTTTCGACTTTGTCTTGACCCATTAATGGTGTACATAATGATGTACAAAAAAGCATTAATAATAGCGCCATAGAAGTGCAGTAGACGCTTTTTGTAATTATTCTCATATTACTTTTTTTAAACCTTAGTTATCGATCATTTTTACTAAGGCCAGATGCTATTTGGAAAGTTAGAGATTCAGTTCCAAATAGCATCTTAGAAAACTTTGTTAACAGTGAGTGAATATTGTTTATTCTGTTCGGAATATATACTAAAATAATATGAAGGCGAAAATTGTTTGATGTATACGCCATTTTAATTGTAAAAACTTTGATAGATTAGCTCAATTTAGCTATTAGATTTTAGCAGTTGGCTTCCAAATAGACGCTTATGTTACTTGCTGTTTTAGTTCTTTACAGTCCTTGGAAAATATGATGTTAGTATTAAATCTCCCTACCTTATTTTGTAATGGCTATAGGTCTTTGAATTTTTGTTATCCATTCACTCCAAGAACCAGGGTAAAGTTTTGCATGATCTTGTCCGATATAACTTAAAGCTAATAAATTATGACAAGCAGTAACTCCAGATCCACAATAAAAAATTGTTTTGTCCAGAGCATAGCCTTTTAAGAGTTTTTCAAATCTTTTACTCAAGGCTTCTTTAGATTTAAATAAGCCCGATTCGTCCAAATTTTCAGCATATGGCGCTGAAACAGCATTAGGAATATGACCTGCGATAGGATCAATAGGTTCATGATCTCCACGATAGCGTTCTTCACTCCGAGAATCTACTAGCAAAAACTTAGGATGCTTCAAGTTTTGTTCAATTTGCTCTACAGAAAGTATTCTATCCATATTAGGACGTGGCAAAAAGATACTTGGAGACACATTTGGAATATTTGTATTCACTGGGAATCCATTTTCCTGCCAGTTTTTCCATCCTCCATTTAAAACAGCTACCTTTTCATGTCCTAACCATTTTAAGATAAACCATAAGCGTGCAGCAATACCTCCATGTCCTTGATCGTAGGCAATTACTTGGGTTTTTTCAGAAATTCCCCATCGGCTTATTTTTTGAGTGATTACCTCGATTTCTGGAAAAGGATGCCTACCTGTTATATTAGGAATAATTGGCCCAGACAAATCTTCATCTAAATGAGCATAGTGGGCATTGGGTATATGACTAGATGTATAGTCATTGCGACCACTATTGGTATCTGAATTTGAAAACCTGCAATCTATAATTACTAAATCTTTTAAAGGTAATAGTTGCTTTAATTCGGAAGCATTTATTAAGCTTTTAAACATGTATTATTTTTTTGTATTTGAATTTCAAGAAGTGAATCTGAGAAGTCAGAAGGTGTTCTAGTAATTAGATTCTTGTTAGGCATATCTTTTTGGTTTTTTTGAGATTGATTAGCAGCATTGAGATCATTAATGGCTAATACAACTTTATCCAAAGATAATAATTTGAAAAATAACCGCCTCAAGAACCGATATTTATTTTTGTGTCATTCTTAGTAACTGGAATTTTGACAGATTACTTTTTATAGCCTCGCTGGCTAAGGCCAGCTCGGCAAATAGGGGTTTTGGAGGCAGTAATAAGTAATAAAAGTTCTAGAGGGCTTTTCCAAAAAGGGTAGGGTAAAGTAAGGATTTGAAACCATACAACTTGTAGAATAGAGAACAGAGAATAGAGATAGACTTCGTTTACAAACAATGAATGATCGTAGTTTTTTAAACGGATGGTGTCTCTATTCTCGCTTCTCTGCTCTCTGTTCTAAAAAGTGTTTGGTAAAGTAAGGAATGGAATAAAGTTAGATAGGATCGGTAGAGGGAAATAGAAGTAGGCAATCGTAGTTTTCATAGCAAACGAGAGGTAAAGGGTAAATAAAGGGGGTAAGTTAACTATAAAATATGTACTACAACTGCTACTACTTCATTCGATATAAGTTTAATATGAATTATTATTTAGTCGAAGGGCTTTCTCATAAAAAAAATATAGCCTACAAAATCAAGTTACAAACTTGAAAAATATCCATTTGAAGTTACAAACTTCAAATA